>CP113924.1:465000-786666 GCA_029391995.1 Streptococcaceae bacterium ESL0729
GAGCGTGCCTTTGTAGAATGAACCGGCGAGTTACGTTATGTTGCGAGGTTAAGATGAAGAGTCGGAGCCGTAGCGAAAGCGAGTCTTAATAGGGCGCTTTAGTAACATGATGTAGACCCGAAACCATGTGACCTATCCATGAGCAGGTTGAAGGTGAGGTAAAACTCACTGGAGGACCGAACCAGAGTACGTTGAAAAGTGCTTGGATGACTTGTGGATAGCGGAGAAATTCCAAACGAACTTGGAGATAGCTGGTTCTCTCCGAAATAGCTTTAGGGCTAGCGTCGTAATTTAAATGTCTTGGAGGTAGAGCACTGTTTGGGTGAGGGGTCCATCCCGGATTACCAATCTCAGATAAACTCCGAATGCCAATGACATATGTACGGCAGTCAGACTGCGAGTGCTAAGATCCGTAGTCGAAAGGGAAACAGCCCAGACCACCAGCTAAGGTCCCAAAATATATGTTAAGTGGAAAAGGATGTGGGGTTGCACAGACAACTAGGATGTTAGCTCAGAAGCAGCTACCATTCAAAGAGTGCGTAATAGCTCACTAGTCGAGTGACCCTGCGCCGAAAATGTACCGGGGCTAAACATATTACCGAAGCTGTGGAATTACTTTTTAAGTAATTGGTAGGAGAGCGTTCTATACAGCGCCGAAGGTATACCGTGAGGAGTGCTGGAGCGTATAGAAGTGAGAATGCCGGTATGAGTAGCGAAAGACAGGTGAGAATCCTGTCCACCGTAAGACTAAGGTTTCAGGGGGGAAGCTCGTCCGCCCTGGGTTAGTCGGGACCTAAGGAGAGGCCGAAAGGCGTATCCGATGGACAACAGGTTGATATTCCTGTACTAGATATTATAGTGATGGAGGGACGCAGTAGGCTAACATGTGCCAGTTAATGGATTCTGGTCTAAGCAGTGAGGTGTAGTATGAGTCAAATGCTTGTACTTCTAACATTGAGCTGTGATGGGGAAGCGACTAAGGTCGCGAAGTATGTGATGTCACACTGCCGAGAAAAGCTTCTAGCGTTTAAATAATATCTACCCGTACCGCAAACCGACACAGGTAGTCGAGGCGAGTAGCCTCAGGTGAGCGAGAGAACTCTCGTTAAGGAACTCGGCAAAATGGCCCCGTAACTTAGGGAGAAAGGGGCGCTGACTTTAAGTCAGCCGCAGTGAATAGGCCCAAGCGACTGTTTATCAAAAACACAGCTCTCTGCTAAATCGTAAGATGATGTATAGGGGGTGACGCCTGCCCGGTGCTGGAAGCGTTAAGAGGAGTGCTTAGCGTAAGCGAAGCGTATGAATTGAAGCCCCAGTAAACGGCGGCCGTAACTATAACGGTCCTAAGGTAGCGAAATTCCTTGTCGGGTAAGTTCCGACCCGCACGAAAGGCGTAACGATTTGGGCACTGTCTCAACGAGAGACTCGGTGAAATTTTAGTACCTGTGAAGATGCAGGTTACCCGCGACAGGACGGAAAGACCCCATGGAGCTTTACTGCAGTTTGATATTGAGTATCTGTACCACATGTACAGGATAGGTAGGAGCCTAAGATTCATGCACGCCAGTGTATGATGAGGCGTTGTTGGGATACTACCCTTGTGTTATGGCTACTCTAACCCGCACCATTAATCATGGTGGGAGACAGTGTCTGACGGGCAGTTTGACTGGGGCGGTCGCCTCCTAAAAGGTAACGGAGGCGCCCAAAGGTTCCCTCAGAATGGTTGGAAATCATTCATAGAGTGTAAAGGTATAAGGGAGCTTGACTGCGAGATCTACAAATCGAGCAGGGACGAAAGTCGGGCTTAGTGATCCGGTGGTTCCGCATGGAAGGGCCATCGCTCAACGGATAAAAGCTACCCTGGGGATAACAGGCTTATCTCCCCCAAGAGTTCACATCGACGGGGAGGTTTGGCACCTCGATGTCGGCTCGTCGCATCCTGGGGCTGTAGTCGGTCCCAAGGGTTGGGCTGTTCGCCCATTAAAGCGGCACGCGAGCTGGGTTCAGAACGTCGTGAGACAGTTCGGTCCCTATCCGTCGCGGGCGTAGGAAATTTGAGAGGATCTGTCCTTAGTACGAGAGGACCGGGATGGACTTACCGCTGGTGTACCAGTTGTTCTGCCAAGAGCATCGCTGGGTAGCTATGTAGGGAAGGGATAAGCGCTGAAAGCATCTAAGTGCGAAGCCCACCTCAAGATGAGATTTCCCACCAATTATTGGTTAAGAGCCCTGAAAGATGATCAGGTAGATAGGCTAGAAGTGGAAGTGTGGTGACACATGTAGCGGACTAGTACTAATCGCTCGAGGACTTATCCTAAAATAAGAGTCAAGCAACATTTGAAGTTGTTTCTAAGTTATATGAAATTATTCAATTTTGAGTGATCGAAGATGGCGTAAGCCGAAAAGATTACAAACAAGTTTGGTGCTTATTGCACGAGAGATACACCTGTTCCCATGTCGAACACAGAAGTTAAGTCTCGTTACGCCGGAAGTAGTTGGGGGTTGCCCCCTGTGAGATATGGTAGGCGCCAAGCGAATTGGGAGTTTAGCTTAGTTCGAAACGTGTTTCGAATCGAGGGATGAGGGAAAACTAAGTTTTCCACCTTTGGCTGAGTTAAACGACCACCCTTGGGAGTTTAGCTCAGCTGGGAGAGCATCTGCCTTACAAGCAGAGGGTCAGCGGTTCGATCCCGTTAACTCCCATAAACAATTTGTAGGTCCCGTAGTGTAGCGGTTATCACGTCGCCCTGTCACGGCGAAGATCGCGGGTTCGATTCCCGTCGGGACCGTTAAGCGAAAGCTTAAAGTATGAAGACTCGTTAGCTCAGTTGGTAGAGCAATTGACTTTTAATCAATGGGTCGCTGGTTCGAGCCCAGCACGGGTCATACGCGGATGTGGCGGAATTGGCAGACGCACTAGATTTAGGATCTAGCGCTTAACGGCGTGGGGGTTCAAGTCCCTTCATCCGCATAACTTTCAGATTCATGCCAATAAGAATCTGATATCAGCCGGCTTAGCTCAGTTGGTAGAGCATCTGATTTGTAATCAGAGGGTCGCGTGTTCAAGTCATGTAGCCGGCATTTAACAGATTGCGAACGTAGTTCAGTGGTAGAACATCACCTTGCCAAGGTGGGGGTCGCGAGTTCGAACCTCGTCGTTCGCTTTGCATTAGATACCCAAGCCGGGGTGGCGGAACTGGCAGACGCACGGGACTTAAAATCCCGCGGTGAGTGATCACCGTACCGGTTCGATTCCGGTCCTCGGCATAAAAAAATTAATAATAAGCACCCTTAGCTCAACTGGATAGAGTACCTGACTACGAATCAGGCGGTTAGAGGTTCGACTCCTCTAGGGTGCATTGGTAATAATATCTAAAAGATAAATACGGGAAGTAGCTCAGCTTGGTAGAGTACTTGGTTTGGGACCAAGGTGTCGCAGGTTCGAATCCTGTCTTCCCGATTGATATTATTATCATAATGGCGGCGTAGCTCAGCTGGCTAGAGCGTCCGGTTCATACCCGGGAGGTCGGGGGTTCGATCCCCTCTGCCGCTATATTTTTAAAAACTTTGTAGGACCTTTAGCTCAGCTGGTTAGAGCTCTCGGCTCATAACCGAGTGGTCGCAGGTTCGAGTCCTGCAAGGTCCATTAAAGTAATTGGCTCGGTAGCTCAGTTGGTAGAGCAATGGATTGAAGCTCCATGTGTCGGCGGTTCGATTCCGTCTCGCGCCATTAATTAATAAGCGGGTGTAGTTTAGTGGTAAAACTACAGCCTTCCAAGCTGTTGTCGCGAGTTCGATTCTCGTCACCCGCTTTGAACAAATAGTTTGTTCATACCACATTTAACAACTTGTTAAAGATGGGCGCGTAGCTCAGCTGGTTAGAGCGCACGCCTGATAAGCGTGAGGTCGGTGGTTCGAGTCCACTCGTGCCCATACTTCATTTTATTATTGAAGTTATTAGAGAAATTTATTATAATATTCTCATGGGGAAGTACTCAAGAGGCTGAAGAGGACGGTTTGCTAAATCGTTAGACCGAGAAATCGGTGCGGGGGTTCGAATCCCTTCTTCTCCGTATCTGCTATTGGATGATGTATCCAATGGCTTTTTTTGTGTAAAAATAGTAAAATTATCACTGTATGTATGTATCTTTTAGATGGATTTGTGAGGTGATTTATGATTGATAGAGTGGATACTAATAAATTTGTTCTCCATTCAAAATATGAACCAGCAGGCGATCAGCCAAAGGCAATAGAAGAGTTGGTTGAGGGTATTGAAAATGGGGAGAAGGCTCAGATTCTTCTTGGTGCTACTGGTACTGGTAAGACCTATACCATGAGTCAGGTGATTCAGAAGGTAAATAAACCAACCTTAGTTATTGCTCACAATAAGACGCTAGCCGGTCAGCTTTACGGAGAATTTAAGGAATTTTTCCCGGATAATGCGGTTGAATATTTTGTAAGCTACTATGACTATTATCAGCCTGAGGCTTATGTGCCCTCAAGTGATACTTATATTGAGAAGGATAGTTCTGTTAATGATGAGATTGATAAGCTGCGTCACAGTGCGACCTCATCGCTTTTGGAAAGAAATGATGTAATTGTAGTTGCCTCGGTTTCTTGTATTTATGGTTTGGGTAATCCCAAGGAATATCAGGATAGTGTGGTGAGTTTAAGGCCTGGTCAAGAGCTTTCAAGGGATATGCTTTTAAATAGCCTGGTTGACATTCAATTTGAGCGTAATGATATTGATTTTCAAAGGGGGCGTTTTAGGGTACGAGGTGATGTAGTTGAGATTTTCCCAGCCAGCCGTGATGAGCATGCCTTTAGGGTTGAGTTTTTCGGCGATGAAATTGATAGGATACGTGAGATAGATGCTTTGACAGGCCATGTCTTGGGTCAAGTTGATCACTTGGCAATTTTTCCTGCTACCCACTTTGTGACCAATGATGATCACATGGAAGAAGCAATTTCAAGGATTAATAATGAACTTACTGGGCAACTTGAAAACTTTGATAAAGAGGGTAAACTTTTGGAGGCTCAAAGGTTGAAACAAAGAACTGAGTATGACATTGAAATGCTTAGGGAGATGGGTTATACCAATGGGGTAGAAAATTACTCAAGGCACATGGAGGGTCGAGCAGAAGGGGAACCTCCCTATACCTTGCTTGATTTCTTTCCAGATGATTTTTTGATTATGGTTGATGAGTCCCATGTTTCTATGCCGCAAATTAGGGGGATGTATAATGGTGATAGGTCAAGAAAGCAAATGCTTGTTGATTATGGTTTTCGCCTTCCTAGTGCCCTTGATAATAGGCCCTTAAGGCTTGAAGAATTTGAGGAGCATGTGCACCAGGTTGTTTATGTATCAGCAACACCTGGCCCTTATGAGGCTGAGCAGACTGAGACAGTGGTAGAGCAGATTATTCGTCCAACTGGTCTTCTTGATCCAGTCGTTGAGGTTCGTCCAATTATGGGGCAAATTGATGACTTATTGGGGGAAATTAATGAGCGGGTTGAGAAAAATGAGCGGGTTTTCGTCACTACTCTGACTAAAAAAATGGCAGAAGATTTGACTGATTATTTCAAGGAGATGGGAATTAAGGTTAAATACCTCCACAGCGATATTAAGACCTTAGAAAGAACCGAAATTATTCGTGATTTAAGGCTGGGTGTTTTTGATGTTCTTATAGGAATCAACCTTCTAAGAGAAGGAATTGATGTCCCTGAAGTATCTCTAGTAGCAATTCTTGATGCTGACAAGGAAGGATTTTTAAGGGGCGAGCGGAGCTTGATTCAGACCATTGGTCGTGCAGCCCGTAATTCCAATGGTCTTGTTATCATGTATGCTGATAAGATGACTAAGAGCATGGAAATTGCCATTGATGAAACTGCAAGACGGAGGAATACTCAGATTGCTTACAATGAAGAGCATGGAATAATTCCTAAGACCATAATTAAGGAAATTCGTGATAATATTGTAATTACCAGAAAGGGTGAAGAGGGCCAGGAAGAAGAGCTTGTTGACTATTCTGAGATGAACAAAAAGGAACGAACTCTTGCTATAAAGGAACTTGAAGGTCAAATGAATCAGGCAGTTGAGCTTTTAGACTTTGAGCTGGCGGCTCAAATTAGGGATACAATCCTTGAAATTAAGGCTTTGGATTAATTATTGTATAAATATACATTAATGCTTGACTAATCCAAAAATAAATGTATAATTATAAGTATAGTAATGGAATAATATACAAGAAAGAGGATGTTTATGAAAAAAATTTTTGCAGGTCTGTTAGTGGCCTTATCAGTGGTTAGCTTAGCTGCTTGTGGTGGAAAAAGTAGCTCTAGTAAGGATGATTCTTTGCAGAAGGTAAAGGATAAGGGTGAGTTGGTTGTAGCTCTAAGTCCAGACTACGCTCCCTTTGAATTTCAGATGATTAAGGACGGGAAAAATGTTGTTGTTGGTAGCGACATTGACCTCGCCAATAAAATTGCTGAAAAAATTGGGGTTAAGGTTAAAATTTCAACCATGGACTTTAGTAATGTCCTAGCTAGTGTTGCAAATGGAAGTGCAGATCTTGCTATTTCAGGGCTTACTGCAACTGATGAGCGTAAGAAAACCTTTGATTTTTCTGATGAGTATTATCAGACTAAAAATGTTCTTGTTGTTAATAAGGATAAGGCTGGTAAATATAAGAGTATTTCTGATCTAAAGGGTGCAAAAATTGCTGCTCAAAAGGGAAGTATCCAGGAAGGAATTGTAACAGATACCTTTAAGGATTCTACTTTGATCTCTCTTCCAACAGCAACTAACATGATAAATGAGTTAAAAAATAATACAGTTGATGCAGTTGCTTTAGATGGTCTTGTGGCTGAAAGCTATGTTGAGTCAAATGATGACATCGAAATCGACAAGGATGTTACCTTCCCAGCTGACACTGAAGGAAGCAATGCAATTGCCATTAAAAAGGGTAATGAAAGCCTGAAGGCTGAAGTGAATGCTGTCATAGCAGAGCTTAAAAAAGAAGGTTTTATTACTAAGAGTGTTGAAGATAACTACAAGCTAGCTAAAGAAGCGAAGGTAGCTGAATAAGAAAAAATCCTACAAGTATTTCTTGTAGGATTTTTTTAAATGATAATTGTCCTTTTAACGGCTTTTAAATCGATTTCTTCATCTTTTTTTATTTGATAGCATTCACCATCAATTTGGATGATTTCATCTGATTTTAGCTTAATGGAAAAAGTTTTAGCACTTTCATGATAAATATTTTTGTTGGTCAAATGCTTAGCTTGAAGAAGCTGGAAGATAATTTTAATTAATTTATGAAGGCTAATTTTAGGCAGTTCAACCAAGGTTAATTGATCATCAAGGGATGATTCCTGAGGAGCAATCCTATAGCCACCACCAAAAAAGGCATGGCTTGTAATGGTTAAAAGAAAGACATTGCTAAAGCTTTGCCCATTAATTTGAGCTTCAAAGGCTTTTTTGGTGAGAATAACCTTAAGGCCATTTAGAAGATAAGCTAGACCGCCAGCTCCGTATCTTGCAAGGACTGCCTTAAGTTTACTTTCATTGGTAGCGTGAGCAATCTCAGCATCAAGACCAATACCTAAATTATTAAGGGCGTAGCCAGATAAATTTTTGCTTTTATACTTGATTAGGTAGAAATCAAGGGGCTTTCCATTAATAATGTTTTTTAAGGCCTTGATAGGATTTTTGGGTAAATTTAGGCTGTTGGCAAAATCATTGCCACTTCCTGCTCTAATATAGGAAAATTTTTGGTCGGAAGGCAGGTGATTGACCACATTTGAAAGGGTTCCATCTCCTCCAACGACAATTAATAAATCAGAAGCTCCGATAAGCTTTAATATTTCTTGGGTAAGCCTTGCCTCCTCTTTGGGTTTTTGAGTTAGATATTTTTGGTAGGCAATATTGTTTTCTTCAAGATAGTCACATAGGACTTTATCAATCTTTGCTCCCTTGCCACCACCCGATGTGGGATTAACTAGTAGGTAATATTTCATAGTAAAAATTATAGCATATTTATTTGTCTCCTTGTTATAATCTTCTTGCATCTTGGGGTTAAACTTGTGTATAATTACCAGATGAGTACAAAAAAAATAAGCCAGTTAGCCCTTTTGTCAGCCCTTGCTATCATCTCAAGATTTGCCCTGGTCCAGTTTCCCAATTTTAAAATGGTCAGTGCAATCTTTTTTGTTACGGTTGTTTTTTGGGGTCTAGCAGATGGAATTATAGTGATGATTTTAACCATGACTCTTTCAGGAATCTATCTGGGAATGAATGTAGTTGTTTTATTTCAAATTATAGCATTTGCCCTTATTTTGATTTTATGGAAGTTTCTTTATAAATTTTTACCTAATACTTTCCTTAAATTAATGGTGGTGGGGCTTTTAACCTTCCTTTATGGATTTATTATGTCTCTTTTTACAACAAGTATCTTTGCCATTAATTTTTGGGCTTATTATTTGAATGGTTTTTGGTTTGATGTAAATCATGCAATCAGTACGATTATTTTTTATCCCCTTATTTATAACATATTTGAAAGGTTGAAATTATGAAAAAAATATTAACGCTTGTATTACTTGGTCTGTCCTTTTTTAGTCTGGTGGGATGTTCTAGCAAGTCTTCTACCAATCAGGAGGCAAGTATAGCAAGCTCATCACAGGAGCAAATTGGAGATGTGACCTTAATTATTCGTTTTGATGACGGAGAGGAAAAGGAGTTTAAGAATCAACCCATAACAGCTGATACTACAGTCCTCGACCTTCTTAGATCTTGTGTGGAAGTCAAGGATGATAAGGGCTTTATCACCGAAATTGATAATGTCAAGCAGGATACTAGTGCTAAAAAGTACTGGATGTATGAAATTAATGACCAAATGGCGACTAAGGGAGCCGGTGAGCAGAAGCTTAAGGATAGGGACAAGATTATTTTTGAGTTGGGTGGCTTTTAGGCCATTAGGACTATAAATAGAATAAAATGCAAATTATTTGTATATTTATGCAAAACTTGTGGTATAATTAGATAAATCAATCAATTAATTAATGAGGAGTAGTATATGAATTTTTCCTTTCTACCAAAATTTTTACCGTATTTTACGGATGGTACTGTAATTACGATAAGTGTTTCAATCTTAGTGGTCTTCTTTGGAACGATCATCGGAATTTTACTGGCCCTAGCAAAACTTTCAAATTTTGCCCCTTTAAAGTGGCTGGCAAATATCTATATTGGACTTTTCCGTGGAACTCCAATGATTCTTCAAATCATGGTCTTCTTTGTTACTGTTAAGATGACCTTCTTGCCGACTTTTCCACTTGGCATTTTAAATGTTGATTTGGCACGTGTGGTTCCTGGGATTATTATCCTTTCAATGAATAGTGGAGCCTATGTTGCAGAGATTATCAGGGGTGGTATCCTGTCTGTTCCTAAGGGTCAGATTGAGGCAGCTCATTCTTTGGGTATTCGTCCAGGGCAAACCATGAGAAGTGTTGTTTTGCCTCAGGCTATCAGGAACTGTCTTCCGTCTCTTGGAAATGAATTTGTGACCATTATTAAAGACAGCTCACTTTTATCAACCATTGGTGTTATGGAGCTTTATAACGGCGGTCTTACAACTGCAAGTACAACCTACATTACCTTAGAACCTTTGTTATTTGCAGGACTTTTCTACCTGGTAATTACCCTACTTACAAGTCAGCTAATCAATCTACTTGAGAAAAAAATGTCGAAAGGATATGTTAAATGAGTAAAAGCATAATTGAGATTAAAAATCTTCATAAGTCTTTTGGGAAAAATGAAATCCTTAAGGGTTTAAATCTTGAGATTAGTGAGGGTGAGGTTGTTGTTATGATTGGTCCTTCAGGAAGTGGAAAGTCAACCTTCCTTAGAACCATGAACATGCTTGAAAGTCCAAGTGAGGGGCAAGTTATTTTTGAAGGAAGTGACATTTCTGGTAAGGACGTTGATATTTTCAAGCATAGGGAGCAGATGGGAATGGTTTTCCAATCCTTCAACCTCTTTTCTAATCTAAATATCTTAGATAATTTGACCCTTGCACCCATAAAAAATAAGAAGTTGACCAAGGATGAGGCTGAGAAAAAGGCCCTTAAACTTCTTGACCGAGTTGGTCTTGCTGACAAGGCCCAGGCCTTCCCACAAAGTCTATCTGGAGGCCAGCAGCAGAGGGTTGCTATCGCACGTGCCCTTGCCATGGATCCAGATGTTATGCTTTTTGATGAGCCGACCAGTGCCCTTGATCCAGAGATGGTGGGTGAGGTTTTGGCAGTTATTAAGGAGCTTGCTCGTGACGGGATGACCATGGTTATCGTAACGCATGAGATGGGGTTTGCAAAAGAGGTGGCTGACCGAGTTTTATTTATGGATGGAGGTCACATCATTGAAGAGGGAAGTCCAGCTGAAATCTTTGATAATCCCAAGGAAGCTAGAACTCAGGACTTTTTATCCAAGGTTTTATAAGCGACTAGTAAAAAGAGAAGGTGATTCTCTTTTTTTGTTGGTTTGAAAAGTTTTTATAGATGAGTTAGAATAGATGAGGGGTTCTAGGAGCATATTTTTTAGGGAAATTATGATAGAATGAACTTTGATTTAATAAAGAAAGAAGTGACGAAATGTCTTTAACATATAGAAAAAATACACGTCCTGTTTTAGTCGGTGATGTAATTGTCGGTGGACGGGAGAAGGTAATTATCCAATCAATGTGTACCACAAAAACGCAGGATGTTGAGGCCACGGTAGCTCAGATTCATGAACTTGAAGAGGCTGGTTGCCAGATTATCCGTGTGGCGGTACCTGACATGGAGGCTGCTCTTGCCCTAAGAGAAATCAAGGAACAAATTTCCATTCCTTTAGTGGCAGATATTCACTTTGACTATCGTCTAGCCCTTCAGGCCATTGAATCAGGGGTTGATAAGATTAGGATTAATCCTGGTAATATTGGACGAGCTGACCGGGTTCAAAAGGTTGTTGAGGCATGTAAGGCTAAAAATATTCCAATTAGGATTGGGGTTAATGCTGGATCTTTGGAAAAGAAATTCTTACAAAAATACGGCTATCCAACTCCCATGGGGATGCTTGAAAGTGCCCGTGAGCACGTTAAAATCTTAGAAGATTTGGATTTTCATGACATTATCATTTCCATGAAGGCCTCAAATGTTGAACTAGCCCTTGCAGCTTATGAGCTTGCGGCAGAAGAGTTTGACTATCCCTTACACCTTGGAATCACAGAATCTGGACCACTTTTTTCTGGCTCAATAAAATCAGCAGCTGGTATGGGTGCCCTTCTTTCAATGGGAATTGGTGACACCATGAGGATTTCTCTTTCAGCTGACCCAGTAGAGGAAATCAAGGTTGCCCGTGAGGTTTTAAAATCATTTAATCTGATTGACAATGCCGCAACTCTTGTATCTTGCCCAACCTGCGGGCGGATTGAGATTGATTTAATCCCAATTGCCCAAGAACTTGAAAACTATATCGCTTCAATCAAAGCTCCAATAACGGTAGCTATCTTAGGCTGTGGGGTAAACGGGCCAGGTGAAGCTCGTGAGGCTGACATTGGTCTTGCTGGCGGTAGCGGTAAGGGTATGCTCTTTAAAAAAGGAAAGATTATTAAGACTGTTCCAGAAGAAGTCATGCTTGAAGAATTCAAAAAAGAAATAGATGGAATGTATGAATTCTTCCAAAAAACAGGGAGGTTACATGGGGACGATTGATAATACAATAATTGAGCTGGCTATGATTGTGGGGATTCCTACAGTCATTAGCCTATCAATATTTGTTGGGGTTATTAAAAGAGATCCCAGGTCTTTAAGACTTGGACGATGGGGACTTTTATCAGCCTTCTTTGTTTTTCTTTGCGTCAATCTACTTTTGCTATATCTAGGTGGTCAAGGAACAATCCCCCTTGCCATTCCTATTTATGAGTTAGTTATTTTAGTAGTTGGCTTTTTAATCCTATCAGTCATCTTGTTTATCGGAATCATCATTGAGAGTGTAAAGATTTGGCGGCGGGAAAATCATTCACTGGCCAATCTGCTATTACCCATAACCTTTATCTTTTTACTAGTAGCAGGCCAGCTGGTAAGTAGAATCAACTCCTTACCTGAAAAATATGACTTTTTGAAGATTGCCACCTACATGTATCCCTTGTTTTTAATGTATATTGGCTGGCAGTTTATTGTTTTTCTTTCATCAAGCCTTATTTATAGCTGGTTGGTAAAAAGGGCTAGGGCTGATTATTTTGTCGTCTTAGGTGCTGGTCTAATAAACGGTGATAAGGTTGGTAAGCTACTAGCAGCAAGGATTGAAGCAGCAAATACTCAGGCCAAGCTTCAGAAGAATCTCCCCCAAATTATCTATTCAGGTGGTCAGGGACCAAATGAAGTAGTTAGTGAGGCCTCTGCCATGAGGGAGTACGCTGTAAAAGAGCTTGCCTATCCGTTTGACCATACTGTCCTTGAGGATAAAAGCCGAACCACCTATGAAAATTTAGTCTTTTCTTCAGCAATTATTGAAGAAGAAAGTAGAAAGCCAGACGAAAAATTTTTATTCTTTACCAGTGAATATCATGTTTTCAGGGCGGCTCTTCTTGCTAGGAAAATTGGCCTTAAGGCCAATGGACTGGGTGGAAAAACTGCCATGTACTACCGAATACCTGCCTTTATCAGAGAATTTATTGCGGTTTTAAACATGGATAAGAAGAAGCATATAATCAATCTGACTTTGATTTTCACCGTAAATATTCTCTTAATTTTACTTGCACGGATGAATTTTCAGTAAAAATAATCCCTCATGATTTGAGGGTATTTTTTTGCCCTTTTTTCGTATGTAAGATAAAGGGGTGCGTGGGCTTATGATTATTGGACAGGATGCTGGGGGGACAATCATTAATTTGGCTGACCTTAAGGAATTTTCAAGCTTAAAGGATAAGCCTTATTATTGTCCTTACTGCTACTGCAGATTGATTTTTAAAAATGGGCAATTAAAGGCAGCTCATTTTGCCCATGAAAGCTTAAGGGATTGTAGCCTGTATTGGGAAAATGAGAGCTTGGAGCATCTGAGCCTTAAAAAAATGCTTTATAGATGGTTTTGTAGGGATAATCAGGCCCAATTAGAGTTTTACCTGCCGCCAATTAAGCAGGTTGCAGATATTATGGTTGAGGACAAGCTTGCCATTGAAATCCAATGTAGTCCCTTATCTTTAAAGCGTTTGAGGGAGCGGACAAGCTCCTATCAAGAAATAGGAATTACGGTCATTTGGATTTTGGGTAAAAAACTTCATTTGACCAGCAAATTAACAGAACTTAAGGAAAATTTTCTTTATTTCTCCAGTAATATTGGTTTTTATTACTGGGAACTTGATTATGAGGCTCAAATTTTGACAATTAAGTACCTGATTCATGTAGATCTTAAGGGTAGGTTGATTTTTCGCTCACAAAATTTTGCCTTTAATCAGGGTAAGTTATTAGACATCCTACGTTTTCCCTATCAGGCAAGAAGGCTTGAGGTCATTAGGGCTGATGCTCCTTTTAATCAAAAATATCTGAAGTCCTATTTAAGGCGGCAGCTTATGGTAAAAAATTCCCGCTGGCTAAAGCTTCAAGAACTTTACTACCAGGAGGGGAAAAATATTTTGATTACTCCTTTGCCCCCAATTTTTTATTTTCCGCCAGCTTTTTCTTATTACCTTAGACTTTTAGGTAGGAAAGATTCCAATCAATTGATTCAGACCAGTAAATCTACTGCAAGCATTCAAAATTATTATGAAAATTATCTTAGCTATTATTTGAAGATTAAAAAATCAAGTTCCTTTCTACTGTATCCCCCTAAATTTTATGATAAAATGAATCCTAAATAGAAAAGCAAGCTTATTAACAGGAGGAAAGATATGGTAAAAAATAGAAATGAAGTGGCAGAAGCTAGAACTTGGGATTTGACTACAATTTATCCAAGTGATGAGGCCTGGGAGCGTGATTATGAAGAGATATCAAGGGTGCTTGATCAGGTTGTAGAACATCAGGGTCATCTGACTGATTCTGCTAAAAGTCTTCTTGATATTACAAAAGAAGAGCTTGGAATCTCCCAAGTGGTTGAAAGGCTTTATGTTTATGCGTCCATGAAAAATGACCAAGATACCAGGGTTGCAAGATACCAGGAGCTTCAAGCTAAGGCAACAGCTATCTTTGCAAAATTTGGTCAGGCCTTTGCCTTTTATGAGCCAGAATTCATGTCTTTAACTAAGGAAGAACTTGATAAATTCAAAGAGGAAGAACCTGAATTAAATGATTACAATCATTTCTTTGAAAAGATGTTGGTTAAAAAAGATCATATTTTATCGGCTGCAGAAGAAGCACTTTTAGCTGGAGCAAGTGAAATCTTTGGTGCATCAGCAGAAACTTTTGAAATTTTAGATAATGCTGATATATCTTTTCCTGAGGTTAAAGATTCTGACGGGGAGCTGGTAAGGCTTACCCACGGGAATTATATTACTTTAATGGAGTCTAAAGATCGCATAGTTAGGCAAGGGGCTTATAAGGCCATGTATAGTATTTACAAGCAGTTTGAAAATACTTATGCTAAAACCCTAAGTTCAACAGTCAAGGTTCATAATTTTGAGGCTAGGACAAGAAGGTATGAGTCAGCCAGACAGGCAGCTCTTTCACAAAATAATATACCTGAAAGTGTATTTGAGAGTTTGATTGCAAGTGTTAATAAGCACCTGCCCCTTCTTCATCGCTATATTAGCCTACGTAAGAAAATTCTTGGCCTTGAAGATCTTAAAATGTATGACATGTATGCTCCCCTATCAACCCTTGACTACAAGTTTACCTATGATGAGGCAGTTGAGAAAACGCTTGAGACCCTTGAAATATTTGGGACTGAGTACCTGTCTTATGTAAAAAGATCTTTTGATGAACGCTGGATTGATGTTGAAGAAAATGCAGGTAAAAGGAGTGGGGCTTACTCAGGTGGCTCTTACGATACCAATGCCTTTATGCTTTTAAACTGGCATGATACCTTGGATAATCTTTATACCTTAGTCCATGAAATGGGACACAGTATGCATTCAACCTTTACAAGGAAAAATCAACCTTATGTTTACGGGGACTACTCAATCTTTCTTGCTGAGATTGCCTCAACAACCAATGAAAATATCTTAACAGAGCTTCTTTTGGATCAAATAGAGGATGATAAGACTCGTTTTGCCATCTTAAATCATTATTTGGATGGTTTCAGAGGAACCGTCTTCCGTCAAACCCAGTTTGCAGAATTTGAGGATAAAATTCATGCAGCTGATGCTCAGGGGCAGGTTTTGACCAGTGAATTTATGAATGACTTATATGCCGATTTGAATGAAAAATACTATGGACTAGCCAAGGATGAAAACCCTGAAATTCAGTACGAGTGGGGCCGCATTCCTCATTTTTACTACAATTACTATGTCTTCCAATATGCTACAGGCTTTGCTGCCGCAAGCTATTTGGCAGAAAGGATTGTTCATGGGGATGAAAAAGACAAGGAAGCTTACCTTGACTACCTAAAAGCAGGAAACAGTGACTATCCTTTAGAGGTTATTGGTAGAGCTGGCCTTGATATGACAAAATCTGACTATCTGGATGAGGCCTTTAAGGTTTTTGAAAGCCGTCTTGGTGAGTTTGAAGATTTAGTTGAAAGAGGTGCTTACAAGTAATGGTTGAGTCTTATAATGAGCGTAGTAACAGAAATATGCGCCGACCGATTGTCAAGGAAGAGGTTGTTGATTTCATGAGGACTAGGCAAAAGCAGTTGACTGGTCATTTAGGAGAGCTTGCTGACTTTGCCAGGACTGAAAATATTCCCATTATTCCTCACGAAACAGTGGCTTATTTCAGGCTCTTGCTTCAAACCTTACAGCCAAAGAAGATTTTGGAAGTAGGAACAGCAATTGGTTTTTCAGCCCTACTAATGAAGGATTCATCTCCTCGGTCTCAGATAGTTACAATTGACAGAAATCCTGAGATGATTGCCCTAGCCAAAGAAAACTTCTCAAAATATGACCCAGAGGGCAGCATTAAACTTCTTGAAGGCGATGCCCAGGAGATACTACCAACCATTGAGGAAAAATTTGATCTGGTCTTTATGGATTCGGCTAAGTCAAAATACATAGAATTTTTACCCTATGTTTTGGAACGCTTAAATGTAGGCGGTTTGGTGATTATTGATGATATCTTCCAGGCAGGAGACGTTGTTCGTCCGATTGAAGATATTAGAAGGGGTCAAAGAACCATCCATCGGGGTCTTAATAAGCTTTTTGATGCAATCTTAGACCATGAACAGCTGACAGCAAGTCTTTTACCAATCAGTGACGGAATTCTTATGATTCGAAAAAATGATGAAGACATTGATTTAAAGGTTGATTAAGTTTGGTATAAGTTAGGTGGGATAAGATACTCCTAGATTGATTTTCAAATAATCATTTTTAAATGATTCTAGTTAAATGATGATAGCTTTTTTAGCAGTATTTTGGAAATTGTGATATAATATACTGGCTTAATATCAAAGGAGAAAGATAGTGAATTTTAAAAAAATTACCCTAACAACCGCAACAGGACTTGCCTTTTTATCACTTGCAGCCTGTGGTCAAAAGAGTTCTACCCCAGATACTGATATTGTTACCATGAAGGGGAACACCATCCGTGTGACTGATTTTTACAATGCAGCCAAGGATAATACTTCATCAACAAGCAACCAAGTCCTTCAGCAGTTAATCCTCGATGATGTCTTAAATGACAAATATAAGGACAAGGTTACTGACAAGGAAATTAATGAAGAATACAATAAGACCAAAGAGCAGTATGGCGACCAATTTGACGCAGCCCTTGCCCAAGCAGGTCTTACTGAAAAATCTTATAAGGCTTCAATAAAGACTAATTTACTAGTAAAATATGCTGTTGATCAAGCCATTGAAAAAGAATACACAGATGCTAACTTGAAAACTGCTTGGGAAAGCTTCCATCCAGAAGTTACAGCGCGTGTAATCCAAGTTTCTAAGGAAGACGATGCTAAAGCAATCCTTGAAGAGGTTAAAAAAGATGGAGCTGATTTTGCAGCCATCGCCAAGGAAAAATCTGAAAGATCTGCTAAAGACAATGGCGGTGAGATGACTTTTGATTCAAATTCAACTGACCTATCGACAGATGTAAAAAATGCTGCCTTCAAATTGGAAGATGGACAAATTTCTGATGTTATTTCTTATACCAATCCTTCAACTGGAACATCAAGCTACTATATTGTAAAAATGGAAAAAAATAGCAGCAAGGGTGATGACATGGATAAGTATAAGGATGATCTAAAGAAAGCCATCAAGGAAGAAAAAGAGGCTGATACAAGCTTTAGAACAACTGTTATCGGTGGTATTCTTAAGGAGTACAATGTGACAGTCAAGGAAAAAGAATTCAGTAATATTCTTTCTGACTTCATGGGTACAACAAGCTCTAGTAGCAGTAAATAATAATTAATTTTTTAGAGAGTCTTAGCTGGTGGAAATAGACAATTAATTTGGTGCGGCCTAATCAAGGCTATCATAGGTGAGAAAACACTTCTAGCAAACAAGTAAGATAATGAGACTTCATTGTAAAGGAGGGTGGTACCACGGCACTTCGTCCCTCCCTACGGTGGAGTCTTTCTTTTTTCTTTGATAAAAAAATCACTTTTTTACAAGGGGAAAGAAAATAAATACAAATAATGTGGTAAAATGCCATAGTAATAATAAAAATATTGGAGAAATCATGAAAAACATGTCATCAACTGAAGTCCGCAAGATGTATCTGGACTTCTTCGAAAGTAAAGGCCACACAGTTGAGCCATCAGTATCTTTGGTTCCAGTAAATGATCCAACTTTGCTTTGGATCAACTCTGGTGTTGCTACCCTTAAAAAATACTTTGACGGAAGTGTAACTCCTGAAAATCCAAGGATTACCAATGCCCAAAAAGCCATCCGTACAAATGACATTGAAAACGTTGGAAAAACTGCCCGCCACCACACCATGTTTGAAATGCTTGGTAACTTCTCAATTGGAGACTACTTCCGTGATGAGGCCATTGAATGGGCTTTTGAACTTCTTACAAGCCCTGAATGGTTTGCCCTTCCTAAAGATAAACTATATATGACTTACTATCCAGCAGACAAGGATTCATACAACCGCTGGATTGAGCTTGGGGTTGAAGCAGATCACTTAATTCCACTTGAAGACAATTTCTGGGAAATTGGTGCTGGGCCAAGTGGACCAGACACTGAGATTTTCTTTGACCGAGGTGAAAAATACGATCCAGAAAATATTGGTATCCGTCTCCTTGAAGAAGACCTTGAAAATGACCGTTACATCGAAATCTGGAATATCGTATTAAGTCAGTTTAACGCGGACCCTGCTGTGCCAAGAAGTGAGTACAAGGAACTTCCTCAGAAAAATATTGATACGGGGATGGGTCTAGAACGTATGGTTTCAATCGTTCAAGAGACTCCAACCAACTTTGAAACTGACCTCTTCATGCCAATCATCCGCGAGGTTGAAAAGCTTTCTGGCAAGACCTATGACCCATACGGGGATCCAATGAGCTTCAAGGTTATCGCTGACCATATCCGCTCACTATCCTTCGCCATTGGTGATGGTGCTCTTCCAGGAAACGAAGGTCGTGGATATGTATTGCGTCGTCTACTTCGCCGTGCTGTTATGCATGGTCGCAAGCTTGGAATCGATGATGCCTTCCTTTACAAACTTGTCCCAACTGTCGGACGCATCATGGAATCTTACTATCCAGAAGTTTCTGACAAGAAAGATTTCATTGAAAAAATCGTTAAACGTGAGGAAGAAACATTTGCCCGCACAATTGATGCAGGTTCAAGCCTACTTGAAGAGCTTCTAGGAAAACTTAAAGAGGCTGGTAAAGATACCTTATCAGGTGAGGATATCTTCAAACTTTACGATACCTATGGCTTCCCAGTGGAACTTACTGAAGAGCTTGCCTTTGATCAAGGCTTCAAGATTGACCATGAAGGATTTAAGGCAGCCATGAAGGAACAGCAAGACCGTGCTCGTGCAGCAGCCGTTAAGGGAGGCAGCATGGGAGCCCAAAGCGAGGTTCTGGCAAATCTTGTTGACGATTCAATCTTCAACTATGATCTTGATACATTAACAAGTGAGCTTGTTGCTATTGTTCAAGACGATACTCGTGTTGATTCAGCTACAGGAAGAGCTCAAGTAGTATTTGCGGAAACTCCCTTCTATGCTGAAATGGGTGGACAGGTTGCTGACTTCGGTCTTATCCGTGACGAACATGGAGATGTTGTCGCAAAAGTGGTTGACGTTCAACGTGCTCCAAACGGCCAACACCTCCACACTGTTGAGATTGAAGGAAATCTTGAAAGAGGTAAGGCCTATGAGCTTGCCATTGACACTAAACGCCGTAACGGTGTTACCCGCCATCACTCAGCAACTCACCTCCTTCATGCAGCCCTTCATGAAATTCTTGGGGAACACGCCAGCCAAGCAGGATCTCTAAATGAAGAAGAATTCCTTCGTTTTGACTTTACCCACTTCTCAGCGGTAACAGCTGAAGAGCTTGAAGCAATTGAGCGTCGTGTCAACGAAGAAATCTGGCATGCCATTCCAGTTGAAACTGTTGAAACTGACGTTGATACAGCAAAAGAAATGGGAGCTATGGCCCTCTTTGGTGAAAAATATGGTAAAGAAGTCCGCGTGGTTAAAATCGGAGACTTCTCAATTGAGCTTTGTGGGGGAACACATGTTTCAAACACAAGTGAAATCGGCCTCTTCAAGATTGTCAAAGAAGAAGGAATCGGTTCAGGGACTCGTCGTGTTCTAGCTGTTGTTGGTCAACAAGCTTATGAAGCATTCAAGGACCAAGAAAAAGTTCTTAAGGAAATCGCTGAAAAAGTTAAGGCACCACAAATGAACGTCCTAGTTGATAAGGTATCTGCCCTTCAATCTGACCTTCGTGATGCCCAAAAGGAAAATGAAAGCCTATCAGCTAAAATGGCCCAAGCCCAGTCTGAACAAGTCTTCAAAAATGTTAAGACTGCTGGAAGTGTGAGCTATATCGCAGAACAAGTTTCTGTAAAAGACGCTGGAGCCCTACGTAACCTAGCTGACGTTTGGAAACAAGGAGATGCAAGTGACATCCTAGTCCTTGTTGCTGCAATTGGCGACAAGGTAAACCTTCTTGTGGCTTCTAAGGACAAGGCTGTAAAAGCTGGCGACCTTGTAAAAGCTCTTGCTCCCTACATTGATGGCCGCGGTGGTGGAAAACCAGATATGGCTATGGCTGGTGGATCTAAGGCTGCTGGAATTCCTGAACTCCTAGAAAAAGTGGGAGAAAACATTGGATAAGAAAGCTGAAATCATGCTCTATGTTGAGGATGTGGCAGAAAATGCCAAATTCTGGCGGGCTATTGGCTTTTCAGTTGAAGAGGTGATTGATTTTACAGGGGCAAGCTCTGTTTCAATTAGGCCAACAGAAGATAGCTCTGCCATCTTCAACCTTTATGATATTAATCAGGTTCGCATGTATTCACCTGAGGTGGCTGAAAATAAACCAGCCATCCTCTTTCATGCCCCAAACCTTGATGAACTTAATGAAAAAATCCTTGCAGCTGGTGGAAAAACTAGTGATGTTATGACCTTTGAAAATGGGGTACGAGTGACTAATTTTGCTGACAATGAGGGAACCTTCTTCGCAGTAATCGAAGAATAAGTATGTAAAAGACCAATCCTTGGATTGGTCTTTTTATAGCTTCCGTTAAAGGTCTAAAATCAGATAATTTAGAAAATTCATAGATAATTCTTGACAGGCAAAAAAAATAAAGATAAGATATAGAACAATAACAGAGAAGAGTAGCAGGAATGAACCCTTTAGGGAGTTGGCGGTTAGTGCAAGCCAATGGTGGATTGCCTGTGAATGGACTTTGTTCTTTAATTGATTTGAAAAAATAAGAATCACGGTAGTCACCGATATCAGGCAGGTCCTTGTTAGAGGATTGAGATAAAATTTGTCAATCTAGGTTTTTTGGTTTACCCTAGTGGCAGTTTTAATTGTGGTGGTACCGCGGATATTTTCGCCCACAGGTAAATATTTACCTGTGGTTTTTTTGTTGATTTTTTTATTGGAGGGCTAATTGATGAGGATTGAGAAGATAGTTGATGGAGATTACTTGACTCCCATAAGCATTTACTTGCGTCTTAAGGGCGTTAACAAGGTTATTTTAGAAAGTATTCCAAGAAATAATGAGGATTCCAGGTATTCAATCATTGCCTGCAATCCAGTAAGTCATGTTAAATTCATGGATGGAAAATTAATGGTTGACCAAGAAATTATTGAGAGTTCTGACCCCTTGGCCTATCTTTCTCAACTAACCTTAAAAAAAGATTCGCTCGCATCAGCTAATGACTATCCCTTTCAGGCAGGAGCCATCGGCTATGTCGGCTATGACATGTATGCCTTTTATGAAAAAATAAAGCTTGATAATTATGATCAACTGAAAATACCAGATTTTTACTTCATGCTCTATGAATCATTCATAGTATTTGACCATAAAAAGGAAAAGGTCATCCTTGTGGAAGATAATCTTTACAGTAATCGTTCTAAAAAAGATATGGAAAAGTCCCTTGAAGATAGACTTACCAGCCTAAAGAAAATTTGCGAGGAGGAATATCAAGAAGGGGAGCTAAAAAAACTTTCCTTTGAGTCAAATGTTTCTTCAGATAACTTTAAAGACCAGGTGGCAAGGGCAAGGGAGCTGATTAGGCAGGGAGATATGTTTCAGATTGTTTTGAGTCAAAGGTTTGAGGCTGATATAAAAGGACATCCCTTTGACTACTACAGGAGACTGAGACTAGAAAATCCATCAAGCTACCTTTATTATCTTGACTTTACTGACTTTCAAATCTTAGGAAGTTCCCCTGAAAGCTTGGTTGCAACCAAGAATGGTGTGGTTACAACCAATCCCATAGCGGGAACTATTAGGCGGGGCAAGGATAGGTATGAGGATAAAGTCTTGGCTGAGGAGCTTAAAAATAATGAAAAGGAGCAGTCAGAGCACAAGATGTTGGTGGACTTAGGAAGAAATGACCTTGGCCGGATTTCTGAATACGGGACAGTTGAGGTGCCCCTTTTTATGGAAGTCGAATCTTACCGTTATGTCATGCATCTAGTCAGCCTAGTTAAGGGAAAATTAAAAAAAGGGCTTTCCAGTGCAGATGCCTTGATTTCAACCCTTCCAGCGGGAACCCTGTCAGGTGCCCCTAAAAATAGGGCCTTTAAAAGGATTTATGAATTTGAATCAGTCAAGCGAAACTTTTACGGTGGAGCCATTGGCTATATTTCAAGTAGTGACAACTGTGACTTTGCTATAGCCATCCGGACTATGCTAGTTAAAGATCATAAGGCTTATGTTCAGGCAGGAGCTGGAATTGTCTATGATAGTGACCCTCAAAAGGAGTATGAGGAATGTTTGAACAAGGCTCGCTTGTTTACCGACTTAGGAGATTAAGATGATACTACTAATTGATAATTATGACTCTTTTACTTATAATCTGGCCCAATATATTGGGATGAAATCAGACCTAGTTGTTGTAAGAAACGACCACAAGGATCTTGATACTTATCTGGAAAAGGCAAGTGGTTTAGTCTTTTCCCCAGGTCCTGGCTGGCCCAAGGATGCAGGTCGGATGGAAGAGATTATTGAGCAGATGGCAGGGCGTGTTCCCATTTTAGGAATTTGCCTGGGCTTTCAGGCCATTGTTGAAGTCTTTGGAGGGAAGTTACGTCTGGCAAAAAATGTTCGCCATGGTAAGGAAAGTTTAATTGAACAAGCTGGACAGGCAAGGATATTTAAGGGTCTGGATAATAAAATTCCTGTCATGCGTTATCATAGCCTCGCCATGGATCAAAGGCAGGATTTGAGGGGATTTGAGATTACTGCTAAATCGTGTGATGATCAGGAGGTTATGGCCATTGAAAATAATGATTTAAGGATTTATGGCTTGCAGTTTCATCCTGAAAGTATCGGAAGTCCTGATGGCATGAAGATGATTGAAAATTTTTTGGAGGTTGTGAAAAATGGATAAGCTAAGAAAAATAATAAACTTTGAAAATTTATCTGAATCTGAAATGATGGAAGTTGCTAGCAATATGTTTTCAGGAAATTATAATGAAGCCCAACTATCATCCCTATTAACGGCCTTGAAAATGAAGGGAGAAAGCGTTGATGAGCTGACAGGTCTTGCCAGGGTCATGAAAAGTCATGCCTTAAAAATTCCAACCTCCCTGACAGATGCCATGGATAACTGTGGAACTGGAGGTGACTATAGTGATAGCTTTAACATCTCAACAACTTCGGCCTTTGTCCTTGCAGCAGGTGGTATTAATATGGCCAAGCATGGTAATCGGAGTATTTCAAGTAAATCAGGTAGTGCTGATGTTTTAGAAGAGCTGGGTATCAATTTACAGCTGGCTCCCGAAAGACTAGCTCAGGTACTTGAAGAAATCGGTATTGTCTTTCTTTTTGCGACGAGTCTACATCCACACATGAAAAAAATCATGCCAGTAAGGAAGAATTTGGCCCTCCCAACCATTATGAACCTAACAGGCCCGCTAATTAATCCAGTTGATTTAGACTGCCAACTCCTTGGTACCAGTAGGCCTGATTTTATTGAAGAAACAGCCCAGGTTTTAGGTAATTTGGGTCGTAGGAGGGCCCTTGTAATTAGTGGGGCAAATGGCATGGATGAGGCCAATTTGAGTGGAGTTAATAATTACGCCCTCCTGGATCAAGGGAAGGTAAGTCTAGGTACTTTTTCAGCCCAGGATCTGGCCATGGAAGAGATTCCTCTTGCTGCTATAAGAGGGGGGGATGCCCGTGAAAATGCACGGATTTTAATGGATGTCTTAGAGGGCAAGCAGTCAGCTTATTTGGAAATAACAGCCTTAAATGCTGGCCTTGGTTTTTTCACAAATGGTAGGGTAGCAACTATCAAGGAAGGGGTTGACCTTGCTAAGGATTTAATTTTTAAGGGGCGGGCTATGGAAAAGCTTGAATTACTCAAACAATATCAAAGCTAGGAGATAAAATGGAGTTTTTAGAGGAAATTTTAGCCTATAAGAAGGCAGAAGTTGAGGCCATGGATGAGTTAGAAGCTCAAGGAGTTCGAAAGACTTATCGTTTGATTGACCACTTAAAGGAAAATCAAGGAAAGCTTGGGATTATTGCTGAGGTCAAAAAGGCTAGCCCAAGTCTTGGGGCCATCAATATGGACGTTGACATCTTAGAGCAGGCCAAAAGTTATGAAGGTGCAGGAGCCATGGCAATTTCAGTTTTAACGGATGAGCATTATTTTAAAGGAAAGCTTGACTATTTAAGGGAGATATCGGCTGCTGTAAATATTCCAACCCTTAATAAGGATTTTATAATTGACAAGCGTCAGATTAACCGGGCCGTAAATGCTGGAGCAACCATAATTTTATTAATAGTTGCAGCCCTCCCCAAAAATCGCCTAGAGGAGCTATTCACCTATGCTGAATCCTTAGGTCTAGAGGTTCTCCTTGAGGTGCACGATTTAGAAGAGCTTGAGATAGCCCACGACCTGGGAGCCCAGCTGATTGGTATTAACAACCGAAATCTTAAAACTTTTGAAGTCAGTCTAGCTACCAGCCATAATCTTGCCCCCTACTTCAAGGAAGACTGCTTTTACATCTCAGAAAGTGGGATTAGGACGGCAGCAGATAGCCATAGTTTGGCTAAAAATTTTAATGGCCTTCTTGTTGGTGAGACCCTGATGAGGGCGGAAAATCCAGCCATTAAATTGCAAGAGATTGGAGTAAGTCGCCTGTGATTATTAAAATATGTGGCCTTCAAAGGGAGGAAGAAGTCAAGCAGGCAGCCCAATCAGGAGCCAGCCACCTAGGTTTTGTTTTTTCTAGCTCTAAAAGGCAGGTTGACCATAAAAAAGTTGAGGAAATCACGAAAAATCTTCCGCAAGGGATTAAGAAGGTTGGTATTTTTGTTGATGAAGATTATAAGCTTGTGAATGAAATTAGTGATTTAGCGGGACTTGATGTGGTTCAGCTCCATGGCCAGGAGGACTTATCCTATATCGATAAGATAGACTTACCAGTCATTAAGGCTCTTGATGATTACAGGAAGCTTGGGGACTATCGGTCTACCAGTAAAGAAATTACCTTCCTGCTTGATGGCAGAAATCCTGGTAGTGGTCAGAGTTTTGACTGGGAGAATTTCCCTCTTGAGCAGCTAGAAGAGAAATTTATTCTAGCAGGGGGCTTAAATTTAGAAAATATTGACCAGGCCTTGGAACACTTTTCTGGTCATTTGATAGGGGTGGATGTTTCGAGTGGAGTTGAATCTAGCGGACAAAAGGATTTACAAAAAATAGATTTATTTATAAGAAAAGTAATGGAGAGAAAAATATGACTTATTCAATGCCAGATGAAAAAGGATTTTACGGAGATTTTGGAGGACAATTCATTCCAGAGTCTCTTATAACAGCTGTAAAGGAACTTCAAGAGGCCTATGAGGCCAGTCGGGATGACCAAGAATTTCAAGCGGAGTTTGAGGATCTTTTAAGAAATTATGTGGGGCGTGAGAACCCTTTGTATTTCGCTAAAAATTTGACTGAAAAACTTGGTGGGGCTAAGATCTATCTTAAGCGGGAGGACTTAAATCACACGGGCTCACATAAAATTAATAATGCTCTAGGTCAGGTTCTTTTAGCCAAAAAGCTAGGTAAAAATAAGATTATTGCTGAAACGGGAGCGGGCCAGCACGGGGTGGCAACAGCTACAGCAGCAGCACTTTTTGGCATGGAATGTACGATCTATATGGGCGAAGAAGATGTTAAAAGGCAGGCCCTAAATGTATTTAGGATTGAACTCTTGGGTGCTAAGGTCGTTCCTGTTACTGATGGCTCTAAGGTTTTAAAGGATGCGGTAAATGCAGCTTTAAGGGCTTGGGCAACTAATGTTAGTGATACCCATTATATTTTAGGAAGTGTCCTTGGGCCCCATCCTTACCCTCAGATTGTCAGAGACTACCAGTCGGTCATTGGTAGGGAAGCTCGGAGGCAGATTCTTCAAATCGAAGGACGACTGCCTGATGCCCTTGTGGCCTGTGTTGGTGGTGGAAGTAATGCCATGGGACTTTTTTATCCCTTCCTTGAGGATTCAGATGTCGATTTTTACGGGATCGAGGCTGCTGGAGAGGGGCTTGACAGCAAGCGTCATGCAGCAACCATCACCAAGGGTCGTCCAGGTGTCCTCCACGGAGCCTATATGGACCTTCTTCAAGATGAAAATGGTCAAATTGATGAGGCCTATTCTATCTCTGCAGGTCTTGACTATCCAGGTCTTGGGCCAGAACACTGTCATTTTAAACGAATTGGGCGTGCAAAATATGAGGCCGTAACGGATGAGGAAGCTCTTGAGGCCTTTAAGCTTTTAAGCCAAACAGAAGGAATCATTCCAGCCCTTGAGAGTTCCCATGCCATCTCCTATGCCGTAAAACTTGCCAAAAATTTAGACCAGGATCAGGTAATTATTGTTTGCCTGTCAGGTAGAGGAGACAAGGATGTGGAACAAGTTCGTGAAATTTTAGCAGGGAGAAAATAAGATGAAGACAAAGACTTTGACCAAAAAACTTAAGGGTGAGAAAAAAATTTTTATTCCCTATATTATGGCAGGAGATCATGAACGAGGCCTTGCTGGCTTACAGGAAACAATCGACTATCTTAATGATCACGGTGTTTCAGCAATCGAGCTAGGCATTCCCTTCTCTGATCCAGTAGCTGATGGGCCAGTTATTGAGCTTGCAGGACTTAGGAGTCTAAAAAGAGATACGACTTTAAGGAAGGTAATTAAAGAGCTTAGGGCAATTAAAAGTGACGCCCCTCTGATTTTAATGACCTATTTTAATCCAGTCCTTCAATATGGCCTGGAAAATTTACTTGATGATTTGGAGGCAACGGATGTAGCTGGTCTTATCATTCCAGATTTGCCCTATGAACATGAAGATTTGCTGGCTCCTTTAATAGCTCCAAGAGATCTTGCTCTTATTCGAATGGTTTCTATTACAACAGATACAAAAAGGCAAGAGCAGCTAGTTGATGGAGCCCAGGGATTTATTTATGCTGTAGCCTTGAATGGAGTTACAGGGACACAAAATGCCTATCAAGAAGAGCTAGATAATCATCTAGCAACCTTAAGGGACTTGTCTCCCATCCCAGTTGTTACGGGTTTTGGGATATCAAAGCTTGAGGATGTTGCAAGGTTCCATAGGGTTTCAGATGGAGTTGTAGTAGGTTCATACATTGTTGACAAACTTCATAATAATAAAAGTAGAGATTTAGATGCCTTTATTTCCCAGGCCATTGAACTAGGTAATCAATAAATAAAAATAAGCTCTTGACTGGGACTTAATTCATATGTTAGAATAAAAAAGTATGTGAATGGACATATAAAATTACAGGTAATCCGCTGGAGACAAGTACTGCAAGATTATCGAGAAGGAGAATAGAAAACATGAATCCATTAATCCAAAGCCTTACTGAAGGTCAATTACGTAGCGACATCCCATCATTCCGTCCTGGGGACACTGTACGTGTTCACGCGAAAGTTGTCGAAGGAACTCGCGAACGTATCCAGTTATTTGAAGGTGTTGTAATCAAACGCCGTGGTGCTGGAATCAGCGAAACTTACACAGTTCGTAAAATTTCAAACGGTGTTGGTGTTGAACGTACATTCCCACTACACACTCCACGTGTTGAAAAACTTGAAGTTATCCGTCACGGTAAAGTACGTCGTGCTAAACTTTACTACCTACGTGCATTACAAGGTAAAGCAGCCCGTATTAAAGAAATCCGTCGTTAAGATTTTAAAAACTCCCTTTGGGAGTTTTTTTATTTGCTCCATTTAAAAATTATAAGCAACTTGTTTTACATATATAATTTTTTTAAGTAGACTATGTAAATGTTGACAGGCAATTCATCAGAATATTGAAAAAATTATTGAGGAGATAAGATATGACACTAGTACTTGCAATTAAAGGACACCCACTTGACGGAGAAAAATCAAAATCAGTTAAGGTGTTTGAAGAATTTTTAAAGGCTTATAAGGAAGCTAATCCCAAGGACCAAGTTAAAGTAGTAGACTTATACGCGGAGGATTTTCCAGAGATTGATGAAGATATTTTATCAGGTTGGGGCCTTCTTCAAGGCGGAGCGGAATTTACTGACCTAACAGCTGACCAACAAGCTAAGATTGGACGCTTTGGTCAATCAACTGAAGACTTCCTAGCAGCTGATAAGGTTGTTGTCGCTAATGGTTTATGGAACCTCAACATCCCAACTCGTTTAAAGGCTTGGTTTGACACCATCAACGTGGCAGGTAAAACCTTTAGATATACAGCTGAAGGGCCAGAAGGTCTTGCAGGTGGTAAGAATGTACTCCACATTCAAGCAAGCGGTGGAGTTTATGGTGGTGAAGACCCAGCAGCCCAATACGTAAAAAATATCTTTAATTTTATTGGTATTGATGACATTGACACCATCTACATTGAAGGGGCAGACTACGATCCAACACGTACCGAGGAAATTGTTGGTCAAGCTATTAGTAAAGCTACTGATTTAGCACAAGAATTTTAATAATTTAAGCCAGTTGATAGCATCAGCTGGCTTTTACTTTGATATACTAAATAATTTATAAGAATGAATCAATCTGGTAAAATGATGGAAGAGGAAGTTAAGGAATAACTTGAATTAGGGAGATTTATGATGGAATATCCACAGGAAATGTTTGATGAGGTCAAAAGAGCTAGTGAGTCCTTCAAGCTGGAAGGCTTTTTGCCAGGTCAGGGTAACGATCAAGCCAGGCTCATGCTCGTAGGTGAAGCCCCAGGCAAGACTGAGATTGAAAATAAAATTGCCTTTAGTGGTGCTGCGGGCAAGTGGTTTGATTCCTGGTTTGAGCATGCAGGTTTTAAGCGTGCGGACCTTTATATAGCCAGTGCTGTCCGCAAGAGACCCTATAAGGTTAAAGTGAAGGCCAGGGGAGTAGATGAAGAGCCTCAATTTTCCTACCCCAATAGGACACCAAGTCCAAAGGAAGTATTCGCCCAGGCTCCCCTTCTCGACTATGAAATCAATGAAATAAAGCCTCTAATAATTGCTCCCATGGGAAATACTGCCCTTCATAGGCTACTAGGTAATGAATTAAAGGTGTCTGACTGCCACGGTCAAATTAGAAAATCTCCTATTTTAGAGGTTAATGCTCTAGGAGATGGCTACCAGTGGTCTAATCGAAGCTATTTGATTTATCCCCTCTATCATCCAGCTTCTGTTATCTATAACCGCAAGCTTGAGTTGGTCATAGAAGAAGATTGGCTGAGACTAAAGGACATTCTTAATAAGCTAGAAAATTCTTCCAAGGAGAAGACCTCTGAATAAGAGGTTTTTTTTATGGCTTCTAAAGTGATATAATGGCCGGTAAGGACTAATAAATAATAATAGGAGGTAGTAGGTGTCCATATTAAAATATACAAAAAAATATAAGAAACAGCTTATTTTGGGGCCAGTCTTCAAGTTTTTGGAGGCAGTTTTTGAATTGTTCTTACCCCTTTTGATGGCTGCAATGGTCGATCAGGGAATCCAAAAAAATAATTGGAATAAAGTTTTAGAGTTGACCTTGGGCATGTTTGTTTTGTCCCTTTTGGGCCTTATTGCGGCTGTCATCTGCCAGTATTATGCCTCACGGGCCTCGCAGGGCTTTGGGACTGAGGTTAGGAATGCTCTTATGGCAAAGATAAATAAATTGTCTTATAGGGAGCTTGATAAGTTTGGCTCAGATACCCTAATAACCAGGATGACCAATGATGTCAATCAGGTCCAGCTGGCCCTTGCTATGTTTATCAGGCTTCTGATTAGGGCCCCCTTTCTAAGTATCGGCTCAGTAATTATGGCCTTTTATATTGATTTTCAGATGGGCTTAATTTTCCTGGCCCTCTTGCCCATTTTTTGTCTGATTCTCTTTTTAATTACCCTTAAGTCAGTACCCCTTTATTCTAGGGTTCAAAAAAGGCTGGATGGTATTAATCGTTTGGTCAGCCAAAATCTGTCAGGAGTTAGGGTAATTAGAGCCTTTGCTCGAAGAGCAAGTGAGGAGGAAGAATTCGATCAAGCATCAGATAGTCTGGCTGATATATCCCTTAAGGTTTCCAATCTATCTGCCCTTTTAACTCCCATGACCACCCTAATCATGAACCTTGGAATTGTTGGGATTTTTTACCTGGGTGGCTTTAAGGTAAACCTAGGTCACTTGGAGCAGGGGCAAATACTTGCCCTGGTTAACTACATGAATCAGATGCTTTTGGCTCTTATTACGGTGTCCTATTTGGTGGTTATTTTTACCAGGGCCTATGCCTCAGCCAAAAGAATTGATCAAATCCTCTTGACTCCAGTAAGTATTGACCGGGAGCATGAAGGTGGACTTAGTAGGGACGGAGGAAGAATTGACTTTAAAAATGTCGATTTCAAGTTCTCAGATGACTCAGGACTTTCCCTAAGGGATATTAATTTTTCAATTGATTCAGGGAAGACCCTTGGGATTATTGGTCCTACAGGCTCTGGAAAAACAATCCTGTCTCAGCTGATCCCAAGATTTTATGATGCCTCAGCTGGAGTGGTTGAGGTTAATGGCCTTGATGTAAGGGAGTGGAACCTTAAAAAATTAAGAGGAATTATGGCCTTGGTACCACAAAAGTCCGTTCTTTTTTCAGGTACTGTTAAAGACAATCTGCTCTTAGGTAGGGAAGATGCCAGTGAAGCTGACTGCTGGGAGGCCTTAAGATTAGCCCAGGCTGATGACTTTATTAAAAATTTACCCCAAGGTTTGATGACTGAAATTTTTGAGGGCGGTAAGAATTTTTCAGGCGGTCAAAAGCAGAGGCTGACCATTGCACGGGCCTTGGTTAGAAAACCCAAGATTTTAATTCTTGATGACTCCCTAAGTGCCCTAGATTACCAGACAGATTATAATTTGAGGCAGGCACTTAAGGAAATTAACTGTACCATTATTATTATCTCCCAGCGGTTAAAATCAATTGAAGGAGCCCATGAAATTTTGGTTATGGATAGTGGGAAACTTGTTGGTCGTGGAGTCCATAAGGACCTGCTTAAAAACTGTGCCCTATATAAGGAAATTGTAAACTCTCAAGAGGAGGGTCAAGATGATGACTAATAAAAATCAAAAACATTATGGGGCCTTTAAAAAATTTTTCCCCTATATTTTAAAGTACAAGTGGGAAAATTCCCTGGCCGTTCTTTTGGGTCTCCTATCAGGTCTGACTTCTGTCTATCTAACCTATGAAATTGGTCATGTAATTGATCAGATGATTGGGAAAAACGAGGTTAATTTTACTAGCTTAGGCCAAATCATCCTTATTTTTATTGGACTGGTCCTTGTGACAAGTGTTAGCCAGTGGCTTATTCAAATTTTGGGGAACCGGGTGGCCTATCTATCGGTTGGTGATTTGAGACGAGATGCCTTTGGTAAATTAAATGATCTACCTCTTAGCTACTACGATAGCCATCCTCATGGTGATGTAAGCAGCAGATTTACAAATGATATGGATAATATTTCCCTGGCAGTCAGTTCAGTCTATAACCAGGTCTTCTCAGGCCTTGCCGTTATTGTCCTATCCTTAATTACCATGCTTGGAATGAATCTCATCCTAACTTTTGTTGTCCTTACAGCAACGCCTATAATCTTTCTTACCAATTGGCTGGTGGCCAGAGCCTCACAAAATGACTTTATAAACCAGCAAGCCTTGGTGGGTCAGGTTTCAGCCTTTGTCAGTGAGCGGGTGGGTAATCAGAAGCTGATTCAGGCCTTTCAGGCTGAAGACATGGATCAAAAAACATTTGAAAAAATTAATCAAAAGCTTTATGTTAAGGGACAAAAGGCACAATTTTCGTCTTCCTTGACCAACCCCCTATCACGCTTTGTTGACCATTTGGCCTATGTGGCAGTAGGTTTTATTGGAGCCTATCTAATCTTGATTGGCAAAAGTCATGTAAGCGTGGGTCTAATTTCAAGTTTTACCATCTACGCTTCCCAGTTTACCAAACCCTTTATTGAAATTTCTGCCCTCATAACTCCCATCCAAACAGGTCTTGTCGGCATAAACCGAGCCTTTGAAATCCTGGGGGAAAAATCTGAATCCAAGGATTCAAATCTGCTTGATTTACAGGATGTAAAAGGTGAAATTACCTTTGACAAGGTTGATTTTTCTTATCGTAAGGATAGGCCCTTGATTCAAGACTTTAACTTTAGGGCAAATCCAGGGGATAAAATTGCAATTGTCGGAAAAACTGGTGCTGGTAAGTCAACTCTTGTCAATCTCTTGATGCGATTTTATGATGTTGATGCTGGTGCCATAAGGGTTGACGGGCATGATATTAGGACGGTTACAAGAGATAGCCTCAGAAGGAATTTTGGAATGGTTCTCCAGGACACCTGGCTGATTGACGGAAGCATTAGAGATAATCTAGTCTATGGTAATCCTCAAGCAAGTGACCAAGAAATTGATGAGGTCCTAAAGGAAACCTACATGTATGATTTCGTAAAAAGGCTGCCTGAAGGACTAGATACCCTCCTTGGTGAAGAAGGAATGAAGATTTCTGAGGGGCAGGCCCAGTTGTTCACCATTGCACGGGTCATGCTTAGTCATCCCAGAATGCTAATTCTTGATGAGGCAACAAGTTCTGTCGACAGTTTGACGGAGGAAAAAATCTCAGAAGCCTTCCTTAAGATGATGGTTGGAAAAACAAGCTTTATCATTGCCCACAGACTTTCGACCATTAAGTCGGCCCACAAGATAATAGTCATGGACCAGGGGCAGATTGTCGAGCAGGGAAGTCATGCTGAGCTCTTAAAAAATAAGGGACAGTACTATCAAATCTATGAATCTCAGTTTAAAAATTAAAATTTTTAGTAAACTCCCTTGGGAGTTTATTTTTTTGTATTAAAAGGTTTGTGGTCTAGTATGACCCTTAAATGGCCTTGAAAGATAGGCTTTTATTTGCCTCCTTTTACGATTTTTAATAAAATGACAGGAATAGTAGGCTTAGGAAAGTGAGGAGAATATGAATAAAAGAAATATGGTAATTTTTCAGGCCTTTGAATGGTATCTGCCAAGTGATGGTAAGCATTGGACCAATCTAGCTGAAAAAGCTTATGAACTTAAGAAATTGGGCTTTTCGGCCGTTTGGTTTCCACCAGCCTCAAAGGCCTCAGGTGGAAAGGATGATGTCGGCTACGGAGTTTACGACCGCTATGATTTGGGTGAATTTGAGCAAAAGGGGACTGTCCTGACCAAATATGGCTCAAAGGAGGATTATCTAGCTGCCATAAGGGCCATCCATGACTTTGACATGGAAGTTTATGCTGACATTGTTTTCAATCAGATGCTTGGGGCTGATGAGACCGAGGTTGTTCCAGCAGCAATCTATGATTCTAACAATCGAAATCGTGAGCTTTCGCCCGATGAAAATATTGAAGCCTGGACCAAGTTTACCTTCCCAGGCCGTGCTGGAAAATACAATGACTACATTTGGACCTGGAAAAATTTTTCAGGAGTGGATTATGATGCAAGAACCAAGACCCATGCCATCTTTAATATTGACAATAAGGGTTGGAATTCAGAGGTTGATCGGGAGAATGGCAACTATGACTATCTGATGGGCTGTGACCTTGATATGTCCTATGATGAAACCATTGAGCAGCTTGACGAATGGGGCAGGTGGCACTTGGAGCTTACAGGTGTTGATGGCTACAGGCTTGATGCAGTCAAGCATATTGAATTTGACTACTATGTAGACTGGCTTTTAAAGAGAAGAAGCGAGAAGGGCATCCACATGTTTGTCGTGGGTGAGTACTGGTCAGCTGATTTGTCTAGGCTCACAGACTACCTAAATTCATCAGGCAATATTATCCGCCTTTTTGACGTACCCCTCCATTATAATCTCTATAATGCAGCCAATTCTAATGGCAGCTATGACATGAGAAACATCTTAAAGGGCACTTTGATTGAAAACCATGAGGATTTTTCCGTGACCTTTGTTGACAATCATGATACCCAGCCAGGGCAGAGTCTAGCTTCCTGGGTGGGCGGTTGGTTTAAGCTTCACGCCTATGCCCTCATCCTCCTTCGCAAACAAGGGGTACCTGTTGTCTTTTGGGGTGACTTGTATGGTATTCCCAGCCAGGGAATTAATCCTGTAGGTCCAGGTCTTGAGTCCTTATTGAAGCTTAGAAATAAGATTGACTTTGGTAATCAGGTTGATTATTTTGACGATCCTAATTGTATTAGCTGGGTTCTTACAGGAGATTTTAATGAGGATTATTCGGGAATTGTTGTTATTATGACTAATGGAGCTAGCAGTCAAAAAACGGTAACAGTTAGTGCCCTCCACCGAGATAAGGTATTTGTGGATATTCTAAAGAATAATGATAGTAGGGTTACCCTTGACCGGGACGGAAAGGGAACATTTCCTATCAATGGGGGTCAGGTATCCGTCTATGTACAAGAAGACCTAGCTAAAGAGTTATAAGATCTTATAAGATTTTATAACTCTCTAGCTAGATACCTTGTGGTATAATATTGACTATTGTATTAAAATGTATTTATTTTATATTTTAAAAGTTATATAATGAAGGAGTGTTATGATTGATTTTAGGCATGCTAAAAAAGAAGACTTAGAGCGTATTGTTGATATCTACAATCAAGCGGTTCCGACCCGACTTTCGACGGCTGACCTTGAGCCCGTTCATGTAAGTTCTCGCCTGGAGTGGTTCAAGGCCCACAATCCTAAAAGTCGTCCCCTGTGGTTAATTCTTTATCAGGGGGAGATAGCTGGCTGGATAAGCCTATCTGACTTTTACGGGCGACCAGCCTATCTAAGGACGGCTGAAATTTCGATTTACTTGGATGCTTCCTATAGGGGATTGGGGCTTGGTCAAGCTGCTTTAGATCATGTGGAGATGAAGCTTTCGTCACTAGAGATTGACACCCTTTTGGCCTTTGTTTTTGGTCATAATCAGGCCAGCCAAAGATTATTTTTGAAAAATGGCTTTATCCCTTGGGGGCACCTACCTAAGATTGCCCTCATGGATGATGATTTATTTGACCTAGATATTTTGGGAAAATCGTACATTTAAGCCTATTTTTTATTGAAGCTTAAGCTTATTTAGCAAGTCATATTTAAAAAATAGATATTTTAAGGTATAATTAAAAATGATTTGTGAAAAAGACATAAGGAGAAAGTTTTGGAAAAGAAAAAGGATACTAAGGAATTTTCAAATGAAAGTTTTAGGGAAAGAATTTTAGCCCAGCTTGAGGAAAATAGAAAAAAGGCATCACAGTTTGATGATGACCTATTTGAAGGGTCTCCAAAGGAGCCTCAAATTGTAGTGGAAGATTCATCTTTTAAAGGGCCTAAAGAAAATCAACCAGCAAAAGACGCAGATTTATCAGTACCAGTAAAGGAGGAGAAAAATCAGGAGGATTTACCTAATCCTGTCCCTGCTCCTAGTGAAGAGCTTGTCTCTAAGGAAGCTGTTATTCATAATGTAGAGCTGGTTGCGGCAAAGGTTGCAGTTGATAAAAAGCAAGAAGATGCTAAGGGTGATCTCGAGCCAAAGGCAGAAGAAAGCCACTTGGTTGTTGGTGAGATTGAGCCCCAGCTTGAGCTGGCAGTTGAGGAGACCGACCAGTCTTTCAATCAACCAAATCAATCAAATCAAGAGCCAGTGTTTGCTGTTATGGCTAGCCAAATAGAAGATGATGATAATTCAGCTACAAGTAAAGAATCAAGCCAGGTGCAAATAGAAAAGGATAGTCACATGGAAGATAATAATTTTGATTCAAAGGAATCACTCAAAGAAGAGGATTTTAGGCAGAATGAAGCTGATCTTGAACCATCAAATAGGTTTACTAATAGGACCGATAGGACTGAATACACCCGAGTTAACAAGAAGAAGCAAAAAAGTATCGCTAGAAAGATAATTACAGCCGTCTCTTTAATTCTTTTAGTCCTTCTAGCAGTAGCGGGGTTTATGGGTTACAGGTATATTGAAAGTTCTTTGGGAGCAATGGATAAGGCCAATGGAAACTATGTAACGATTGAAGTACCAAATGGATCAAGCAACAAGCAAATCGGAACTATTTTGGAAAAAAATGGAATCATTAAGAGTGCCACAGCCTTTCAATACTATACCAAGTTCAAAAGCCAAAGTAGCTTTAAAAGTGGTTACTATAACTTTAGTCCCAGCATGGATTTAGAGGCCATTACTGAAAAGCTATCTGAAGGCGGGACTGAACAACCACAAGTTCCAAGCCTTGGTAAGGTAACTATTCCAGAAGGTTATACCCTAGAGCAGATTGCTGAAGCTATCACTGTCAATGCAGGTTCAAAGGATAAGGCAGCCAGTCCCTTTACCAAAGAAGATTTCATGAAAGTTGTTTCAGATGATGCTTTTGTTAACCAAATGAAGGCTAAATATCCACAACTTACTGAGACCATGGGGCAAAAGGGAGAGGTTAAGTATCAGTTAGAAGGCTACCTTTTCCCAGCAACCTATGAGTATACTAAGGATTCGACAGTAGAAAGTTTGGCTGAGGAGATGGTTGCTGCCATGAATTCAGCTCTAACACCTTTTTATGAGCAAATAAAGGCTAAGAATTTGACTGTAAATGAGGTCCTAAGTCTTGCTGCCCTTGTTGAAAAAGAAGGTGCAAATGACGAAGACAGAAGAAATATTGCCCAAGTATTTTACAACCGTCTAACTTTAGGTATGCCCCTTCAAAGTAATATTACTATTCTTTATGCTGAAGGTAAGTCTGGTCAAAAAACAACCCTTAAAGAGGATGCAAGTATTGACACATACATTGATTCGCCTTATAATCTATATATTCATACAGGATTTGGGCCGGGACCAGTTGCCAATCCAGGACTTGCAGCTATCAAGGCTACAATTAGTCCTAAGGATAACAACTACCTATACTTCGTTGCCGATGTAACGACTGGTAAGGTTTATTTCTCAGAAACGCTTGAAGAGCATGATGAGTATGTTAAAAAATATGTAAACGACCAAATTCAATAGAAAAGTGAAGGAAGACAACATGGCTGAAAAAACATTTCCAATGACCCATGAGGGCAAGGAAAAACTTGAACAGGAACTAGAAAATCTAAAGTTAGTAAAACGTCCTGAAGTAGTAGAACGAATCAAGATTGCTCGTAGCTACGGGGATCTTTCAGAAAATAGTGAGTATGATGCAGCAAAAGATGAGCAGGCCTTTATTGAGGGACGTATTTCAATTGTTGAAAATCAACTCCGTAATGCAGTAATTATCGATAGCGACTCAGTTGATAAGAATGAAGTTGCCCTTGGAAAGACCGTAACCTTCCAAGAACTTCCGGCAGGAGCTAGTGAAACATACACAATTGTTGGAAGTGCTGAAGCTGATCCCTTCACAGGCATGATTTCAAATGAATCACCAATCGCTCAAGCCCTCGTTGGCCGCAAAATTGGTGACCTAGTAAAAATTTCCCTCCCATTTGGTGAAATTGAAGTTAAGGTAACTGAAGTAAAATAATAAGAGCCCACTTTTAGTGGGTCTTTTTGTTAGTGATAGAAGAATTTAGTAAGGAGTAGATGGAGAACAAAATGAGTACACTAGAAGGATTAACAAGAATAGCAAGTCATCTAATTTTTATATACCTATCTTTTAATATCTTATCCCAACTTGATTTTAATAAAATATTTAAGGGACATACTGACTATAGGATTATTCAACTTTTTGTTATATTTATGAGCATATCCATGGGTTTTTTAACCAGTAATTTTGTCTTAGAAGTCTTAGATTTATCAAGGACTATCTTCATGCACATCTAATGTAATTCTGCATAAAATATGGTATAATATGCTTAATTATATTACGAGAATGAGGCCGATAAATATGCAAGACAAGCACCTAAAAGATGTAAATTTAGCCCATGAGATGAAGACTAGTTTTATTGATTACGCAATGAGTGTAATTGTAGCTCGTGCTTTGCCTGATGTGCGTGATGGACTTAAGCCAGTTCACCGCCGTATTTTGTATGGGATGAATGAGCTAGGCGTAACTCCTGACAAACCGCACAAGAAATCTGCCCGTATTACCGGGGATGTAATGGGTAAATACCACCCACACGGGGACTCTGCCATCTATGAATCAATGGTAAGGATGGCCCAGTGGTGGAGCTACCGCAATATGCTTGTTGACGGCCACGGAAACTTTGGTTCCATGGACGGAGATGGGGCTGCTGCCATGCGTTATACCGAAGCTCGGATGAGTAAAATTGCTCTTGAGATGCTTCGTGATATCAACAAGAAGACAGTCGATTTTGCTGACAACTATGATGGGACTGAGCGTGAGCCAGTCGTTCTTCCAGCCCGCTTCCCTAACCTTCTTGTTAACGGAACAACAGGGATTGCAGTTGGGATGGCAACAAATATTCCACCCCACAATCTGGGTGAAACGATTGATGCTGTTAAGCTCATGCTTAAAAATCGAGATGTTACCACTAAAGATTTAATGGAGGCCCTCCCTGGACCTGACTTCCCAACTGGAGCCCTTGTTATGGGACGCTCTGGTATCCACAAGGCTTACGAAACTGGTAAGGGGTCAATTATTCTAAGGGCTAAAACCCACATTGAAACAACCAAAACTGGCCGTGAACGCATTGTCGTTACAGAAATCCCCTACATGGTCAATAAGGCAAAACTTGTGGAAAGAATTGGTGAATTAAGCCGCGACAAACGCATTGAAGGACTTACTGCCCTTCGTGATGAGTCAAACCGTAATGGTATCCGGATCATCATGGAGGTCAAAAGGGACGCAAGTGCAAGTGTTATTTTAAATAACCTTTTCAAGCTGACCAACCTGCAGACAAGCTTTGGTTTCAACATGCTTGCCATTGTAAACGGGGCACCAAAGATTCTTGGCCTAAAGGAAATCCTTAGCCACTATATTGACCACCAGGTTGAAGTAGTTGAACGCAGGACCCGCTTTGATAAGGCTCGAGCTGAGGCCCGTGCCCATATCCTTGAAGGATTAAGGATTGCCCTTGATAATATCGATGAGGTAATTACAGCTATCCGTGAAAGTGAAACAGACGGTCGTGCCCAGGAAGAGCTTATGAGTCGCTTTGGACTTTCTGAGCGTCAAAGCCAGGCCATCCTAGACATGCGTCTTCGTCGTTTGACCGGTCTTGAACGGGACAAGATTGAGCGTGAATACAATGAACTTCTAGTCTTAATCTCTGATTTATCTGATATCCTAGCTAAACCTGAGCGTGTTAAAACAATCATTGAAGGCGAGCTTGATGAAATTAAAAAACGCTATGCAGATGCTCGTAGGACTGAACTTTTAGTTGGTGAGGTAATTTCAATTGAGGATGAAGATTTAATTGAGAAGGAAGAAGTCCTAATCACCCTTTCAAAGGATGGTTATGTCAAGCGGTTAACCCAAGATGAGTTTCGTGCCCAAAAACGTGGTGGGCGTGGTGTTCAGGGAAGTAGCTTGAATAATGATGACTATATCAAGCATCTGGTTTCAACCAATACTCACGATAACCTCCTCTTTTTTACAAATTTAGGGCGAGTTTACCAGCTTAAGGGCTATGAAATTCCAGAATATGGAAGGACTGCTAAGGGGCTACCTCTTGTTAACCTCTTAAAACTGGATGAAAATGAGAAGGTTCAAACAGTGATTAATGTTGCAAAATCAGAAATCGAGAACTATCTCTTCTTTACCAGTAAAAAAGGAGTTGTTAAAAGGACGGAAGCAAGCCTTTATTCAAATATCAGGCAAAATGGTCTAAAGGCTATTGGTCTTAGGGAAGGTGATGAGCTGACAAGTGTTCTCTTGACTGATGGTAGCCAAGAAATTATCATCGGTACCCATGATGGTTACGCTATACGTTTCAAGGAAGAAGCCGTTAGGAAGATGGGCCGAAGTGCAAGTGGTGTCCGAGGAATCAACTTGCGTGAGGGTGACTACGTGGTTGGAACCAGCCTTATTTCTGATGAGCAGGATGTTCTGGTAATTTCAGAGAATGGCCTTGGTAAACGAACTAATGCCAAAGAATACCCAACCAAGGGTCGCGGCGGTAAGGGAATCCAGGCCATGAAGATTACCTCGAAAACTGGAAAACTTGCAGGACTTGCTACCATCAATGAGGGCGAGGATGTAATTGTTATTACCAATACCGGGGTAATTATTAGGACAAGTACAAGTGATATCTCACAAACTGGTCGCTCAACCCAAGGTGTTAAGATTATGAAATTGGATGCTCAGGCAAGGATTGTTGGTTTTACTTTGATTGAAGCTGAAGCTGAAGCAAATTTTGAAAATCACGATAACCTATAAAAATTGACTAATTAAGAAGGACCTCACAGATTATTCATAGGCGACAGCCTGTGAATTTTTTGCTATAATGGAGGGTGAATTAAAATAGGAATGTGGTGTAAAGATGGCAATAAAAATTGTAACAGACTCAACAATTTCAATTGAACCTAATTTGGTAGAGGAATTAGATATAACAATCGTTCCCCTAACGATTACCATTGATGGGGTTTCCTACCAAGATGGTAGCATGACCCAGAAGGAATTTATGGAAAAAATGGCTGCCAGCAAGAATTTGCCCATGACTAGTCAGCCACCGGTGGGCTTGTTTGCAGAGATTTATGATAATCTTGGAGCAGACGGAAGTGAAATTATCTCCATTCACTTGACCAAGGTTTTAAGTGGAACTATGGAATCAGCTAGACAGGCTTCTAACATCTCTAGTTCAAATGTTACAGTTGTTGATAGCAAATTTATTGACCAGGCCCTAAAATTCCAAGTCGTTGAAGCTGCAAGACTTGCTAAAGAAGGGGCAAGCAAGGAAGAAATCCTTGCTGCTATTGAAAACATCCGCAGTCATTCAGAACTCTTTATTGGTGTGGCTACCCTTGAAAATCTGATTAAAGGTGGAAGGGTCGGCCATGCCGCAGGTCTTGTTGGTAGCCTGTTAAATATCAAACTCATCCTAAGCTTAACCCCTGAAAAGCTTGAACAAGAGGTTAAGGGGCGTGGAAATAAGACCTTCCAAAAATGGGTCGACAGCTTTGCTGCAAGCCTTCAAGGTAAGAAAGTCAAGGAGATTGGGATATCGCATGCTGATAATTTGGCCTTTAGCCAGCACATAAAAGAACTCCTTCAACCTTATGTAGAAAAGCCAATTTCAATTTTGGAGACTAATTCAACCATCGTAACCCATGCAGGTCCTGGTGCCTGGGCTGTCATGGCTGAATATGAATAAAAAGCTATCTGAAGATAGCTTTTTCTATTAGAAATAAAAACAAAATAAGAGGAGTAAGCTGACAGATGAATCGCAAAAATATTTTAAAAAAGTTGCAGGAGGACTACCTTAAATTTAAGGGTAAGTTGGGTGATAAAAAAAAGAATCGTAAGCCTAGTGGCAAAAATATTTACAAGTACCTCTTTTTGACCTTGCTAGCCGTCAATCTTTTTGTGGGTGGATTTTTGGCCATAAAGGTATTTGCTCCTTGGTCTCAACCTACAATTAGTGATGAAAGTGGCGTTGACCATGAGCTTGAGGTGGCAACAAGAGTTGCACAGATTGGGATGACCAGCTCAGAGCTTAATCATGTCATCAACTATTATTTGCAAAAAAATTATAAGCCTTCAAATTACAAGCTGGCTGTGACAGATAAAATTACCCTTAGTGGTAGCTACCAATTTTTCTTTGCTAAATTTCCCTTGACCATGACCTTTGTGCCGCAAGTTTTAGATAATGGTAATATTGAGCTTGATGTAGATAGTCTTACGGCTGGAAGTCTTAATCTACCAAAGGATAAGGCCTTAAGCTATGTTAAGGAAAGTTACAAGTTCCCAAATTTTATTGTGGTCAGTCCCAGCAAGGAAAAAATTACAATTGATCTAGCCAGTCTAGCCCTTGATGATGATTTACTAGTCGAAGCAGATCAAATTGATTTAAAGAATGAAAAGATTATTTTTAATTTGCTTCAAAAATAATAAAAAGCCCAGTATATCAAGCTAAAGACCCTCTAATACTTGCCTTGTAGGATATTATTTGTTAGAATTAAGGTGCCTAAGGGTAAACAATAAAAACAATTTCGGAGGAAATTAATAATGGCTAACAAGCAGGATTTAGTAGCAAAAGTTGCAGAAAAAACTGAACTTACTAAAAAAGATGCAGAACTTGCAGTAAATGCAGTATTCTCATCAATTACAGACTTCCTTGCTGAAGGTGATAAAGTACAACTTATCGGTTTTGGTACTTTTGAAACTCGCGAACGTGCAGCACGTACAGGACGTAACCCACAAACTGGTAAAACTCTTGAAATCGCTGCAACTACTGTACCTGCCTTCAAAGCTGGTAAAGCTCTGAAAGATGCAGTAAAATAATAAAAATGAAAAGCTTCCAGGTCTAGCCTGGGCTTTTTTATTGCCTTTTTGGGGGCAATGACTGCATAACAAAAGCATTCACCTAAATTTATGGGCAAATGCTTTTTACTGCGAATAATAATCATCCATGATTAATCGCTCTCTCCTATACTATTCTTACTATTTTTACAATTTTTATTACACCATTAATAGACAGTTTTGATAGTGTTTTAGATTGTTTTTTCTAGCTCAGCTACGGCTTGCTCGATAGTTGTACCTGTCGCGAAATGATTAGAATTATTTCTATTGATAACAACAAACAGATTAAGGTCAGTATCAAGAGTTACACGGTAAGCTAAATTATTTTTGTAGAATGTCATACGCATTCTCCTTTCTTGTTATAGATTTTGAAAGGCGGTAGTTTCTACGAAATTCCTAGGCAAGTATAGCATGCAAAAAAATATTTTACAAATATTTAGGTCCTTTGATAGTTATTTTTTTGAAGTAGCTAATATTTATGGCAATAATTTATTTTTCCTAGATTGGCCACTAGAATATATGATAAAATCACAATAATTTGATATAATTGGGGAAATACATATGTTGGGGAAGTAAATTAATGAATAAATTATTAAAGGATTCAAAAAGAATAGTTGTAAAAATTGGAACAAGTTCCTTAATTCATGAAAATGGAAGCGTTAATCTCGAAAGCATCGATCAGCTTGCTTTTTCTTTGTCAGCCTTGCAAAAGAAGGGTAAGGAGCTAATCCTTGTAACTTCTGGAGCCATCGGGGTGGGACTTGATAAGTTAAATCTTCAAGAGCGACCAGGTTCAATTCCTGAGCAACAAGCCATTGCAGCCCTTGGTCAGGCGACACTTATGAGCATGTATGCCCACAGGTTTTCAACCTACAATCAGGAAACAGCACAAGTCCTTCTGACTCGTGACATCGTTGATTTTCCAGTAAGCAGGGAGAATGTTACCAATACCATTGAACAGCTAATTAAAATGGATATTATTCCTATTATTAACGAAAATGATACAGTGGCTGTTGAGGAAATGGATCATAAGACCAAATTTGGCGACAATGATAAGCTATCAGCCATCGTAACCTCACTTATCAATGCTGATTTATTGATTATGCTATCAGATGTTGATGGTTTTTACTCGGTAAATCCTTTGACCAATCCAGAAGCTAAGCTTTACTCAAGGATTTCTAAGATTGATTCAAAACTGATGGAGCAGGCTGGTGAAGCTGGTTCTCGTTTTGGTACTGGAGGAATGACCAGTAAGCTTAAGGCAGCAAGTGTTGTCCTAGAAAATGATAAGGCTATGGTTCTTGCCAATGGGCGTGATCCCAAGATTATTTTAGATATTCTTGCCGGTAAAAAGATTGGAACTCTCTTCTACAAGGGAACCCTTCATCCTGGACCTGAAGAGTACATTGAAGGTTTGGGTAAGAGGGCTCAAAAGGCTGCCCGTGAATTAAGCCTGCTTGATTCTGACCGGAAAAATCACCTGCTTGAAAGAATGGCAGATGCCCTAGAAATTACAGCTCCGCAAATTTTAGAGGAAAATAAAAAGGATTTGGCAAGGGCTAGGGAAAATCAAGTTTCAGAAAATATGCAAGACCGTTTGCTTTTAAGCGAAGAAAGAATCAAGGATATGGCTGAGGGCATCCGTAAGGTTGCAGCCCTTGATGACCCAATTGGAAGCGTTGATAAGATGTGGCGTAATGCCGACAACCTTCTTATCGGTAAGCAAAGGGTGCCTCTAGGTGTTATCGGTATCATCTATGAATCAAGACCAAATGTTACGACTGACGCAGCTTCTCTTTGTTTTAAAACGGGAAATGCTGTTATCTTAAGGGGTGGAAAAGAAGCCTTCTATACTAATAAGATGTTGGTTGATATCTTACAGACAGTTCTTACAGTTGAAGGATGTTCACCTTATGCCATTCAGTTTGTTGAAGATACCTCTCATGATGTAGCAGAAGCCATGATGAAGGCTAATGATTACCTTGACCTCTTGATTCCACGAGGGGGAGAAGGTCTTATCAAAAGGGTGAAAAATACAGCAAGAGTTCCTGTGATTGAGACAGGAACAGGGAATAACCATGTCTACATTGACAAGGATGCCCAGCTTGATATGGCTATCAAAATTGTTTTAAATGCCAAGGCTCAAAGACCTTCAGTATGTAATTCAATTGAAACTGTCCTTGTCCATGAAGATATTGCTGAGAAAATCCTCCCTCTCTTAGAGGCTGAATTAGTCAATAAAAAAGTTGAAATTCGTGCCGATGAAAGGGCTATGACCTACTTAACGACTGCTATACCAGCAGTTGATAAGGACTGGTCAACTGAATATCTGGACTACATTTTAGCTGTTAAGATTGTTGATTCAATTGAAGACGCCATTGCCCATATCAGCAAGTACAACACCAAGCATTCTGATGCCATCGTTACAGACGATTATTTTGCCTCACAAAAATTCTTGGAAGAAGTTGATGCAGCAGCTGTTTATACCAATGCTTCAACTAGATTCACAGATGGCTTCGTCTTTGGTTTTGGAGCTGAAATAGGTATTTCGACTCAAAAAATCCATGCAAGAGGTCCAATGGGACTTGATGAATTAACCTCGACTAAATATGTAATTTATGGAAACGGTCAGGTAAGAGAATAAAAAACTTGGAATTATTTCCAAGTTTTTTTCTTTTTTTTGAAAAAATATTTTATTTAATGGCTTGCTAAAGAAAAAAGGAAGTTGTATAATATCATTCGTGGATAAAATATATCTATAATAGACTAATGATATCTATAATTAAATTTATTTACCAAGAAAGGATTGACTATGCAACTTACTAAAGCTTTTGAACAAGGTGTCTGTGTCATGGCCATGTTGACCACCCAAGTTTCAGACATTCCCTTGGCCTCAAAAAGTATTCATAAGCATTTGGGAGTTTCCATGACCTACCTGCAAAAAATAGTGCGAAAACTTGTTGTCTCTGACCTGCTTGTTTCGGTATCAGGTAAGAATGGTGGCTTCCAGCTGGCAAGATCAGCAGGCGATATAAGTTATCTTGATGTGGTTGAAGCCATTGAAGGCCCAATTGACACTTTTCCCAATACCAATTTAATTGGTCGAGTTTTGGGTGATGTGGCTGATGATGAAAAAATAGTCAAGGCTGAAGAGGCCCTCCATGAGACCTTTAGGCAGGCAGATCAATTGTGGCGACAAAGCCTAGCTGCTAGAAGCATTGAAAGCCTGGTAAATGAATCTTTAAATGGACAGGAATTTCATCCCATTGATTGGAATCTTCTTACTCCCAAAAATGAGTTATTAGTTAAAAAAATTATTAAAAGGAGGCAGTAAATTTTGATTAAAGAAGAATTTAAAAGAATAAAATCAAATAAACTGCTATTGTCGACAGTTATTGTGGTATCTTTTCTGCCCATTATCTATGCTGGGGTCTTCCTAAAGTCCCTGTGGGACCCATATGGACACATGGATAATCTTCCCGTTGCAGTAGTTAATGAGGACAAGGCAGCAAACTTTGAGGGTCAAAAACTTGATGTGGGAGACCAGGTTGTTGCAAATCTTAAGCAAAATGAACTTCTTGATTGGAATTTTGTATCAGCCGATGAGGCTAAAGAAGGCCTAAAGGACAGGAAATACTACATGGTAGTTACCTTGCCTGAAGATTTTTCTAAAAATGCAGCGACTGTTCTTGACCCAGATCCTCAAAAGTTAAACCTAAAGTATGAAACTAATCCAGGAGTCAATTTTCTAGGAGAGGTTATCAGCGATACTGCCATGGAGAAGCTGAAAGCTCAGGTCAATGAAAGTGTTAGTACTTCCTATGTAAAGGCAATTTTTTCAACCATTAAGACCCTTGGCTCAAGCATGAACCAAGCAGCAGATGGAGCTCAAAAGCTTAATGGTGGAGCCGAGCAGCTTAATGCAGGCCTTGGTCAATTGAATGAAAAGGTACCAACCCTTGCTTCAGGGGTTGAGCAGCTAAATTCAGGTGCTTCTACCCTAAATTCAGGGGTTGATAAGTATACTGGTGGAGTTCATCAGCTCGCTTCAGGAATTAATCAACTGGGCAATCAGCTACCAACTCTTACATCTGGTGTTAATCAACTAGATCAAGGAGCTAACAGCCTTAGTTCAGCCATTGGTCAATATACCTCTGGGACAAGTACCCTTTCAAATGGCTTAAATACTTTAAATGCACAAGTACCAGCTCTTACATCGGCTATTCCAACTTTAAATAATGGAGCTCAAAGCCTAAGTCAAGGTCTAAATCAACTAAATTCAGCCGTATCTGGAGAAGGTGGTCTTGCAGCAGGAGTTGCGGAGCTTGCAGCAGGTGCAGATCAATTATCAAATGGTCTATCAGCTGATAAGGTTGTAGCATTAAACCAATATGCAGACGGGGTAATTAATCTTGCAAATGGTCTTGAATCAAGCGATTTAGCGGGAACAATGGCTCAAATCAAAGCAAGTCTAACTTCAATTGGGCAAAATCTTCAAGCAGCAGCTGGAAGCCTTCAAAATGCCAGCCAACCTGTTGATAAGTCAAATGAAGTAATTCAAGCCCTTGCTTCAACAAACGGTGGAAAAGGACTAACAGAAGAAGAGAAGGCAGCAGTTAGATCAACCCTTAAGGTCAATAGCTCAGACAGCCAAGTGACATCAGCTTTAGCCCAAATTTCACAAGCTTTGGCAAGCCTTCAACAACTGAGTGCAAGTCTTAATAGTAGCAGCGTAAGTGCTCCGTCACAGGCTCAACTTGATGCCCTTAAACAAGGTTCAGCAGGCCTTCAAGGTCTTTTAAGTCAAATGCCTGCAGGCCTCCAAAATTTATCTGGTGGATTAAATCAATTGAACACGAAAATAAGCTCAGATAAAGGCCTTGCAGCATCTATAAGTACCCTAAATAGTGGTAGTCAAACTCTTGCTGGTGGGACAAGTGCCCTTAGTGAAAAAGTACCAACCCTTGCTTCAGGTATTAACCAACTTGCAAGTGGAGCAAATCAATTAAATGATAATTCACAGGCCCTTAACTCAGGAGCAAATACTCTAGCAGGAGGTCTAGCAAGCCTTAATGGTAATATCCCAAGTCTTGCAGCAGGTGTTACAAGCCTATCTCAAGGGGCAACTACCCTTGACGGACAAGCAGCTACCCTAACAGGAGGTACTGCTAAACTTTCAGGTGGTCTGTCAGAACTTGCTGGAAACCTTCCAAGCTTAACAAGTGGAGTTAGCCAGCTTCTAGGTGGAACTAGCCAGCTAGTAGATGGTACTGATCAATTGGCAGAAAAACTTAAGGGCGGTTCTGAAAAAATTTCAGCAACCAACCTGAGTGATAAGAATGCTGCCATGGTCGCAGCCCCTGATGAGCTTGAGCATGATAAATACAGCCAGGTACCAAACTATGGACATGCCCTGGCCCCTTACTTTATGAGCGTATCCCTTTATGTGGGAGCTCTTGTCTTTAACTTCGCTTATCCAATTAGAAAGATTGCTAGACGAAAAGATGCAACAGCTTATGGCTGGTTCTCTAGTAAGCTAGTCTTAGGTGCTCTTGTATCAACAAGCATGGCCCTAATCATCGGTGTTATCATGCAAGTCTTGGGACTGACTGTCGAAAATCAGCTCCAATACTTCGGTATTCTTTTGGCCACATCTTGGGCTTATATGTTCCTTGTGATGTTCCTAGCTATGACATTTGACAATCCAGGACGCTTCCTAGCCATGTTACTTCTGGTTTTACAGCTAGGTTCAGCTGGAGGAATGTTCCCCATGCAAGTGGTTGGCAACTTCTATAATCTGGTTCATCCTGTAGTTCCTATGACCTATTCAATTTATGGCTTGCGTCAAGCAATCTCAGGTGGTCTAGGTAATGGTATGTTTGTAAGTTCTATCCTAGTTCTCCTAGCATTAGCTCTAATCCTTATCGGTCTTTTGTACCTATCGATGAAGAAGCTATTCAAGGAAGGACAAGCAGGATATTCACAACTTGATCAAAACCAAAAACTTTTGGATGATGATTATAGCTATGACGAAAAATATAGCCTTTGGTAAAAATAAGAAGTTGATTAGATTAAATTCTAATCAACTTTTTTTAGAAAAGTAGGTGAAATTTACCTACCTACAATCCTTACAAAAGACTTGCAATATCATGAAAATTAAGTATAATAGTAAAGTAATGGTAGGCTGATATGCCCAGGCTATCTGATTATATTTTATAAAAACCATAGGAGGCTTTTTTTAAAAATGGCAAAAGAAAAATATGACCGCAGCAAACCGCACGTTAACATCGGTACAATCGGACACGTTGACCACGGTAAAACTACACTTTCTGCGGCAATCTCTAAAGTATTAGCAGACAAACAAGGAATCGAAGCTACTGACTTCGCTTCAATCGATGCTGCTCCTGAAGAACGCGAACGCGGAATCACAATCAACACAGCTCACATCGAGTATGAAACTGACGCACGTCACTATGCTCACATCGACGCACCAGGACACGCGGACTACGTTAAAAACATGATCACTGGAGCTGCCCAAATGGACGGAGCTATCCTTGTAGTAGCTGCAACTGATGGACCAATGCCACAAACTCGTGAGCACATCCTTCTTTCACGTCAGGTTGGGGTACAATACCTAGTAGTATTCCTTAACAAAGTTGATTTAGTTGACGATGAAGAGCTTCTTGAACTTGTAGAAATGGAAGTTCGTGACCTTCTTTCTGAATACGATTTCCCAGGTGACGATACTCCAATCATCGCTGGTTCAGCTCTTGGAGCTCTTAACGGTGAACAACAATGGGTTGACAAAGTTGTTGAACTTATGGACACTGTTGATGAGTACATCCCAACTCCAGAACGTGATACTGACAAACCTCTTCTTCTTCCAGTCGAAGATGTATTCTCAATCACTGGACGTGGTACTGTAGCATCAGGACGTATCGACCGTGGAACAATCCACGTCAACGACGAAATCGAAATCGTTGGTATCAAACCAGAAACTTCTAAAGCAGTTGTAACTGGTGTTGAAATGTTCCGTAAAACTCTTGACGAAGGTTTCGCTGGAGACAACGTTGGGGTACTTCTACGTGGTGTACAACGTGATGAAATCGAACGTGGACAAGTTATTGCTAAACCAGGTTCAATCACTCCTCACACTAAATTCAAAGGTGAAGTATACGTTCTTTCTAAAGAAGAAGGTGGACGTCACACTCCATTCTTCGATAACTACCGTCCACAGTTCTACTTCCGTACAACTGACGTAACTGGTAGCATCAAACTTCCAGAAGGAATCGAAATGGTAATGCCAGGGGATAACGTAACTATCGACGTTGAGCTTATCCACCCAATCGCCGTTGAACAAGGAACTACATTCTCTATCCGTGAAGGTGGACGTACTGTAGGTTCAGGTATCGTTACTGAAATCGAAGCTTAATTAGATTAAGCTTTAGATATCAGATGATATAATGTCTGTTGGTCGGACAACAGATGTATACCTTCTGAAAAAGACTCGGATTTATCCGGGTCTTTTTGTCGTCTAAAATTCCAACAAAAAAGATGCCTGATTAGGCATCTTTTTAAATTTCTTTTTTGGTAAAAACATCTCTATCAATAAGGCTGTCCATCTGGAAGTAAAATTTGTCAGCCAAGGGTTTGTTGGCCTCCTTGCTGAAAATATTAATCTTTCTTAGGCCGCTTTTGTCAGTTATGACCATCTTAAAGCCAGTTAGATTTTTATTTACAGTGATTTTTAAGAGAAAACCATCAGCTGAGTTGGGAGTGAAATCAAGGTTTCTAGTCAGCTCAAAATTTCCTGTTTTTGTTTCCCTAAAAGTTGTATCCTTGAGGGTAAATTTTTTGATTCCGCTTGATAAGGTATACACATATTTACAGTCATCTAAGTGAATTTCTTTGTCAAAGGCCATCTTATTCTCCTAATATTTTCTTTAAATTGTAAGCAAGTTTGCTTAAGTCTTCAGGCTTATTAAATTCTGAAAAACTAATCCTTACATTTTCCTTTAGTTTGGGGTTGTTTTGCCCGTAAATTTCAGAAAGGACGTGGCTAGGCAGGGTTGCCCCAGCAGTACAAGCACTTCCTGTTGAGACAGCAATTCCAGCTAAATCAAGCTTCATTAAGAGGAGGTCATGATTTACCCCCATAAAGCCGATATTAAGTACATGAGGTAGGCTCGGTCCAAATTGATTGAGATAGAAGTCCAAATCATTAATTTGATCAAGAAGCTTATCCCTTAAATCTTTAACATAAGTAAGATTTTCTTCAATATTTTGGCTGGCTTCTTCAAGAGCTGTAGCCATCCCCGCAATAGCTGCTAGGTTTTCGGTCCCAGGACGGTGGCCACTTTCTTGGTCGCCGCCAAAGAGAAGTTTGTCAAATTTATTTGTATCTGCATATAAAAATCCAACCCCCTTAGGTCCATGAAACTTATGAGCAGAAGCAGATAGGAAGTCAATCCCCAAATCCTTGGGTGAAAGTGGTATTTTACCCATAGCTTGAACAGCGTCAACGTGAAAGGCCGCCTGGTGTTCCCTTAAAAGCTGCCCAATTTCTTTGATGGGAAGGATGCTCCCAGTTTCATTGTTGGCATACATGGTACTGACAAGGATAGTATCGGGACGAAGGGCTTTTTTAATGGCGTCAGCTGTAATTATTCCTTCCTCATTTGGTGAGACAAAACTTACCTCAAAACCGAGTTCATCCCTTAAATACTCAAAGGTATGAGTAACTGAATGGTGCTCGATAGAAGTTGTTATCAAATGCCTTCCTGATCCTTGGTTGGCTAAGGCATAGCCCCTGATGGCTGTGTTATTTGCTTCCGTCCCCCCAGAGGTAAATATAATATTATCTGCCTGTATGCCTAAAATATCTGCGATTTTTTGGCGGGAATTTCGCAGGATTTTTGCGGCTTCTCGTCCATAGCTATGAATGCTTGATGGATTGCCGAAATAATTTTTCATAATATTAAGCACAGCATCAATTGAAGCCTGAGACATTGGCGTGGTGGCTGCATTATCTAAGTAAACCATAAATCTCCTCAAGTATAAAGGTTTAAGGGACTCTGTCCCCTAAACCCTCAACCATATTATTTTTTCTTTTTCTTGTATTCAAACAATGGACTTACTGGCCTATTTTCGTGAATACGGATGATTGCATTTGCAATTAATTCTGAAGCTGTCAGGTACTTGACTTGATCAGGCTTCTTGGTATTTGTTTTGACAGAATCGGTAACAAGGATTTCCTTAATTGGAGCTTGGTTTAGTAGCTCATTTGATCCTGGTGTGAAAAGACCGTGGCTGGCTACAGCGTAGATATCACGTGCCCCAGCGTCTTTTACGATGCTTGCAGCACTGGCAAAAGTCTTCCCAGTCGTAAGGATGTCGTCAATGAGAATAACATTCTTGTCCTCAACGTCTCCAATGATATAACCATTCTCACGAGCCTTATCATCATCTTCATAGTCAACGATTGCAATCGGTGAATCTAAAAGCTCTGCCAGGCTACGAGCCCTTTTTACTCCACTATTTTTGGGAGCTACAACGACAACATCATCACCTTTGATATTGTTTTCAGTATAATATTGGGCGAAAAGTGGCGTTGTGAAGAGGTTATCAACTGGGATATCAAAGAATCCTTGAACCTGAACGGCGTGGAGGTCAAGAGTTACCACGCGGTCAGCTCCGGCCTTGACCAGCATGTTGGCAACAAGCTTAGCTGTAATTGGCTCGCGGGGAACTGCCGTTCTATCTTGGCGGGCATAGCCAAAGTAGGGCATGATAACATTGATTGAGTTAGCACTAGCACGTTTACAGGCGTCAATCATGATAAGTAATTCCATTAAGTGACTGTTTACTGGGTAACTAGTTGATTGGATGATGTAGATGTCATAACCACGGACACTTTCTTCAATATTGATTTGGATTTCTCCATCAGAAAATTGTCTTGAAAATAATTCACCTAGAGGAACATTAGCTGCCTCACTTATTTTTTTAGCTAAATCTTCATTTGAATTTAGGGTAAAAAGTTTAAGATGTGAATCTTGGTACCTATCTGTCAATGTTTTTCTCCTTTTGACTTACAATATACCCTAATTCTATCAAAAATATATTTTTTTTCCCAGTAGATTCTTTAATTTCTTCTTACTAATGCTAAAAATAGTTGGAAATTACTAAAATTTTTCACTTAAAAAAGGCCACCTAAGTTTTTTTTTAAAATTATTTGAAAAATTGGAATTTTAAGATTAGAATTAAAGAAATAAGTAACGAGGTAAGAAAATGATAGGTAATTTTAAGAAATCAGATAAATTAGAGCATGTAAGCTATGATATCAGGGGGCCTGTACTTGAAGAGGCCGACCGCATGAGGGCAAATGGTGAGAAGATTTTACGCCTAAATACAGGAAATCCTGCAGAATTTGGTTTTACGGCACCAGATGAGGTGATTAGGGATCTAATCATGCATACTAGGGATTCAGAAGGCTACAGCGATTCTAAAGGACTCTTTTCAGCTAGAAAGGCCATCATGCAGTACTGTCAGCTAAAGGGGTTTCCAAATGTTGACGTCAATGATATCTATACGGGTAATGGAGTGAGCGAGCTGATTGTTATGTGTATGCAGGGGCTCTTAAACAATGGAGATGAGGTCTTGGTGCCTATGCCGGACTATCCCTTGTGGACAGCTGCGGTCTCTTTAGCTGGAGGGAATGCTGTTCATTATGTTTGTGATGAGCAGGCTGAGTGGAATCCTGATATCGCAGACATTAGATCTAAGATAACATCAAACACCAAGGCCATTGTCCTTATTAATCCTAATAATCCAACAGGTGCCTTATATCCCAAGGAAATTTTGGAGGAAATTGTTGAGGTTGCCAGACAAAATAATCTGATTATCTTTTCTGATGAGATTTATGACCGCTTGGTCATGGATGGCCTTGAGCATATTCCAATTGCAACCCTTGCTCCTGACCTCTTTGTTGTTACCTTAAATGGTCTATCTAAATCACATAGGGTGGCTGGTTTCCGTGTTGGTTGGATGGTTCTTTCAGGGAATAAGAACCATGTCAAGGGATATATTGAAGGGCTAAACATGCTGGCTAGTATGAGGCTTTGTTCTAATGTTCTGGCCCAGCAGATTGTTCAAACCTCCCTTGGTGGAGTTCAGTCGATTGATAAGCTCCTCCTTCCTGGTGGTAGGATTTATGAGCAGAGGGAGTTTATCTATGACGCCATGACAAGTATTCCTGGAATTTCAGCGGTTAAGCCAAAGGCTGCCTTCTATATTTTCCCTAAGATTGATACGAACATGTATAATATCAAGGACGATGAAAAATTTGTGCTCGACTTTCTGAAAGAAAAGAAAATAATGCTTGTTCATGGTCGGGGATTCAATTGGGATAAGCCAGATCACTTTAGGATTGTCTACCTGCCACGAGTTGACGAACTCGACAAGGTGCAAGAGAAGATGACTGATTTTCTATCTACCTACAGGCAATATTAAAATAAAGGGGCTTGGCCCTTTTTTTGTCTTGTATTCTAGCCTCCGAACTGATATTATTTTAGATTGTGCGGTCTTAAAAAAACACAGGCTTTTAGAATGAAAAAATTATAAGAATATTTTACTTTTCTATAAAACTATTGAAAGAATGTTATCTAATATGAATATTCTGAAAATTTCTTGCATTTATAAATAATTGCTGATATAATAAATCGAAAATCAAGACTAAGGAGAAGTTATGCTTTCTTTACTAGAGAAAACAAGAAAATTAACAGCCATCCTTCAAGATGGTGAAATAACTGGTTTAAACGCTAACGAAAATGACGTTTTACCATATAAAGAAATGACTGCCCGGATTGCAGAAATCATTAACTGTAATGCTTGTGTCCTTGATATGGATGGAAATATTTTAGGTTATGCCCTACCATATAAGACCAACAATGATCGGGTTGAATCCTTCTTTGAAATGAGGAAATTTCCTAAGGAGTATGTTATTCAAACTAGCCGTGTCTATGAGGTTGAGGCTAATTTGGATGTCAATGCCAGATTATCAATTTTCCCGGATGAGGCTAGGGATCAATTTCCAAATGGGGTAACAACCATAGCTCCCATTTACGGGGGAGGAGATCGCCTTGGAACCTTTATTGTTTGGGAAAATAATGGTGGTTTTAACGAAGATGACCTTGTCTTAATTGAGATGGCAACAACAGTCATTGGTGTCCAACTTTCTTATATCAAGATGGAAACAATGGAAGATGATATTAGAAAGCAAACGGCAGTTGCCATGGCCGTTAATACCTTATCTTATTCAGAGATTAAGGCTGTTAATGCCATTCTTGAAGAGCTTGGAGGCCCTGAAGGGCGTCTGACAGCAAGTGTTGTGGCTGACAAGATTGGTATTACCAGAAGTGTAATTGTAAATGCCCTTAGAAAACTTGAAAGTGCAGGTATTATTGAAAGCCGTTCACTCGGGATGAAGGGTACCTACCTTAAGGTAGTAAATGAAGGTATTTATGATAAATTAAAGGATCGTAATTTTTAATATCTATGATAAGTAGGAGTAAGTAGATGATGCTTTCAGAGAGTGCATGGCTGCTGGAAAATGCATAGTTGATTTTACTGAAAAACATACTTTAGATTCATGCTAAAAACATGGACGTTGATTGCGTTAAAATTTTGAGAGGATGGGTTTGTAGCCTGTTCTAAATTTGGGTGGTACCACGTTTTTCGTCCTGACTCAGGGCGAAGCGTGGTCTTTTTTTATAGAAAAAGAGGGATAGATATGGGTAAGACTTATGTTGGAAACTATGGGCTAGACCAGGTTGGTCAAGAGGTTAAGGTTCAAGGATGGATTGCTAATATTCGTAATCACGGTAAATTGTCCTTTATTGAATTACGCGATAGGGCAGGTATTTTACAGGTCTTTATTGATAATTCCCTTGATAATTTTGAAGAAATTATCCGTCTAAAAAAAGAAAGTATCATTGAAATTTTTGGACAGGTGGTCAAACGTAAGGAGAGATTTGTTAATCCGAATATTGCTAGTGGCCAGGTTGAACTTAGGGCCCAAAAAATTAAGCTCCTCTCATCAAGTAAGGATCTACCCTTTGAGCTTGATGATTACACCCGCACAGGAGATGATCTAAGGCAGCGTTACCGCTATCTTGATCTAAGAAGAAGGAAGATGACTGAGAATATTTTACTGCGTCATCAGGTAACAAAAAGCATTCGTAATTTTTTAAATTCAGAATCCTTTATTGATATTGAGACTCCTTACTTGGGTAAATCAACCCCTGAGGGAGCCAGAGATTTTCTAGTTCCATCAAGGCTTCAAAAGGAACAATTCTATGCCCTCCCCCAAAGTCCCCAGATGCTCAAACAACTCCTAATGGGAGCAGGTTTTGACCGTTATTATCAGCTTGTCCGCTGCTTTAGAGATGAGGATTTAAGAGGAGACCGTCAGCCTGAATTTACCCAGGTTGACTTGGAAGTAAGTTTTGCTAGCCAAGAGGAGATTCAAAACCTAGTTGAAAGAATGCTTAAGGCCGTTGTTAAAGAGGTTAAGGGGGTTGAGCTGGCAAAAGCCTTCCCGCAAATTTCCTATGAAGAAGCCATGAGACGCTTTGGCTCAGACAAGCCAGATACAAGATTTGAGATGGAACTTAAGGATTTGACGGATTTTGAAAGAGATAATCCTTCCCTTTTCATCCAAAAGGCTTTAAAGTCTGATGATGGCATGTTGGGTGCCCTCGTTTTAAAAGAAGGAGCCAAGCGATATTCTAAGCGAGAAATTGAACAGCTTAAAAAATATCTTTTGGAGTTTGGTATTGATGGATTTGCTAGCAGTCAAATTGCAGATAAGTCCTTTGGTGGAAGTTTGAAGTCAATGTTTAAGGGTCATTCAGCTGAGTTGCTGAGCTACTTAGAGGCAGATGATGGGGACTTGGTTTTCCTCGCAAGTGGAGTAAAAGATAGGGTTCGTAAGGCTCTAGGAGCTTTAAGATTAAGGCTTGCCAAGGAAAATGACCTGATAGATGAGGAAGCCCTTAATTTCTTGTGGGTGGTGGACTGGCCCTTACTTGAATGGAATCCTGATGAAAAAAGGTATCAAGCCATGCACCATCCTTTTACCAAATCATGTGCCTCTAGCCCTGAGGAACTTAAACATGAGCCAGAAAATCAAAAAAGTTATGCCTATGATATCGTCTTAAATGGTTATGAAATCGGAGGTGGAAGCCTTAGAATTCATGAAAGAGAGATGCAGGAGGTCATGTTTGAACTCTTAGGAATGGAAAAAGCAGAATATGAAAGGGACTTTGCCTTCTTCTTAGAAGCTCTTGACTTTGCCTTTCCACCCCACGGAGGCCTTGCCCTGGGTCTTGATCGCTTGATCATGCTTCTTGCTAAGGAGGACAATATTCGTGAGGTGATGGCCTTTCCTAAGAACGGTATGGGTCGGGACTTGATGGTTGAGTCACCAGCCCTTGTCGCAGAAGACCAATTGAGGGAGCTTAGTCTCTAATAATTACAGATATTTTGTAGAATAAGTAATATTTATTATTCAATCTGCTAATATTTTTGGTAAAATAGGGAGATAATTAGTAAAAGGAGAAGAAATGAGTAAAATAACTGAAGAAGAAGTGCGTCATGTTGCCCACCTGTCTAAGTTGCAATTTGATGATGCTGATGTGGAAAAATTTACTGACCAATTAGGAAAAATTATTGAAATGGTTGAATTACTCAGCGAAGTTGATACAGAAGGGGTTGAATTTACAAGTAATGTTTCTGATAACCTTAACTTTATGAGAGAAGACGTTGCCCTTCCAGGTTGGAATCGTGATGAACTTATGAAAAATGTTCCAGAATCTGAGGATGGCTACATTAAGGTACCAGCAATTCTTGACGGTGGAGGAGATGCATAATGGCAACGATTAAAGAATTACATGAAAAGTTAGTTAAGAAGGAAATATCAGCCTTAGAATTAACCAAAAGTACCCTAGAAGGTATCAAAAAGCGTGAAGGAGCAGTTGACTCATTCATTACTATTACTGAAGAACATGCTCTTAAACAGGCAAGGGAGCTTGATGAGCGTGGAATTGATGCTAATAATCTTTTAGCGGGTATTCCAATTGCAGTTAAGGACAATATTGTAACCAAAGATATTCTAACAACTGCTGCCAGCAAAATGCTTTATAACTTTAATCCAATCTATGATGCAGGATCTGTTGAAAGACTTTATGACAATGACATGATTATTGTTGGTAAGACAAACATGGATGAGTTTGCCATGGGTGGTTCAACTGAAAACTCAGCCTTTAAGGCTACTAAAAATGCCTGGGATCATTCTAAGGTTCCTGGGGGTTCATCAGGTGGGTCAGCCACAGCTGTTGCATCAAACCAGGTTACCCTATCTCTTGGATCTGATACAGGAGGCTCAATCCGCCAACCAGCAGCCTTTAATGGTGTTGTAGGTCTTAAGCCTACTTACGGGCGAATTTCTCGTTATGGCTTGATTGCCTTTGGAAGCTCTTTGGACCAAATTGGGCCTTTCTCACAAAATGTTGAAGATAATGCCCACTTACTAAATGCAATCTCAGGACATGATGTGCGTGATTCAACATCATCAAAAGTTGCTATTCCTGACTTTGCAAGTAAGATTGGTAAAGATATCAAGGGAATGAAGATCGCTTTACCCAAGGAATACTTTGGTGAAGGAATTGATGAGGGTGTTAAGGAGCAAATTCTTGCCGCAGCTAAACATCTTGAATCTCTAGGTGCTATTGTTGAAGAGGTCAGCCTACCGCATTCAAAATACGGGGTTGCTATCTACTATATCATTGCGTCAAGTGAAGCATCATCTAACCTTCAACGTTTTGATGGTATCCGCTATGGCTTCCGAGCTGATGATATTGAAAATCTTGATGATGTCTACCTTAAATCACGTAGTGAAGGATTTGGTGAAGAGGTTAAACGCCGGATTATGCTTGGAACCTTCAGCCTTTCATCAGGCTACTATGATGCCTACTTCAAAAAAGCTGGTCAGGTTAGAACCCTTGTTATGGAAGATTTTGCCAAAGTCTTTAAGGACTACGATATTATCTTAGGCCCTACAGCTCCAACTGTAGCCTATGACCTTGGAAGTCAAAATCATGATCCTCTTGCCATGTATCTAGCTGACCTTCTTACAATTCCTGTAAACCTTGCTGGACTTCCAGGTATCTCAATTCCTGCAGGTCAAGTTGATGGTCTTCCAGTTGGAATGCAGTTAATCGGTAAGGCCTTTGATGAAGAGACTATTTACCAAGTAGCAGCAGCTTTTGAGGCTACAACTGACTTCCACAAGAATAAACCAATCATTTTTGAATAGAAAGGACTTCTAAAATGAACTTTGAAACTGTCATTGGACTTGAAGTCCACGTTGAGTTAAAAACAAACTCAAAAATCTTCTCTACTGCACCAGCTCATTTTGGGGCTGATCCAAATACCAACACAAATGTCGTTGACTGGGGTTATCCAGGGGTGCTTCCTGTTATGAATAAGGGAGCTATTGAATCAGGAATTAAAGCTTCTTTAGCCTTAAATATGGATATCCACCAAAGCATGCACTTTGACCGTAAAAACTATTTTTACCCAGATAATCCCAAAGCCTACCAAATTTCACAGTTTGATGAGCCAATTGGCTACAATGGATCAATTGAAATTGAACTTCCAGATGGCAGCAAGAAAAACATCCGTATTGAACGTGCCCATTTGGAAGAAGATGCTGGTAAAAATACCCACGGAGTTGATGGTTACTCATATGTTGATTTAAATCGTCAGGGAACACCTCTTATTGAGATTGTATCAGAAGCTGATATGAGAAGTCCTGAGGAAGCTTATGCCTATCTAACAGCTCTTAAGGAAATTATCCAATATACTGGTATTTCTGATGTTAAGATGGAAGAAGGATCAATGCGGGTTGACGCCAACATTTCCCTTCGCCCTTACGGTCAAGAAGAATTTGGTACCAAAACTGAGCTTAAAAACTTGAACTCTTTCAACTATGTTCGTAAGGGATTAGCCCATGAGGTAGAGCGTCAGGCTAAGGTCCTTCGTTCGGGTGGTTTAATCCAACAGGAAACACGCCGTTATGATGAAGCAACTGGGGAAACAATTCTCATGCGTGTTAAAGAAGGATCAAGTGACTACCGTTACTTCCCAGAACCAGATCTTCCTCGTTTCGAGATTGAGGACTCATGGATTGAAGAAGTTCGTACAACCCTTCCAGTATTTCCAAAAGAGCGCCGCCTGAAATATATTTCAGAACTTGGCTTATCTGATTATGATGCTATGCAAATTACTGCCAGCAAGGAAGTTTCTGACTTCTTTGACCAAGCTACTCAACTTGGTGGAGATGCAAAACTTGTTTCCAACTGGCTTCAAGGTGAGGTTGCCCAGTATTTAAATGCTGAAGGACTTGAACTAAAAGACATCAAGCTTAGCCCGGAAAATCTTGTTGAAATGATTTCTCTGATTGCAGATGGAACAATTTCAAGTAAGATTGCTAAAAAAGTCTTTATCCACCTAGCAAAAGAAGGTGGTAGTGCTGAAGAATTTGTTAAATCAGCAGGACTTATCCAAATCTCTGACCCAGCAGTTCTTATTCCAATTATTCAAGAAGTCTTTGAAAAGAATGAAAAAATTGTGAATGACTACAAGGGTGGAAATAAAAATGCAGCCAAGGCCTTCATTGGGCAATTGATGAAACAGACTAAGGGACAAGCCAACCCACAAGTCCTTCAACAATTACTTAATGCTGAACTTGAAAAATTATAAAATAAAAGCAGCCTAGTCTGCTTTTATTTTAGTTGCCAATCAATTGACTATATATGTAAAAAGTGTTTTACTTGTTGTAAGCTAAAGAAAACTATCGGAGGTAGAAAATGAAAAATCGAATTAAAGATTTCCGAAAAAGTATGAAATTTTCACAAGAAGACCTGGCAAAATTAACTCATGTGAGCCGTCAAACAATCAATGCCATTGAAAATGACAAGTACGATCCAGAACTTGCCTTAGCTTTTAAGTTGGCAAGGGCTCTTGACATTACCGTTGATGAACTTTTTGATTACCAAAATAGGAAGAAGGAGGATAATGTCCTCTGGTGCTCAAAATACCACTGTGAACTGTGGGAAAAACAGGACAATTCAAAGTCCCTGGCCTGATTTGATTATTTGAAAGCTTTACCATTATTACAGGCTTCCTAATGTCTACTTCAAGAAAGGCTTGTAAAGGAGATTTTTGAGTAATTGTCATAGACTTTACTTATTGGCTTTGTTAGAGTTAAGAACTGCCAAATAGCTTAAAATGGTGTATACTGGCTTCAGTACACCATTTTTTGTTGAAAAAATTTAGATAGGAAGTAATATGGATATCAAGCACCTACGTTATGTTGTAGCAATTGCCAATACAGGAACCTTTAGGGAGGCAAGCGAGCAACTCTTTGTTAGCCAACCTAATTTATCAATTTCCATTAAGGATCTTGAGGGCAAGCTTGGCTTCCAGGTCTTTGAAAGAACTAATAGTGGGGCTGTTTTGACACCCAAGGGGGAACGTTTTTATGAGCAGGCACAAATTATTCTTAGAAACTTTGAATCCTTTGAGTCAAGATATACCAAGAGCGAGGAAGTTTCCAAGAGCTTTTCAGTCGCTAGCCAGCATTATGATTTTTTAGGACCAGTGGGAGTTGACTTTGCTGAAAAAAATCCTGACCTGAAGAATTTTAGGATTTTTGAAAGTACGACCTTCAATATCTTAAGTGAGGTTGCTGATGGCCATAGTGAGGTTGGAATTGCCTATCTTAATAAGGATAACCGGGCTGGTATCATGAGGATGCTTGACAAGCTTGAGCTTGAAAAGATTGAGTTGATGACCTTTAAAACTCATATTTATGTCAAGAAAAACCATCCCTTGACCAAGAAGGACAGGATTTATACGGATGATTTAAAGTCTTTAAGTCGGGCAAGATTTACCCAGGAAAGTGACCAGTATCTTTACTATTCGGAAGACTTGGTTGAAACCTTTGAGGATACTTTGATCTATAATGTAACAGACAGGGCAACCCTTAATGGAATTCTTGAAAGAACGGATTCCTATGCTACTGGAAGTGGCTTTATTGACAGTGAAAGTGTCCATAATATTTCAGTCTTGTATTTGGAGGATGGGCTTGAAAATGACCTGATCTTATTTAAGCAAAAAGGGCATGACCTGAGTAAATTAGCTCAGTCTTTTAGAGCCAGTCTTGATAGTTATTTTGATAAAAATAAATTTTAGTAGCTAGATTTTTTAGAAAAAATACTGTAAAATAAGCTAGTCAAATAAATCACTAAAAGGAGATACCATCATGGTAAAATTAGTTTTTGCACGTCACGGACTTTCTGAGTGGAATGAAAAAAATCTTTTCACTGGTTGGGCTGATGTAGACCTAGCTGAGCAAGGAACACAAGAAGCAATTAAAGCAGGGAAACTTGTTAAGGAAGCTGGAATCAAATTTGATGTAGCTTACACTTCTGTTCTTAAACGTGCTATCAAAACTACAAACTATATTCTTGAATACTCAGATCAACTTTGGGTACCAACTCTTAAATCTTGGCGTCTAAACGAACGTCACTACGGTGGTCTTACTGGTCTTAACAAGGCTGAAGCTGCTGAAGAATTTGGAGATGATCAAGTTCTTATCTGGCGTCGTTCATACGATACACTACCACCAAACATGGACCGTGACAACGAATACTCTGCACACTCAGACCGTCGTTACGAAAGCCTTGATGACTCAGTTATTCCAGATGCTGAAAACCTTAAGGTAACTCTTGAACGTGCCCTTCCTTTCTGGGAAGATCACATTGCACCAGCACTTAAAGACGATAAAAACGTTCTTGTTGGAGCTCACGGAAACTCAATTCGTGCCCTTGTAAAACACATCAAAGGTCTTTCTGATGATGAAATCATGGGTGTTGAAATTCCAAACTTCCCACCACTAGTATTTGAATTCGATGAGAACTTAAACCTAGTTAAGGAATACTACCTAGAAGAAAAATAAGAAAATGGGTCCCATGACCCATTTTTTTGTGCCATTTTTGTATCTTTTTTTAGGCCTCTAAAGGAGCTGTTGGTAAAATTGAGCAATCTTTTCCTACTTTAAATATTGCTTAAAATAGTGTAGAATAGACAGGTATTTGAGGTGGATACATATGTCTAAATTTAACAATGAAAAAAATAAAAGTAAAAAATTAGGTGAGTCAGTAAGAGCCATTCCAACCAGGATAAATTTGCTGTTTTTTGTAATCTTTACCCTGTTTATTATCCTGATTGCCAAGCTCTATAATATGCAGATAATTCACTATGATTTTTATGTAAAAAAATTAAAGGAGTCAGGCTCTGTTGCCAAGGTCATCGAAGCAAGCCCCAGGGGGCAGATTTATGATGCAACAGGTACGCCCCTAGTAACCAATAAGGCAAAAACGGCCATAAAATTTACCAGATCAAATAATGTTACTGCTGGTCAAATGAGAGAGGTAGCAGAAAAACTTGTACCCATCCTTCCTAATGCCTTAGAAGATGAGTATTTATCTGAAAGAGATAAGAGGGATTTCTTCCTGGCTGATCCAGACAATCTTCGTAAGGTCCAAGAAAGGCTTACAACCGAGGATAAGTATGACCAAAAGACTGGTGATAGGCTTTCAGAGGGTGAGATATACACCAATATTATTTCAAAGGTAACTGAAGAGGAGGTTGCCTACAATGCTGATGAGCTTGAGGCCGCAAGAATTTATAAGAAAATGAATGCAACCTCAAATTTTAATACAAGTACACTTGTATCAGACAATCTATCAGATACCCAGGTCGCAAAGATTGCTGAAAATGAGAAAAATCTTCCTGGGATTAGCATTGGGACAGATTGGACTAGGTCATATGCTGATACAGCTTTAAGGCCAATCCTTGGGACAATCTCTTCTGAAAAATCAGGTATTCCAGCAGAAGACCTTGATGATTATCTAGCCAAGGGTTATTCAAGAAATGACCGAGTTGGAACAAGCTACATTGAAAAGAGCTATGAAGAATACTTACAAGGATCTAAGACAGTAAGTGAAGTTTATCTGGACAAGGACGGAAATGTAAGTAGCCAAAAGGTTCTTTCTGAAGGAAAAAGGGGTAACGATGTTAAGTTGACCGTTGACCTAAAATTCCAATCAGGTGTTCAAGATATCCTCCAAAGATACTTTGATGAGGCTAAATCTTTAGGGATTGCCAATGTCTCAGAAGGAGCCTACGCTGTGGTTATGAATCCTAATGACGGCTCTATTCTTGCCATGGCAGGACTAACGCAGGACATCCAAACGGGAGAAATTGCCAAAAATAGCCTGGGAACCTTTACCGGTGCCTATGTTCCAGGTTCTGTCGTCAAGGGAGCAACCATCACATCAGGCTGGCAAAATGGTGTTTTATCAGGTAATGAAGTTTTAATCGATCAGCCCATTCAAATCGCTGGAAGTGCGGTCAAACAATCATGGTTTACCTACGGTGGAAAACTTGCCATCAATGCAGTTCAAGCCCTTGAGTATTCATCTAATACCTACATGCTACAGATTGTCCTAAAAATGCTTGGCCAACCTTACAGCTATAATATGGGGATTGACTTGACCAATAAGGACAAGGTTTTTGATGAACTAAGGGCAACTTTTGGTGAATATGGTCTGGGAGTTAAGACAGGTTTTGACGTAAGTGGAGAAACCCGTGGTCTTATCCCAAGTGCTGACTCATCAAGTATTGGTGCCCTACTTGATTTAAGCTTTGGTCAGTACGACACTTATACTACCTTACAATTGGCTCAATATGCTTCAACTGTAGCCAACGGGGGAACCCGTTATGCACCACATATTGTCAAGGGAATTTATGAGAATCAAGAAGAAAATGTCCTTGGTAAGGAACTTAAACTAATTGATCCTCAAGTTGTCAATAAGGTTAATATCTCACAAGCTCAAATGGACATTATCAAGGAAGGTTTTTATGAGGTTGTTCACGGAAGCGGCTATGCGACTGGTACAGTTATCAGGCAGGGTGAAAGTGTTCCAATCTCTGCTAAAACAGGGACTGCTGAAACATTTGCTCGTGATGCTAGTGGAAACCTTGTTACAACGACAGCTAATAATGTTGTAGCCTATGCACCAAGTAATAATCCACAGATTGCCCTTGGTGTCATGATTCCCAACCTAACTGACGGTAATTCAGGGGTCAACCAAAAAATTGCCCGTGATATCGTAAACTTATACAATAGTATGTACGGATTTAAGTAAAGGAGGCCCAAGTGTATTATCCCCAACCAATAGCCAGGCTAATTGAGAGTTATAGTAAGCTTCCAGGTATCGGACAAAAGACTGCAACCAGGCTAGCCTTTTATACCATCGGGATGGAAGATGAGGATGTAAATGCCTTTGCTAAGAACCTTCTATCAGCCAAAAGGGATTTAAAATTTTGCACTATTTGTGGTAATTTAACGGATACAGATCCCTGTGGTATCTGTACAAGTGATAGTAGAGACAAGACGACCATTCTAGTTGTTGAAGATAGTAAGGATGTTTTAGCCATCGAAAAAATTAGAGAATATAATGGTCTTTATCATGTGCTTCAGGGAACCATATCACCCATGAACGGGATCTCCCCTGATGACATCAATGTAAAAAGTCTTATAACACGTCTTAGGGATACAAGCATCAATGAGGTTATCCTAGCAACTAATGCAACAAGTGAGGGTGAAGCTACATCAATCTATTTATCAAGGCTGATTAAGCCGGCTGGAATTAAAGTTACCCGCCTGGCACGTGGACTTGCGGTTGGTAGTGACATTGAATATGCTGATGAGGTTACCCTCCTTAAGGCTGTAGAAAATAGGAAGGAAATTTAATTCATGAAGGAAGTTTTAATTTTACTGTATGGTGGTCGTAGTGCTGAACGTGAGGTATCAGTCCTGTCAGCTGAAAGCGTGATGAGGTCAGTTGATTATTCAAAACATTTGGTAAAAACTTATTTTATAACCAAAGATGGTGATTTTATTAAAACTCAAGTTTTTAGTGAACAACCAGCAGCGGATGAAAAACTAATGACCAATGAGACAGTTAAGCTGGATCAAAAAATTAAAGCAAGTGATATCTTTGAAGAGGGAGCAGTAGTCTTTCCAGTCCTCCACGGTCCTATGGGAGAGGATGGCTCAATTCAAGGTTTCTTAGAAATTCTTAAAATGCCTTATGTTGGACCAAATATTACAGCAGCTAGCGTTACCATGGATAAGATTATGACCAAACATGTTCTTGAAACTGTTGGGGTTCCTCAAGTTCCTTATGTGGCAGTTATTGGTCGTGAAGCCATGAGTGAAAAAATGAAGGAAGTAAATGAAAAACTTACCTATCCTGTTTTCGTAAAACCTGCCAACATGGGTTCAAGTGTTGGAATTTCAAAGGTTGAATCAAATGATGACCTTGAAGCTGGTCTTAATGAAGCCTTTAAGTTTGATGGCCGTGTCCTGGTTGAGCAGGGAGTTGATGCCCGTGAGATTGAGGTTGCAGTCCTTGGAAACCTTGAGGTCAAGTCTACTTTAGCTGGTGAAGTTGTTAAGGACGTAGATTTTTATGACTACAATTCCAAGTATATTGACAACAGGATTACCATGGATATTCCAGCCCATATTGATGCACCCGTTATGGAAAAAATGCGTCATTATGCAGAGCTTGCCTATAAGACAGTTAGTGGAAGTGGCCTTAGCCGTTGTGACTTCTTTTTAACAAAAGATAATGAATTTTACTTGAATGAAATTAATGCCATTCCAGGATTCACCCAATTTTCAATGTATCCCCTTCTTTGGGAAAAAATGGGACTTAGCTACCCTGATTTAATCGAAGAGTTGATTAGACTAGCCAAGGAAGCCTTCAATGAGCGTGAGGAACATTTAAAATGAAGTTAAGTTTATATGAAATAGCAAAAGTAGTCGGGGCAAAAAACAAGGTTGAGGAATTTTCTGACCTTGAACTTACTGGTATTGAATTTGACAGTAGAAAAATTACAGCAGGAGACCTTTTCTTACCTTTAAAAGGTGAGCGTGATGGCCATGATTTTATTTCCAAGGCCTTTGAAAATGGGGCAGGAGCCACCTTGTCTGAAAAAGATCTTGAAGGTCATACCTATCTCTTGGTTGATGATGTCCTCAAGGCCTTTCAAGACTTGGCCCGATATTATTTGGATAAAACAGGGGCTGATGTTATTGCCGTAACTGGTAGTAACGGAAAAACGACCACCAAAGATATGATTGCTTCAGTCCTTGAAACTAGCTTTAAGACCTATAAGACTCAAGGGAATTATAACAATGAGATTGGCCTTCCTTATACAGTCCTTCATATGCCTGAAGCTACTGAAAAATTAGTCCTTGAAATGGGGCAGGATCATCTGGGGGATATCCATACTCTTAGTCAGATTGCAAGACCCAAGATTGCTGTTCTTACCATGATTGGTGAAAGCCATATTGAGTTCTTTGGCAGCCGCGAAAAAATTGCTGAGGGTAAGATGCAGATTACTGATGGGATGAAAGCTGGGACGCTTATTGCTCCTGCTGACAAAATTATCAATCAGTATTTGCCAGAAAACCAAAAAATTGTCCGTTTTGGACCGAATGAAGATATTTTTATTACAAACCTTTATTCCCACACGGACTATCAAACATTTGAATTAAACTTCATGGACCGCGAGCTGACAGTACCATTACCAGGGAAATTCAATGCCACCAATGCCATGCTTGCGGCCTACGTTGGCCATATTGAAGGCGTAAGTGACGAAAATATAAAACGCGGGCTCCAAGAGGACCTTAGAGTTACTGGAAACCGCACCGAGTGGCTTGTAGCCGCAAACGGGGCAGATATCCTATCAGATGTCTACAATGCCAATCCAACGGCCATGCGTCTAATGCTTGAAACCTTCCAGGAGCTTGCAAACAATCCTGGCGGCAAAAAAGCAGTCGTTCTAGCTGATATGAAGGAGCTTGGTGAAAGCTCAAACATGTATCATTCAATGATGATTACAGCACTTGACCCTGAAAAAATTGACCGTCTCTACCTTTACGGGGAAGAGATGGAAGCTTTGGTTGACTATGCCAAGGACATTTTTGAAAAGGGACATCTTAAGTTCTACCGCAAAGACGATGAGAAAGATGAGCTTGATGATTTAATCAAGGATGTAGCTGAAGATCTGGGTGAAAATGACCAAATCCTTCTTAAAGGAAGTAATAGCATGAATTTAGCTGAGGTTGTCAAGGGACTTTTACCCAAAGAATAATCACTAGAATACGCTGTTATAATATAACAACGGAGAAAGAATAATAATGAATCTACAAGAAGAAGTAAATAAGCGTCGCACCTTTGCGATTATTAGTCACCCGGATGCCGGGAAGACGACTATCACTGAGCAACTTTTGATGTTCGGTGGTGCCATCCGTGAAGCTGGAACGGTTAAGGCCAAAAAATCTGGAACCTTTGCCAAGTCTGACTGGATGGAAATTGAAAAACAACGTGGGATTTCTGTAACCAGCTCTGTCATGCAGTTTGACTATGCTGGTAAGAAGGTAAACATCCTTGATACCCCAGGGCATGAGGACTTTTCAGAAGATACCTACCGAACTTTGATGGCTGTGGATGCTGCTGTTATGGTAATTGACAGTGCAAAAGGTATTGAGGCCCAGACCAAGAAACTTTTCAAGGTTGTAAAAGACCGCGGAATCCCAGTCTTCACCTTCATCAACAAACTTGACCGGGACGGGCGTGAACCTCTTGAACTCTTAGAAGAGCTTGAGGAAACACTTGGTATTTTAAGTACACCGATGAACTGGCCAATTGGGATGGGTAAAGCCTTTGAAGGACTTTACGACATGCACAACCACCGTATTGAACTCTTCAAGGGAGATGAGCGTTTTGTTGAGCTAAATGAAGAAGGTGAAGTACCTGAAAATCATGAACTACGCAACAACCCATTTTACAAGCAGGCATTAGACGACATTGAGCTAATCCAAGAAGCCGGAAATCCCTTCTCTGAAGAAGAGGTAATCCTAGGTGAGTTAACACCTGTCTTCTTTGGGTCAGCCCTTACAAACTTTGGTGTCCAAACCTTCCTTGATACCTTCTTAGAATATGCACCAACGCCTCATGCCCACAAGACCACTGATGGTCATGAGATTAGCCCCTATTCTGAAGACTTCTCAGGATTTGTCTTCAAGATCCAAGCCAACATGAACCCAGCCCACCGTGACCGCATTGCCTTTGTCCGCATTAGTTCAGGAACCTTTACCCGCGGGATGGATATCCGTCTTCCCCGAGCTAAAAAGAAGATGAAGCTATCAAACGTGACTCAGTTTATGGCTGAAAGTCGTGAAAACATTGAGACAGCAGTAGCAGGAGACATCATCGGGGTCTATGATACTGGAACTTATCAGGTTGGAGATACTCTATTAACTGGTAAGCAAAACTTTGAGTATGAGCCTTTACCAACATTTACCCCTGAATTATTTATGCGTGTCAGTGCTAAAAATGTCATGAAGCAAAAGAGCTTCCACAAGGGAATTGAGCAGCTGGTACAAGAAGGTGCCATCCAGCTCTACCAAAACTATCAAACCAATGAATATATGCTGGGTGCTGTCGGACAACTTCAATTTGAAGTCTTCCAGCACAGGATGATTGGTGAATATAATGCAGAGGTTGTTATGACTCCAATGGGGAACAAGACAGTCCGCTGGATTAATCCCGAGCAGCTTGATGAAAAAATGAGCTCCAGCCGTAACATTTTAGCCCGTGACCGTTTTGGAAATCCCCTTTTCCTATTTGAAAATCAATTTGCAGAACGCTGGTTTGCCGACAAGTACCCAGATGTGGAGTTAAGCTCGACACCACCAACTGCGTAAGATAAATAAAAAAACATCCTAATGGATGTTTTTTTGTATGGCAAGAAATTAATTGCTTCCTCCTTTGTCTCCATTAGCACCTTCTTCAGTACCTGGATTCCACCAAGAGGCATGGGCATTTGTACTTTTGACTTTTAAATTAAATTCATTAACAAGTTCTTGGGGGGCATTATCCCAGCTATAGCTACTTGTTAGTTGGGCGTGGGTTATGATTCGAAAGTCGGTTGACGGAAAGAGGCAGCTGACTATTGTTAATTCAGGGTTTTCACTTGGATTCAAAACAGATGTAGTATTTTTTGTTACTAAAGTTTGGCCAGTTATTTGGTACTCATAGATGCCGCTTGCATTGGCAAGGAGGACAGTTTGGCCGTTCAGCCAATCAGATCCAGATAATTTTCCGTTGATGATATAGGGTGAATCATTATTTATTTCCTTCTGTAGGCCACTAAATCCAGTCTTGCCATCATTGAAGTTGTGGGCGGCTAGCCCATAATTTCCTTGTCCCATGACAGGGACAGTTGATCCAAGTGGGTCAAGCTGGGATTTATTAGCGTAGTTGGCTCCAGCGTTTAGTCCCGCATCACTATAAGCATCATTATAGATGGGAAGAAGGATATTTCTACTTGGAATAGATACAAACCCTTGTTTACTAAGACCTGGTACAGCCTGACGCATGACCATTTTTTCTATATCAAGGCGAGAGCTGTCATCATGAGCGGCCAGTTTATTTTCTTCATTCTGCCTGTAGGAGTTTACCACATCTAAAACTTTATTTTGGACGGCAAATGTGTTCTTTTGGTACAAAATTTGCATGCCTATGCCTAAAGAAGACAGGATGAAAGCCAGTAAAATTGTGTTTATGATTAATTTTTTATAGGTGGTGGGATTTTTCCTAAGCCTTGAAAAGATAAATTGGAGCAGGCAGGCTAGGGGCAAGGAGATAAGTAAAATGAATAATATTTCCGAAAGGCCATATTGATCGTTGGTAGCTTGATTGATTGCTAAAATTGGCAAGTTTAACATGGTTAGAATCCTTATTAATCTGTATTTGAGTAAGTATTTTACCGGCAGCTGATAAATTATAAGTGGTAAATTAAACTTATCTTTGATTTGCGTTATTATATCATAAAAAGTTTAGAATCCTTTTTAGGTGGGTCATAATGGATATGAAAATAGGATGATTTACTAGACCATCCTATTTTTCTATTTAATCTGCCCTTCTAAATTGTTTATAGGCTAGAATCATACTTGTTGTAGCGAGGAGGAGAAGGAGGCAGCTAAGTTTGAAGCTATCTTCCCTTTTAGTTCCTGTACTTGGTAATTCCGTCTTTACTGGAGTCTTTTGGTCAACTTGTGGATTTATTTGCTTGTGTTTGTCGTCGTTAGAAATAGTGTCTGCCTTTGTTGGGCTGGTGCTTGTTTCCTTTGGTGTGTGACTATTAACAAGATCATATCCCTTGATACTTGTAATATAGCCATCAACAGCATCTTCACTAATTGTATAATTTATTTTCTGCCCGTCTTTATACTCTGGCAAATCAGTAAATTCGTACTTCCAATTATGAACTGTTTGTAATAAAAGTTATATATTGCAAAAACAATACTCGTGCATTTTAACACTTTTTACTTAAAAATTGAATTCATCCCCCTTGTTAACCTATTATTGGCTCACTTATTGAAGATTCACTAACTCTTTGATAAGATTTAGAAAAGATGTCTAGGCTAACTAAAGGAGCTTTCATGGTAAAAATATATCTTGAAATTATTCCTCCAGGGGAAGAAGAGGAGATAAGCTGTCGTTTGCATGCTCTTAGTGACTTTCGAAAGGAGCTTTTGAGTAAGTTAGAAGTAGATGAGAACATCTATTTTTTAGGGAAAAAGGAAGGTAAACTTTATAAGCTATCAATAGACGAGATATTTTATGTTGAATCAGTTGATAAAAAAACCTTTGCCTACAGTGAAGGGGAGGAATTTGAGTTAGATGATAGACTTTATGTGATTGAAGATAAGTTGAAAAATTGTCAATTTATCCGTATCTCAAAATCCATGCTTGTAAATATTGAAAAAATTTCAATGATTCATCCCAGCCTAAGTGGCCGTTTTGAAGCCCAGCTTACAAATGGTGAGCGTGTAAAAATAACAAGAAAGTATGTTCCAGATTTAAAGCGGGCCTTTGGTCTAGGGGGAGATAAGTGATGATCAGGCAGATAATCAAAATCTTTAGTAATTTTTCAGTAGCAACCACCATAATACTTCTGGCAAGTATTCTTACAGGTACAAGCTTGGACAACAGTTTAGTTGGTCAAATAATGATCACAAGTCTTGTTAGTGCAATTTTTTGTATGACTTTTTTAAATCTATTTGATTTTGCCTTTAAAAGTATTTTAGCTCTTTTGGGCGTTCTTCTAATTGTTGGCAGTGCAAGCCTTCTTTTTGACTGGAAAACTCCACTCATCATGCTTGCTAGCTCTCTTGTAATGACCGCAGTCATTATCGCAGCCAATTACAGGATGGATAAAACAACAGCTGACGAACTAAATAGGCAGATAAAGACCAGAAAGAGTCACAAGAAGTAAATGTAAAAAGTCTCCAAGTGCATCTTGGGGGTCTTTTTTTGCAGGTCAGTTGATTTGAATGTTTTTTTGATAAAATTTTTGTTAGGATAAAAAAAGATTGGAGGATATTTTATGGCTCAAGATGAATATCTACTGGAAGCAAAAAATTTATCAAAAACCTATAAGGATAGGCAGGTGGTTAAAGATATCAATTTAACCATAAAAAAAGGAAGCTTTACAGCACTTTTAGGAACTAATGGGGCTGGAAAGTCAACAACCATTTCCATGCTGACCCTCTTAAGGAGACCAAGCTCTGGATCTATATCTTACGATGGTCTTTCCTCAGATAAGGACAGCAGTAAAATTAGGTCAAAGATTGGTCTTGTATCCCAAGGAAGTTACCTTGATGATGTTTTGACTGTTGAAGACAATCTTTATATGTGGGCTGGCTTATATAAGGGGATTAGCAGGGAGCGGATTAAGGAAGTAGTTGGTCTGACCCAGCTTGATGATATTCTTAAACATAAGGTCAAGGAGCTTTCAGGGGGGCAAAGAAGAAGGGCTGATATCGCCCTAGCCATCCTTCATCAGCCTGAAATTCTTTATCTGGATGAGCCAACGACAGGCCTAGATATCCAAACAAGGACGGCCGTTTGGGAGCTACTCCAGGAGATGAGAGTAAGTGAGGGACTAACAATCTTCTTGACCAGCCACTACCTGGACGAGGCAGAGTCAGCAGATAATGTCTACATCATTGATGGCGGGAAAATCATAGCCCATGGCTCGGCGGCTGACTTAATAAGGCAATATTCCAAGAAAAGATTATCCATCCTGGATGGGGATTTTGATCAAATCAAAAGAATCCTTAAACTTAGTCAGACAACATTTCCCATTTCACTTGATTTTGACGACTCTATTGCTGCAATAGCTACCCTTGAACAGTTGAAGGTCTATATTAAAGATTTTACCTACCAGGGAGGGAATATGAATGATGTCTTTTTAAGTCTAACAGGAAGGGAGATGCGTTAATGAAAGCACTAATGATGAGAAACTTAAAACTCTATTTTAAGGAACCTCTAGCAATTTTCTTTTCTCTTTTGAGCTCCCTGATTATTTTAATCCTCTATTTTGCCTTTTTAAGGGAGGGTTATTTGAGCAATTTGTCGGGACTTCCTGGGCGTGATAAGTTTTCAGACCTTTGGCTTTTGGCAGGCCTTCTTGCTGTAACAGGTATTACAGTTTGTTTTCAGTCTATGGCACAGCTTGTAATTGACCATTCAAGCGGCAAGCTGCAGTACTTTAGATTGACCGATACTAGGGCTTCAGCCATCTATCTAGGCTACTTTTTTTCAAGCTTTATCATCGGAAGCCTGATGCAAATTTTAATCTACCTTATATCAGCTGGCGTTTTTTACATCAAGGATGGCTTAATTCCAGGAGTTCATAACCTTCTTCCTTTGATTATAGCCATTTTGCTAAATAGCCTTTTATCAGCCAGCCTAGGTCTTGTAATCACAGGTCTTGTGAAAGCTAGGTCTAGCTTGAATTCGCTTGGAACAATCATCGGTACCCTGTCAGGTTTTTTGACTGGGGTCTATATTCCTATCGGAAGCCTTCCCAATTTGGGGCAAAATATCATCAAATTGTTCCCGGGAGCCTATAGTGCAGCCCTTTTTAGGGAAATTCTCTTAAAAGACCAACTTACAGACACTTTTAAGCAGCTACCAGCTGCTGCTCAAGATAGCTACCGTGAGATATTTGGCATTGGTTTAAAGCTTAACGGTCAATTGACCACACCCCTTGAAAATATTTTAATCATTCTCACATCATCCATAGTCCTTGCCCTCTTGTCAATTTTTATTATCAGGCGAACCCTCAAAAAGGGATTAGACTAGTCAGGTTTTTGAGGATAATTTTTCTTGGAAACGAATTCTTGGTTTTTCTTCTATTAATTAACTATTACTTGTGGTATACTTGTACAGTTGCCTGATTGAGGTAATTATAACTCGATGGAGTATTTGGATTTAGCGTTTTGGGCTTCGTTGCTTGAAATGCAACAAGTTTTTTGTAAGAGTAGAATTTACTCGGAAACGATTTTAAGAGAAACGATAATGATGCCTAACCTTTCGCGGGCTAGCCATCTAATTATAGGCAGGATATGAAGGGACTTCAGATTCCTAGCACTTTATGAAAAACTATTATAAAAAACTATAAATAACCGAAAACTCCACTTATTTGAATGGAGATTTAATGAAATTTAATGAATTAGGATTGTCAGAAGACATTCTTACAGCAGTTGAAAAAGCCGGTTTTGAAACACCGTCACCAATCCAAGAAGGAACTATCCCACTAGCAATCGCAGGACGCGATGTTATCGGACAAGCCCAAACTGGGACTGGTAAAACAGCTGCTTTTGGACTTCCAACACTTGACAGAATTGACGTCAACGGTGGAATCCAAGCCCTAGTAATTGCCCCAACTCGTGAACTTGCGGTTCAATCGCAAGAAGAACTTTTCCGTTTTGGTCGTGAAAAGGGAGTTAAGGTGCGTTCAGTTTACGGTGGATCAAGCATCGAAAAACAAATCAAGGGACTTAAGTCAGGAACTCACATCGTTGTGGGAACTCCAGGACGTCTTCTTGACCTTATCCGTCGTCGTGCCCTTAAACTTGACCAAGTAAAAGTACTTGTTCTTGATGAGGCAGACGAAATGCTTAACATGGGATTCCTTGAAGATATCGAAGACATTATCAAGGCAGTTCCAAATGAACGTCAAACCCTTCTTTTCTCAGCTACAATGCCTGATGCCATCAAACGTATCGGTGTTAAATTCATGAGCAATCCTGAACACATCAAGGTAGCTGCAAAAGAAATGACAGCTGATAACATCGAACAATTCTACATCCGTACAAAAGAATTCGAAAAATTCGATGTCCTAACACGCCTTCTTGACGTTGAACGTCCTGAGCTTGCAATCATCTTCGGTCGCACAAAACGCCGTGTTGATGAGCTTACTCGTGGACTTAAACTTCTCGGATACCGCGCTGAAGGAATTCACGGAGACCTTGCCCAACAAAAACGTATGAGCGTTCTTCGTGACTTCAAAAATGATAACCTTGATATCCTAGTTGCGACTGACGTTGCTGCCCGTGGACTTGATATCTCAGGTGTAACTCACGTTTACAACTACGATATCACTCAAGACCAAGAGTCATACGTTCACCGTATCGGACGTACTGGACGTGCTGGTAAATCAGGCCAGTCAATCACTTTCGTTACTAATAACGAAATGGGTTACCTTAAGGCCATTGAAAAACTTACCAAAAAAGAAATGACTGGTATGCGTCCACCAACAAAAGAGGAAGCATACAAGGCTAGTCTCTCAGTAGCATTTGATGAAATCAGACGCGACCTTGCGGACGAAAAAGTTGTTTCAGGACTTGGTAAATTCGACAAGGATGCTGAGCAACTTCTTAAGGAATACTCAGCTGAAGAGCTTGTAGCCCTTCTTCTTAAGGCTAAGGTTAAGGACCCTGACAACCAACCTAAGGTTGATATCGCAGCTGAAAAACCACTTCCATTTAACAATGGTTCTGGCAAAGGTGGTGGACGTGGTGGAAACCGCGGAAACAACCGTGGCGGTAACCGTCGTGGTGGTTATAAGGGACGTGGCGACCGCAATGATCGTGACCGTAACCGTAATGACCGCAATAGCGATAATAAGAAAAAAGGTTATTATCAAAACGACAAGAAAAAAGCTCATCCTAAGGGACAAGAGAAAAAAGCTGGTTTCGTAATGCGTAACCGTGGTGACAAATAAAAAAGAAGCTAGTACCTTAGGGTATTAGCTTTTTGCATGTTGACCTTACAAATCTGTAAGTTTATTTAATCTTTTAGCTGCTATAATAGTTGAGAAGTCTGCTCCTTGATTAGAGCCTTTGGCTAATCCCTGTAATTATGGTAAAATGTTCACAGAAAATAAATTCTAGGGAGACTATTAATGAAGAAATTTGCAATTATTTTAGCTGCAGGTAAGGGAACACGGATGAAGTCGGACCTTCCTAAGGTTCTTCACGAGGTTACAGGAAAGACCATGCTTGACCATGTTCGTGTAGCTGTTTCAAGTATAAATCCAGATGAGGAAGTTTTAGTTATTGGTCACAGGGCAAGTGATGTCCTTGATAGCTTGGATGACCAGCCAAAGAGCGTTCGCCAGGACGAACAACTTGGAACAGGTCATGCAGTCCAGATGGCTGCCCCTTTGTTAGGCCAAGAAGAAGGAGTGACTCTAGTAATTGCAGGAGATACTCCCTTGATTACTGGTCAGACCCTAGAAAAACTTTTTAACTACCACCAGGAAGAAGGAGCTACAGCTACTATTTTAACTGCCCTTGCTGATGATCCAACAGGCTACGGCCGTATCATTCGTGATAAGGGTCAGGTAGCTAAGATTGTTGAACAAAAAGACGCCAGTGCTGAAGAAAAACTAGTCCCTGAGATTAACACAGGAACATATCTCTTTGACAACAAGGCCCTCTTTGATGCCCTGACTAAAATTAATAGTGACAATGCTCAAGGTGAATACTATTTAACAGATGTCATTGAAATCTTTAAAAAGGCTGGTCAAAAGGTTGCAGCCTATACCTTAGAGGACTTTGATGAAAGCTTGGGTGTAAATGACCGTCCTGCCCTTGCCCAGGCAGAAAAAATCATGCGTGCACGAATCAACAACAAGCACATGATTAACGGTGTTTCCCTTATTTCACCTGAAACAACCTACATTGATTCAGATGTTACCATCAAAGCAGATACAGTAATTGAAGCAAATGTTGTTCTTAAGGGGAGGACTGAAATTGGCTCACATGTCTTAATCACTAATGGTAGCCGGGTTGAGGATTCAATTATCCGCAACCATGTTGAAATCCGTAATTCAACAGTTGAAGAAAGTGTCATGGAAGAAGGGTCAAATATTGGACCTTACGGCCACCTTCGTCCAGGTACCATCCTCCACGAAAATGTTCATATTGGAAACTTCGTTGAGGTTAAGGGTTCAACCCTAGGTGCTGGTACCAAGGCAGGACATTTGACCTACATTGGTAATGCCACTGTGGGCGAAAATGTAAACTTTGGTGCAGGAACAATCACGGTCAACTATGACGGAAAAAACAAGTACCGCACAGAAATTGAAAATAATGCCTTTATTGGAAGTAACTCAACTCTTGTTGCCCCAATCTACATTGGAAGTAACAGCCTGACAGCTGCAGGTTCAACCATAACCTCAGATGTACCCCAAGATACAGTAGCCATCGGACGTGCCCGTCAGGTTGACAAGCACGGGGCCGCTAAAAAATTACCTCATTATAAAAATTTAAAGGACTAGAAGGGTTAGGTAGAGGCATGGAGTTTAAAGATTTTGAAGAAAAAACCATCAAAAGAACCGATATTTTTAAAGGCCACATCATTGATGTTAAGGTGGATGAGGTAGAACTACCTCAAGGCCTTGGTACCTCTCGCCGCGAGCTTATCTTTCATCCTGGAGGGGTTGCTCTTTTACCCATCACAAAAGATGATAAGGTAATTCTCGTCCGTCAGTTTAGAAAGGCCCTTGAAGAGGTAATCTATGAGATTCCTGCGGGAAAGCTTGAAGCTGGTGAAAAGAAGGATCTAAAGGGTGCGGCCCTTCGTGAACTTGAAGAAGAGACAGGCTTTACCTGCCAGGACATCAAATTAATTTCAGCCTTTTATACGGCACCAGGATTTTGTAACGAAAAACTGTACCTTTATCTAGCAGATGATTTAATCAAGGTTGAAAATCCTCGTCCGCAAGATGATGACGAGGTATTAGAATTAGAATATTTCAGTTTGGATGAGTGTAAGGAGCTGATAGCTAGTGGGCAAATAGCTGATGCTAAGACAATCATCGCCATCCAGTACTGGGAGTTAAATAAAAAATAATAACAGGAGGGTATATCTTGCCTAAGCCCATTTTAACGGATGAGATTATACGAGAACACAAAAATAAGGAAAAACGCCTGGACCGTCAAATCAAGGAAGAGATGATGGATGACACCAAGCTTATCAGGAAGTATGATAAGCTTGAGCGTGACCTGCAAAAAAAACAGGTTCATAAGAGTCGCCGGATTGAAAATGCAAAAAGAAGCGAGCGAAATAAAAATATCAACAAGTGGATTTTCATCCTAATTATTTTAATCTCCCTTTTGACCTTTGCCGTCCTTAAGTTATAAGGATTCATCTTCAGCAAAAAAATTAATTTTTTGAGGTCGTGATATCTAAAGGTGTTGAAATTAATGTGGTGGGTAAATCTAATACACTACTCACATTTATGCACATTGTAGAAAGCAGTAAAAATGAAAATTGGAATAATCGCTGCCATGGACGAAGAACTTCGCCTGCTGACTGAGAATTTACAGTCCAGTCAAAAAGCCATGGTTCATGGAAATGTCTACTATGAAGGCCTTCTTGGTCGTCATGAGGTTGTCCTTGTAAAATCAGGGATTGGAAAGGTCATGAGTGCCCTTGCAGTTGGTATTTTGGTGGATCGATTTAAGGTTGATGCCATCATTAATACTGGTTCTGCTGGAGGGGTCGGTGCTAATCTTTCTGTGGGTGATTTGGTCATAGGAGACCGTCTTGCCTATAATGATGTTGATGTCACAGCATTTGGTTATGCTTACGGACAGATGGCTGGTCAAGAACTTTACTATGAATCAAGTAAATATTTCGTGTCTGAGCTAAAAAAAGTAACCGATGATCAGGCCAAGGTTGGTCTTATTACAAGTGGCGATAGCTTTATTTCTAGTCAGGAAAAAGTCAACCAAATTAAGGAACACTTTCCGCAGGTCTTGGCTGTTGAAATGGAAGGGGCAAGTATAGCCCAAGCAGCTCATAATCTGAACAAACCCTTTGTCATCTTAAGGGCCATCAGTGACAATGGTAATGAGGAAGCAAGCGTAAGTTTTGATGACTTTATCATTGAGGCAGGCAAAAAATCAGCCCAGGTTATTTTAGACCTATTAAAGGAGATGAAGTAGAGCTAGGTGCTCTACTTTTTTTACGTATAAAAGGTTATAATAGACAGGTGAAACTTTAGACATGAGGGCTTAAAAAAGCCTGGATAAAGAGAAAAGGAAAGAATTATGTATACAGCAAAAAATGATGATGGCCTTGCCCTTCATACAGACCTCTACCAAATTAATATGATGGAGACCTATTTTGAGATGGGTATTTCTGAAAAAAGAGCCGTTTTTGAGGTTTATTTTAGAAAATTACCCTTTGAAAATGGTTATGCCGTCTTTGCAGGCCTTGAAAGGATTGTCGATTACTTGAGCAATCTTAAATTTACAAAAAAAGATTTGGCCTATCTTGAAGATTTGGGCTATTCAAGAAAATTTTTGAACTACTTGAGATGTATGAAATTTACCTGTACGGTAAACAGTGCTCGTGAGGGAGATTTAGTTTTTCCAAATGAACCCATTCTTCAGGTTGAAGGTCCCATTGCCCAGTGCCAATTGATTGAGACCGCCATCCTAAATATCATCAACTTTCAAACCTTAATTGCAACCAAGGCTGCAAGAATTAGATCAGTTATTGATGATGACCTTCTTCTTGAATTTGGGACAAGAAGGGCCCAGGAGATGGATGCTGCCCTTTGGGGAGCACGGGCTGCAGTTATTGGTGGGGCTGATGCGACCAGCAATGTCCGTGCTGGAAAATTATTTGGCATTAAAACAAGTGGTACTCATGCCCATTCCCTGGTTCAAGCTTACGGTAGTGACTACGAGGCTTTTAAGGCCTATGCCAAAACCCACAAGGATTGTGTCTTTTTGGTTGATACCTTTGATACCTTATCAATCGGGGTACCAGCAGCCATCAGGGTGGCCCGTGAACTAGGTGATACCATTAATTTTCTTGGTGTAAGAATTGACTCTGGTGACATGGCCTACCTTTCCAAAGAAGTTAGAAAGCAACTTGATGCGGCAGGTTTTGAACAGGCAAAAATCTATGCTTCAAATGATTTGGATGAAAATACCATCTTAAATTTAAAGATGCAGAATGCAAAAATTGATGTCTGGGGAGTTGGAACCAAGCTAATAACGGCCTATGACCAGCCAGCCCTTGGAGCGGTCTACAAACTTGTGGCCTTTGAGGGAGAAGACGGTATCTTGGAGGATAGGATAAAACTTTCAAATAATGCAGAGAAGGTATCGACCCCTGGTAAAAAACAGGTTTGGCGGATTACCAGCAATAAAAGAGGCAAGTCAGAGGGTGATTATATAAGTGGTGCCTCTGAAAAAGTGGCAGAACTTGATGAAATCTTCATGTTCCATCCAACCTACACCTATATAAACAAAAAATTAACTGATTTTGAGGCGGTCCCCCTTTTAGTCCCAATATTCAAGGATGGCTACTTGGTTTATGAGCTTCCAAATCTTGAGGAAATAAAACTTTATGCCAAGGAAGAGTTGGGAAAACTATGGGATGAGTACAAGAGACTCTTAAATCCAGAGGATTATCCAGTTGATTTATCACAGGAAATTTGGGATAGGAAGATGAACTTGATTGAAGAAGTTAGAAGTCAGGTGCAAAAAAAGATAAAGAAAGATAAGGAAGATAAATAAGATGACTTTACAGGAAGAAATTATTGAAGAGTTAAAGGTTAAGCCAGTGATTGATCCAGCTGAAGAAGTTAGGATATCAGTTGATTTTTTAAAGGACTACTTAAGGGAGCAGCCCTTCTTAAAAAGCTTTGTCCTTGGAATTTCTGGTGGGCAGGATTCGACCCTTTGCGGCAGGCTTGCTCAGATGGCCATTGAAGAATTGAGGGCTGAAACAGATGATTCAAGCTATCAATTTATTGCCGTAAGACTTCCTTATGGGGTTCAAGCCGATGAAGCTGATGCCCAAAAATCACTTGATTTTATTAAGGCAGATGTCCTTTATACCATTAATATCAAGGAGGCAGTTGATGCCCAGGTCAAGGCCTTAAGTGATACAGGGATTGAGGTTTCTGACTTTGTTAAAGGAAATATTAAGGCCCGCCAAAGAATGATTAGCCAGTATGCAGTTGCCGGCCAAAAGGCAGGTGCTGTTCTTGGAACAGACCATGCTGCAGAAAATATTACAGGCTTTTTCACCAAGTATGGGGATGGTGGAGCTGACCTTCTCCCAATCTTTCGCCTTAACAAAAGACAAGGTAAGGCCCTCTTAAAATATTTGGGGGCAGACCCAAGCTTTTACGAAAAAGTTCCAACAGCCGACCTTGAAGACGATAAGCCAGGTCTAGCTGACGAGGTAGCTTTAGGTGTCAGCTATGATCAAATTGATGACTATACTGAAGGAAAAGAGGTATCTCCTGAGGCCCAAGAGATTATCGAATCTTGGTGGAAAAAAGGCCAGCACAAGCGTCATTTGCCAGTAACAATCTTTGACGATTTTTGGAAAAACTAGTATGAAGAAAAAAGTTGGAATCCTTGGGGGGAACTTTAATCCAGTTCATAATGCTCACTTATTTATGGCTGATCAGGTTAAGAATTCCCTTGGTCTGGCAGAGGTTTACCTAATGCCTGAAGCCAATCCTCCCCATATTGATAAAAAAGAAACCATTGAAGCAAATCATAGGGTCAAGATGCTAGAGCTTGCCCTTGAAGGCTACCCCCAGTTGGGACTTGAGTTGACAGAGGTTGAGCGGGGTGGTATTTCCTATAGCTATGAAACCATGAAGCACTTGATTAAACTTAACCCCCAGGTCGACTACTTCTTTATTATTGGTGAGGACATGGTCGATTATTTACCAAAATGGCATAAGATTGATGAACTTATTGAACTGGTTACTTTTGTTGCCGTAAGAAGAAGTTCCCCTAAAAATAATCAGATACCTTCCAAGGAAAATTCCTATCCAGTAGTTTGGGTTGACTTGCCCTACCTTGATATATCTTCTTCTTATATCAGGGAGAAGATAAGCCAGGGAATTAGACCTAATTTCATACTTCCTGAAAATGTTCTGAAATATATTGAAAAAAACGAACTTTATCTGAAAGAAAGTCAATAAATCTACAATTAAGTCTGTATTTTTTTATATAAAAGAGTATAATGGTAGCCATTAGGTGCTGTGAAAGCCCTACATTATAGAAGGAGAGTATATGACTGAATTAACAACAAATTTTACTGAAAAATTATATGAAAACTATCAGGCAAGTGTAAAGTATCAGGCCATGGAAAATGCCCTTACCAGTAATGGATTACTTAAATCCTTAGAGACTCGTAAGGCTCGAGTAGAAAATCTGCCAGTCTTTTCACTTGATCTTACATCAGACCCGATAACCAACCAAAAACAAAGTGGTCGTTGTTGGATGTTTGCGGCCCTAAATACTTTCCGCCACAAAATCTTAAGTGATTATAAACTTGATAATTTTGAGCTTTCACAGGCTCATACCTTCTTTTGGGACAAGTATGAAAAATCAAACTGGTTCTTTGATAACATTCTTGCCACAGCTTCTGAAGACTTAGAGGACCGTAATGTTCGCTTCCTACTTGACACCCCCCAACAAGACGGTGGGCAGTGGGATATGGTCGTTGCCATCTTCCAAAAATACGGAGTTGTTCCAAAGGACATCTACCCTGAATCAGTTTCTTCAAGTGCCTCTCGCGAGCTCAACCAATACTTGAATAAGCTTTTACGCCAAGATGCTGAAATCTTACGCCAAGTAGCACGTGATGGTGGTGATACTCTTGCTAAAAAAGAAGAGCTTTTAGAAGAAGTATTTACCCTTTTAGCTACAAGCTTAGGCTTACCTCCAAAAACTTTTGACTTTGAATACAGGGATAAAAATAATGATTTCCATAAGTTACAAGGAGTAAGTCCTAAGGAATTTTACGATAAATTTGTAGGTCTTAACCTTGATGACTATGTAAGTGTTATTAATGCCCCAACTGAAGACAAACCTTATAACAGAAGCTATACAGTTGAGTTTCTTGGAAATGTTGTTGGTTCCCGCGATGTCCGTCACTTAAATGTTGACATGAGTCGCTTCAAGGAACTTGCAATCAGCCAGATGCAAAATGGTGAGACAGTTTGGTTTGGTTGTGATGTAGGTCAGCTTTCAGACCGCAAGGCAGGAGTCATGGCTTTAGATACCTATGATTTCAAGGGAGCTCTTGATATTGACTTTACTCAAACAAAGGCAGGACGTTTGAATTATTCAGAATCCCTTATGACTCATGCCATGGTTATTACAGGTGTAGACTTGGATGAAAATGGTAATTCCCTTAAATGGAAGATTGAAAATTCTTGGGGAGACAAGGTTGGTGACAAGGGATACTTCGTTGCAAGTGATGCTTGGATGGATGAATATACCTACCAAATCGTTGTTCGAAAAGATCTTCTAACAGAAGAAGAATTAAAAGCCTATGAGGCAGAGCCTCTTGTCCTAAAAGCATGGGACCCAATGGGAGCTTTAGCATAAAAAAGAAGGCCTAGCCTTCTTTTTTTCTTGTCCTTTGCTGGCTTGATTTGGCAAAAATTTGTTATTATAGGACTATGAATGAAAATACAAAGAAACTTTTAAATTTTTCTCTACCTGCCATTTTTGAAAATATTTTGCAGACCAGCCTTGGTTTTGTCGATTCAATTTTGATTTCAAAAATATCTTTGGTAGCAGTTGGAGCGGTCAGTATTTCAAATGGCCTTATTGCTCTCTATCAGGCCATCTTTATTGCCCTTACAGTCGCTATTTCAACTAGCCTATCGACTGAACTTTCTGGATCTGGCCGGCAAAAAAAAGTAAGAGTTAGTCAAACAGTTGCCTCAAGTATGAAATTATCCCTTCTTTTTGGAATTTTTATGGGACTTATATCGATTGTTTTTGCCAAAAATTTCCTAACATTTTTGGGAGCTCGCAGAGAAATTCTTGATCAGGCCCTAGTCTTTTTTAGGATTGTCGGGGGAACAAGTCTAAGTATGGTCCTCCTAACGGTTATGGCCGGGATGATTAGATCTACTGGTGATAGTAAAAGTCCCCTTTATGTCAATCTAGTTGTCAATCTTTTAAATCTGATTTTCAACTATCTTTTCATCTTTGGTTTTATGGGTCTACCAGCCCTTGGAATAGTCGGTTCGGCTCTTGGTACCAGCCTGGCTCGCCTGATTGGAGTTGTCCTTTTATTTTTGAAAATTCAAAAGACCTCAGTTAGGATTGACCTCAAAAGCCTCTATGCAAGAATCTCCCTTAAACCAATTTTTTTAAAATCCCTGCCCATTATGGGAGAGAGACTAACCATGCGGCTTGGGGATTTGGTTATTTTTGCCATAGTCATCGCTTATGGTAATCAAGTCTTTGTCGGAAATTCCATCGGAGAAACCATAACAAGCTACAATTATCTTCCAGCCTTTGGAATGGCGACAGGTATTTCTATTCTGGTTGCTCATGAATACGGGGAGAAGAATGTTTGGCAGATCAAATCCTTAACCAACTCGGGCCTAATGGTTACGAGCCTAATTTCAACTTTGCTTGGGGGGATTATTTATTTTTCAGGTTCCTACCTGAATGGTCTGTTTACAAGTGACCCACAAGTTACCAAGGCTTCAATGATTGTCCTTTTTATTTCCTTTATTTCAGAGCCTGTTGTTAGTGCTGTTCTGATCTATACGGCAAGTCTTCAGGCCATGGGGGATGTAAAAACTCCCTTTTATGCAACAAGTATTGGCATGTGGGTGATTAGGATAGGACTTGCCTATCTTTTAGGTAGCATCTTTGGCCTTGAACTTCTTGGTGTTTGGCTTGCCACCTTGATTGATAACATCTTTAGGTACGGACTTTTAAAAAGAACCTATCGCAATAAAATAGCAAGTTTGTAATGATAAAAAAATTTTTCTAGGAAGGAATTTTGGCTAGTTTTTTTGTGAACTAGCAGTACATTTATGGTAGAATTGAATGATGAATAATAAAGTAGAAGAGAGAATGAAGGAGCTGGTTGAGCTCTTAAATAAATATGCCTATGACTACTATACCTTGGATAATCCAAGTGTAGAAGATAGTGAATATGACCGTCTTTACAGGGAGCTTGTTGACCTTGAAAGTAAACATAAGGATTTAATTCAAGACAACTCCCCCAGCCACCGAACTGGTGATTTAATCCTATCAAAATTTGAAAAATACCAGCATCATTATCAGCTCTATAGCCTCCAAGATGCCTTCTCCCTGGAAGAGATTGAAGACTTTGACAGAAGGGTTCGAAAGGTCGTTGAAAATCCCAATTACATCTGTGAATTAAAGATTGATGGCCTATCCCTATCCCTGGTCTATGAAAAAGGGGCTCTGGTTGTTGCTGCAACTAGAGGTGATGGGACTGTTGGTGAGAATATAACCGAGCAGGTAAAAAGGATTCACGATGTTCCCCTAGTGCTTAAAGAGCCTGTTGATATCACTGTTCGTGGTGAGGCTTATATGCCAAGAAAGTCCTTTAACAAGCTCAATGAAGAGCGTGCCCTTAAAGGGGAAGCGACCTTTGCCAATCCAAGGAATGCAGCAGCTGGTACCCTTAGGCAACTTGACACAAAAATTGTTGCCCAAAGAAAACTTGCTACCTTCCTATATCAGGAGGCAAGCCCAGCTACCCATCCTAGCCAGGAAAAGGTTTTGGAGTACTTAGAAGACTTGGGCTTTGTGGTCAACGAAGACCGCATCCATGCCCAGTCAATTGAAGAGGTCTGGGCCTTTATTGAAAAGGTGGCTGACCTGCGTGGAAAACTTGCCTACGATATTGACGGAGTGGTTATCAAAGTAGATGACCTAAGGGAGCAAGAAGCTCTAGGATTTACCGTCAAGGCACCAAAATGGGCCATTGCCTATAAGTTTCCAGCTGAGCTTGCTGAGACTGAAATCTTAAGTGTGGACTGGACTGTTGGTAGGACTGGAGTTGTAACTCCAACAGCCAATATGACTCCTGTTTTGCTTGCTCAGACAACGGTAAGTCGAGCCACCCTTCATAATGTTGACTATATCAAGGAAAAAGATATCCGCCTTAATGACCAGGTTATAATCTATAAGGCAGGAGATATTATTCCAGCCGTTTTGAGGGTTATTTTTGATGCCAGAAAAGATAGGGAGGTTCTGCCGATTGATATTCCAAGCCATTGCCCAGTATGCCAGTCCAAGCTTGTTCACTTGGAAGAAGAGGTAGCCCTTCGCTGTATCAATCCCATGTGTCCTGCCCAAATAAAGGAAGGGCTTGCCCACTTTGCCAGCCGAGCTGCCATGAATATTGTAGGTCTTGGTCCAGCTGTTATCAATCAGCTCTTTGAAAGAGGGCTTGTCGGAGATGTAGCAGACCTTTACAAGCTTATTCCAGCTGACTTGATGACCCTTGATAAGGTTAAGGAAAAATCAGCAGAGAAGATCTATGCGGCCATCCAGACTTCCAAGGCAAATTCCCTTGAAAAATTAATCTTTGGTCTAGGGATCCGCCATGTTGGAGCCAAGGCAGGTAAGATTTTGGCCCAGCATTTTTCAAGTCTTGAAGCTCTAGCCCAAGCTTCTGTAGATGAGATTTCTGAGATTGCGGGTATTGGTCATGTTATTGCTAGCTCCGTGGTTACTTATTTTACAAATGAGCAGGTTAAAAATTTGATTAAGGAATTAAGGGATGTAGATGTTAACCTCCTTTACCTGGGGGAGAAACCAGCAGAAAATGGTATTCTATCTGGAAAAACCTTAGTTTTGACTGGCAAACTCAAGGAGCTTACTAGAGCCAGTGCCAAGGAGAAAATCGAGTCCCTAGGTGGCAAGGTTACAAGTAGCGTATCTAAAAAAACAGATTATCTGGTGGCAGGAAGTGATGCTGGTAGCAAGCTTACTAAAGCCCAGGAACTCGGTCTTGAAATTTGGTCTGAAGAAGACCTCTTAAAATTATAATAAAACAGGAAGTATTGTTATGAAGAAAGCAAGATTAATCTATAACCCAACCAGCGGTAAAGAGATTATGAAAAGTAATGTGGCAGAGATTTTAGAAATCATTGAAGGCTTTGGTTATGAAACCAGTGCCTTTGCAACCAAAGCAAGTCCCAAATCAGCTCAAAAGGAAGCAAAAAGAGCAGCCCTTGCAGGCTTTGATTTAATTATTGCTGCTGGAGGAGATGGGACCATCAATGAGGTGGTAAATGGGATTTCTCCCCTGAAAAAAAGACCCAAGATGGCCATTATTCCAGCTGGGACAACCAATGATTTTGCTCGTGCCCTAAAGATTCCACGCAATAACCCCCTTGAGGCAGCTCGGGTAATCGGAAAGAAGCAGACCCTTAAGATGGACATAGGCTTAAAGGGTGAGAATACCTACTTTATGAATATCGCAGCTGGTGGAAACTTGACTGAATTGACCTACAGCGTTCCAAGTCAGCTTAAAACAATCTTTGGCTACCTGGCCTATTTGACCAAGGGAGTGGAGCTTTTACCCCAGATAAAGCTTGTACCAGTGAGGATGGAGCATGATGAGGGAGTCTTTGAGGGAGAGATTTCCATGTTTTTTGCTGCCCTTACCAACTCTGTTGGGGGCTTTGAGCAGATAGCCCCTGATGCCAAGCTTGATGATGGCCTTTTTACCCTCATCATAGTTAAAACAGCCAATCTCTTTGAGTTAATTCATTTGATTGGTCTGGTTATCAATGGAGGTAAGCACCTTGAAGATGACCGCATTGAGTATATCAAGACCAGCAAGCTTAAGGTTGACGTTTTAAGTCGCGACCGGATGATGATAAATCTTGATGGGGAGTACGGAGGTGACGCCCCAGTTGTCTTTACCAACTTAAAGAATCATATTGAGATGTATGCCAACCTTGATGAGATATCTGACGATAATTATTTGGGTGATGACATGGAGATTATCAGGGAAGTTGTTTCGGCCAAAATCATTGAAGCAACTGGAAATTTGGATAGTTAAAAAAATTTATAGTAATATAAATTTTTTTTTATAGCTAAAATACTTTACAAACTACACATAAAAATTGTATACTAAACAGGTAAATTAAATTGTCAGAAAGTTCAAAAACGACGGGAAATTCTGATTTAATTAATAACAATTAAAGGAGATTTATGAATGAAAAAAGCTAAGCTTTTAGGTTTCGGACTACTGTCTGTGGCTGCACTAGGGACTTTTGCAGCATGTGGGAACAAAGATAGTAAAAGTTCTTCATCGGACAAAAACCTTGCAAAAGAACTAAAAACTCTCTACACAAGTGATCCAAAAACCTTGGACTACACAGTTGCCATGCAAAGATATACGGCTGAGCATACTGCAAACTTTGTTGAAGGACTATTGTCTTACGACCAATACCGCCAGTTAGTTCCAGCTCTTGCTGAAAAATGGGAAGTTTCAGAAGATGGAAAAACTTATACTTACCACATTCGTAAAAATGTTAAGTGGGTTGATTCTGAAGGAAATGAATATGCAGAAGTTAAACCTTCTGACTGGGTTACAGGGCTAAAACACGCTGCTGACTCTGAATCAGAAGCTCTTTACATCGTTGCTGACTCAGTTAAAGGATTAGCTGATTATGCTGCAGGTAAAGAAACAGACTTCTCTAAAGTAGGTATCAAAGCAGATGATGATGCTATGACACTTACCTATGAACTTAATAATCCAGAAACATTTTGGAATTCAAAAACTACTTATGGTATCCTAAACCCAATCAATGAAGAGTTCTTGAAATCTAAAGGAGACAAGTTCGGTGGACTTTCTGCAGATTCACTTCTTTATAATGGACCATTTATCCTGTCAAGTATGACTGATAAATCAGAAATTACCTACAAGGCCAACCCAACTTACTGGGATAAGGACAATGTTCACGTTGATTCTGTAAAATGGACCTACTATGATGGATCAAAACCTGATTCACTATATGATGGCTTCAAAGATGGTAAATATGACTCAGCTCGCCTTTACCCAACAATGCCTTACTTTGCAAACATTGATAAAAAAGATGTTTTTTGGACAAACCAAGGTTCAGGAACTTACTACGGAGCTTTCAACTACAACCGTCAAAACTTCACCAACTCTAAGAAGACTGACCAACAAAAAGAAGAAACTAAGAAAGCCCTTCTTAATAAAGACTTCCGTAATGCTATCACCTTCTCAATTGATAAGACTAAGTACACTGCTCAGTACAATGGAGAAGAGGGAGCTAAGAAGATGATTAGGTCAAGTCTTGTTCCAAGCGACTTTGTAACAATTGCTGGTAAAGACTATGGTGATACAGTTCAAACAGATCTTGAAAAACGTTCAGACGTATGGAAGGGTCTATCAGTTATCCAACAAGAAAACGGAACTTTCAATGCTGAAAAAGCTGTAGCTTCATTTAACAAAGCTAAAGAAGCTCTTAAGGCTGAAGGTGTTGAGGTAAGTGCAGCTAACCCAATCATCATTGACGCTCCTGTTAATGAAACAAATGAGATTGGTAAGAAAGCTTATGCTTCACTTAAAAACTCAATTGAATCTACTTTGAATAATGAAGTAACATTCAATGTTATCCCACTTGCAAATGACCCATACACTCAAGCTACATTCTCATTCAAGACTGCAGCTGAAGCTGACTATGACTTTGCAGTTACTGGTTGGAGCCCTGACTTCGCTGACCCATCAACTTACCTAAATATCTTCTCACCTAAATCAGGAGATGTCTTCCGTAACCTAGGTCTTGATAGCGAAGTAACCCTTAAGGGTGAAGATAAAGGTGTTGCAGCTAAGAAAGCTCTTGATTTTGATAAGTACCAAGAACTTCTTGATACAGCAGCAGCTATCTACGACAGCACAGACAAGCGTTATGAAGCATATGCTGATGCAGAAGCATGGTTGCTTGATAACTCAATCATCGTTCCAATCATGTCAGATGGTGGATCAGCATCAATTAGCCGTATCGTACCATTCTCAGGTATTAACTCAAATGGTATCGGTTCAACTGCTTACTCATACAAATACCTAAAAGTTGGTAATGATACAGTGACTGCTGAAGAATATGACAAAGCAGCGAAAACTTGGAAAGAAGAAGTAGAAAAACGCTCTAAAGAAGCAGAAAAATAAGATATACTCTTATCCGCAGATTTTGGTTTTATCAATTTGATATAATCATGCCAGAGACTGGAATCTTCCAGTCTCAATTTGCGTTTTATAGAATGGTTAAAAAATTATGAAAAAATATATACTATCAAGATTACTTAGAGCAGTTTTTTCAATAGTTGTCGTTACAGCGATTGTTTATACGCTCATATTCTCATTAATTCCCCGTCGTCAAATTTTCACAAGTGACCCTAATATAACAAAGGTTGCTGGTGATCCAGATAAAAAAGCAAACTATGAAAATAGTGTTTACAGAAAACAAGGTTACATTGACTACTATAATTCGCAACAACTTGTCAATGAAATAAGCAAAAAAACACCTTCTTTTAGCTCAGAAGGCACTGCTGAAAACCTTAAGATAGCCGAAGATTGGGCCAAGGAAAAAGGTAAGGGCTGGGTAGTTAGCGAACTACCAAATAGTAAAAATTTATATGCGACCAGAGAAATTCCCATCTATGAACGCGTACTTAAATTTTATGCCAACCTAATCCAAATTGACCATCCTTGGAAGGTTAAGGATTCAACAAATCCTGATTTGAAGAGATATGTCAAATTTGAGTGGTCAAAAGGTAATGGACCTGCCCTTGTAGGTAGTGGTACCCAACATAAATACCTAATTTACTTTGATAAATCTTTCCCATTCATCCACCAAAATATTGTTAAGCTATACTTAGGTGAATCATACCCAACCTTTGGTGGTCGTGAGGTTATGGATGTCTTGACTAGCGGTCAGGGTCAAACCAAATCTCAAGAGATAACTCTTGAAGATGGAAGCAAGATGCGGGCATCATTTAATATTCATACTGCCCAGTATCAAAGTCCTGAAAATCAAGATGACAGATCTAAAAAAATCTTTAGTGATGATTACACTGACGTTAAGAGCAACTACCAAGATCCATCAATGATTAAAAACTCATTTGTAATTGGGGTAATTGCTGTTATCATAAGTTACTTGATTTCAATTCCAGTAGCTACTCAGCTTAGCCGCCATGCAAATTCAATTCTTGACCGTATGGGACTATTTTTCACAACGGCCTTCATCGCCCTTCCGTCTCTTGCTGTTATTTACTTCGATAGATTTGTAGGAAATAGCCTCTTTGGTCTACCAGATAGCTTTACTACTTATGGTGCAAGTGATATTCGCTCTTACATCCTTCCAGTTATTATCCTTGCCCTTCTACAAACGCCAGGAAATATCCTTTGGATTCGTCGTTATATGCTTGACCAAGCCTCAAGTGACTATGTAAAATTTGCCCGTGCTAAGGGTCTAAGTGAAAAAGAAATCTACGGAAAACATATCTTGAAGAATGCCATGATTCCAATCAGTAACGGAATTCCGTCATCAATTATCCTTGCAATTTCAGGGGCAACCATGACTGAAACAATCTTCTTAATTCCAGGTATGGGTAAAATGCTACCTGATGCCATTAAATCACACAACAATGCAATGGTAGTTGGTATTACCTTTATCTTTACCAGCCTATCAGTTATTTCCGTGTTATTAGGTGACCTACTAATGCAAAAAATTGATCCACGTATTAACCTAGCAGAAAAAGGAGGAAGAAAATAATGGATGAGAAACAATTATTTAGTTTTGTACCTCCAAGAAGTGATGAAAGTGAAAAAATTGAAGCCCCTATGTACTCTTATTGGAGGAGTGTGGGCCGTAAGTTTCTTTCTAATAAATTAGCACTTGTAATGCTAGCTCTCTTAGTAATGTTACTTTTGATGAGTTTTATCCAGCCCATGTTTTCTGGATATACAGTTATTGATGCAGGTAAAATTGATGATTTTGGTGCCCGCTACAATTATCCTAATGCCAAGTATTGGTTTGGAACAGACTCAAATGGACAAAGTCTCTTTGACGCCGTTTGGGCTGGTGCCCGAACATCTATTATGATTGGGGTTCTAGCTACAATCATAACAACTGTACTAGGTGTTATTGTCGGTGCTATTTGGGGTGTATCACCAAAGATTGACAAATTCATGCTTGAACTTTACAATATCGTTAATAACGTTCCAGCTCTTTTGATTATGATGGTTTTCTCTTATGCCTTCGGTCAAGGTTTCTGGAATCTACTTCTTGCCATGACTATAACAACCTGGGTTGGTTCAGCTTACTTTATCAGGGTTAACGTTATCGGTTTAAGGGACCGGGAGTATAATATTGCCAGCCGTACTTTAGGTACAAGGACTTGGACAACAATTACTAAGAATATCCTTCCGTACTTGGTATCAATCATTGTTACCTCAATGGCTAGTTACCTACCAAGTTTCATCTCTTATGAAGTATTCCTAAGCTTTTTGGGTGTAGGTCTATCAAGTGATACTCCGTCTCTAGGACGTTTAATCTCTGAATATACAAGTAATATAACAGATCATGCCTACCTATTTTGGGTACCTGTTACCATTCTTGGTTTAGTTACTATTTCATTATATATTGTTGGGCAAGCACTGGCTGACGCTAGTGACCCAAGAACACACATGTAGAAAGGAAGGTTTTAATTATGACTAAAGATGTAGTTCTTTCTGCAAAAAATATTAGTATTGAATTTAAGGTCCGTGACCGTACCCTTCGTGCCATCCGTGATATCTCTGTTGATCTTCTTGACGGGGAAACTTTGGCCCTTGTTGGTGAATCTGGTAGTGGGAAAAGTGTATTTACCAAGGCCTTTACTGGGATGCTTGAAAGTAATGGTGGAGTTAGTGAAGGCTCAATTATCTATAAGGGTCAGGATTTAACAGAGCTTAAGACAAATAAGGAATGGGAAAAAATTCGTGGTGGACAGATTTCAACTGTCTTCCAAGATCCCATGACAAGTCTTAATCCAATCAATACCATCGGAAGCCAGATTAGCGAAGTTATCGTAAAACACCAAAAGTTAAGTGCAGCTGAGGCTAAGAAAGTTGCCATTGATTTAATGGAAAAAGTTGGAATTCCAGAGGCTGAGAAGAGATATGATGAGTATCCCTTCCAGTATTCTGGTGGAATGCGTCAAAGGATTGTTATTGCTATAGCTCTTGCTAGTAAGCCAAATATTCTTATTTGTGATGAGCCAACAACGGCCCTTGACGTTACCATTCAAGCTCAGATTATCGATCTTTTGAAATCACTTAAGAAGGAATATGGCTTCTCAATGATTTTTATCACCCATGATTTGGGTGTGGTAGCAAGTGTTGCTGACAAGGTAGCGGTAATGTATTCAGGCGAAATTATTGAGTATGGAACTGTTGAGGATATCTTCTACGATAGCCGTCACCCTTATACCTGGGCCCTCCTATCAAGCTTGCCACAGCTAGCAACCTCAGATGAACTTTATTCAATCCAAGGAACACCACCATCTCTTTATAATGAAATTACAGGAGATGCTTTTGCCCCAAGGAATCCTGAACCTCTGGCCATTGATTTTGAGCAGATACCACCTAAGTTTAAGGTTAATGAAACTCACTGGGCTAAGACTTGGTTACTAGATGAGCGTGCACCAAAACTTGAAAAACCTAAAGGCATTCAAGACTTGCATGCCAAAATGAAGAAAATTTATAGCAAGGGAGAAGCTTAGTGGCTGAAAAATTATTAGAAATAAAAGACTTATCAATCTCCTTTGGTGAGGGTAAAAATAAAAATATTGCTGTTAAAAATGCAAACTTTGACATCTACAAGGGTGAGACTTTTGGGCTAGTTGGTGAATCAGGTAGTGGTAAAACCACTATCGGTCGGGCCATTATGGGTCTAAATAATGTTGAATCTGGTGATATTATCTTTGAAGGGGAAAAAATTAATAAAAAACTTTCAAAGAGTGAACAAGAGCACATTATTAGAAATATCCAAATGATCTTCCAAGATCCCGCAGCCAGTCTTAATGAGCGTGCAACAGTTGATTACATCATCTCAGAAGGTCTAAGGAATTTCCACCTCTTCAAGGATGACGCTGACCGCGAGGAGAAGGTTAAGACTATGATTAAAGAAGTTGGTCTTCTACCGGAACATCTATCAAGGTACCCGCATGAATTTTCAGGGGGACAAAGGCAGCGGATCGGGATTGCAAGGGCTCTGATTATGGAACCTAAGCTTGTTGTAGCAGATGAGCCAATTTCAGCTCTTGATGTATCCATTCGTGCCCAAGTTTTAAACCTTATGAAGAGAATTCAAGAGGAGAAAAAACTTACCTATCTGATGATTGCCCATGACCTGAGTGTGGTTCGCTTCATTGCAGATAGAGTTGCTGTTATCCACCATGGTGTCATTGTTGAGATGGCAGAGACGGAAGAATTATTCAATAATCCCTTCCATCCTTATACTAAGAGCTTGCTTTCTGCCGTTCCGATTCCAGATCCTGAGCTTGAAAAAGATAAGGTCTTGACTGTTTATGATGGAAATCATGATTACGAACTAGATAAACCAAGCTTTAGAGAGATTACACCTGGACACTTTGTTTGGGCCAATAATGCTGAAGAAGCTCAATATCGAAATGAAAAATAGGGGAAACCCTATTTTTCATTTCTCATCCTTTAGGATTATAGGAAAGCTGGCCTAATTTTGCTATACTGGTTAGGAGCAAGCTAGAGAGCTAAATTGAGAGTTATTTAGAGAACTAAATTTTAGAAGTAAAGGTTTATTGATATATGGTGAAAAAACAATTTATCCAATTTTTATTAATTACAATGTTTGAGGCATGGTTCTTTGCTGATGCCCTTTTGAATGGAAGAATCTTCTTTGCAGCAATCTGGTCCTTCCTCCTTTACGGAAGACTTAGGACTAGTTACCGCTTGGATAGGGCTGTAGAAAAGGCTGGCTTGGTATAGCCAGCCTTTTTACTTATCTAGTTATTAACTATACCAATTTAAGATAAAAATTAATCTTTTATTGTTGACAAGTTTAAGTTATTGGTTTATATTATCTTGGACGTCTGAAATAGACAGTGTACAAGTATATACCAATTTAAAAGGAGACAAGAAAATGTGTGGAATTGTTGGAGTTGTTGGAAATGACCAAGCAGTAGATATTTTAATTCAGGGGCTAGAAAAGCTTGAGTACCGTGGTTATGATTCAGCTGGTATTTTTGTAAATAATACAGATAGGGCAAGCTTGATTAAGGCAGTGGGACGAATTGCCAAGCTCCGCGAAGAAATCGGTGATGACACTCAAGGTACAGCAGGAATTGGCCACACACGCTGGGCAACTCACGGGAAACCTTGCTTGGAAAATTCTCATCCCCATACTGATCAAACTGGTCGTTATGTTTTAGTTCATAACGGGGTCATCGAAAACTACCAAGATATTAAAGAAAAGTATCTGGCAGGTTTTGATTTCAAGGGTCAAACAGATACAGAAGTAGCTGTTCAATTGATTGGTAAATTTGCCTATGAAGGTCTTTCCCTTCTTGAGGCCTTTAAAAAAGCTCTTTCAATCATTGAAGGAAGTTATGCTTTCGCCCTCATGGATGCGGAAAATCCTGATGTCGTTTATGTGGCTAAGAATAAGAGCCCACTTTTAATTGGTCTAGGTGACGGCTACAACATGGTATGTAGTGATGCCATGGCTATGATTCGTGAGACCAATGAATTTATGGAAATTCATGACAGGGAACTTGTTGTTTTGACAAAGGAAAGCGTGACTGTGACCGATTATGAAGGTCATGAACTTGAACGTGACTCATACATTGCAGAGCTTGACCTTTCAGATATTGGTAAGGGAACTTATCCCTTCTACATGCTTAAGGAAATTGATGAGCAACCAACAGTAATGCGTAAGCTTATCACTACCTATGCCCATGAAGATGGTTCAATGAATGTCGACCCTGAAATTATCAAGGCTGTGCAAGAAGCTGACCGTATCTACATTATCGCAGCTGGAACTAGCTACAATGCAGGTTTTGCTTCAAAGCGTACCCTTGAGGCTTTAACAGACACACCAGTTGAACTTGGAATTGCAAGCGAGTGGGGTTATAACATGCCTCTTCTTTCTAAAAAACCTTTATTTATTTACCTATCACAGTCTGGTGAAACAGCTGATTCACGTCAGGTGCTTGTTAAGACCAATGAAAGGAAGATTCCAAGCCTTACAGTAACAAACGTTCCTGGATCAACCCTTTCACGTGAGGCAAGTCACACAATGCTCCTTCATGCAGGCCCTGAGATTGCTGTAGCGTCAACCAAAGCTTATACAGCTCAAATTGCAGCCTTAACCTTCCTTGCTAAGGCAGTAGGAGAAGCCAATGGTAAGGTTGAAGCTTATGATTTTGACCTTGTTACTGAACTTAGTCTTGCTGCCCAAAGCATTGAAGCTACCCTGTCAGAAAGAGAAATAATTGAAGAGAAGGTTAAGGAAGTTATTGGTGATAGCCGTAATGCCTTCTATATTGGCCGTGGTGAGGACTACTATGTAGCCATGGAAGCAAGTCTTAAACTAAAAGAAATTTCATACATCCAGTGTGAAGGCTTTGCAGCTGGTGAGCTTAAGCACGGAACCATTGCCCTAATCGAAGAGGGTACTCCAGTTATGGCCTTAATCAATAGTGACAAAACTGTTGCAGCCCACACTCGTGGAAATGTGATGGAAGTTGCAGCTCGTGGAGCAAATGTCCTAACAATCGTTGAAGAAAGCATGGCAAGAGAAGATGATGATATTATCGTTGATGAGGTTCACCCTTACCTTTCACCAATTGCCATGGTTATTCCAACCCAGCTTATTGCTTACTACGGCTCACTAATGCGTGGACTTGATGTTGACAAGCCACGTAACTTAGCCAAGGCAGTTACAGTTGAATAAGATTAATCTTTATCAGCCAGTCGCATGACTGGTTGATTTTTTTAAAATATCCTTGTAATCCAAGAAAACTTTTAGTATAATGATAAAAACCTTTAAGAATAGTCCAGAGAGGCTGTAAAGGTGTGCAAGATTGATATTATTACCTACACTCTAAGTGTATGTTTTGTCATAGACACACCCTGCCTTCTGGCCGGGTGTTTTTTGTTAATTTAAAGTAGGTAACTACTTACAGTCATAGAAAAGAGGAAAGAAGATGTCAGTAAAAGAAATTATCGATGAAATCACTATGAAAAGGGCCATTACACGGATTACCTATGAAATCATTGAGCGAAATAAGGATTTAAATAAGCTTGTCTTAGTCGGAATTAAAACACGCGGTGTTTACATTGCTAAAAGGATTCAAGAACGCCTAAAACAATTAGAAAATATTGATATTCCTCTAGGTGAGCTTGATACAAATCCATTTAGGGATGACAAGAAGGCTGACCATGATACAACTGTTATGCCTGTAGATATTAAAGGAAAGGAAATTATCCTAGTTGATGATGTTCTTTATACAGGACGCACCATTCGTGCAGCAATTGATGCTCTTGTAAGCCTAGGACGTCCATCAAAGGTAAGTCTTGCCGTTTTAGTTGACCGCGGTCACAGGGAGCTTCCAATCAGAGCTGACTATGTCGGTAAAAATATCCCAACCAGTCGTGATGAGGAAATCATTGTTGAAGTTAGTGAAGTGGATGGAGCTGACAGCATTAAAATTAGACGCGAAGACTAAAATTAAAAATTTGAAGGATGGATGACGATGGAAAAACCTATTTACGATGTTCATGATATGCCAAAACCAGGCCTCTTATTTGGCCTAAGCTTCCAACATTTATTTGCCATGTTTGGAGCCACTGTTCTAGTTCCTATCTTGGTCGGAATTGACCCAAGTATCGCTCTTTTTTCAAGCGGTCTTGGTACTATGGCCCACCTATCTGTAACTAAATTTAAAATCCCAGCCTACATGGGATCAAGTTTTGCCTATATTGGAGCCATGCAGTACCTTCTAAAGCATGACGGTATCCCTGCTGTAGCTCAAGGAGCCATGGTCGGTGGACTTGTCTACCTCCTTGTGGCCCTTTTGGTCGGAAGGATTGGAAAGGCTTGGATTGACAAGGTTCTTCCAGCTATCGTTGTAGGTCCAGTTGTAATGGTTATCGGCTTATCCCTATCAGCCAACGCAGTTAACGATTCAATGAATAAGGATGGCCAGTATTTCCTTCCTTATCTTCTAATTTCCCTCTTTACCCTTTTTGCGGTAATCATCTTTAACATGTATGGTAAGGGATTCCTCTCAGTTATCCCCATCCTTCTTGGAATTTTTACAGGTTACCTCTTTGCCCTCTTGGTTGGGAAAATTATTGGTCAACCCCTTGTAGACTTTACAGGTGTTGTTGAAAGCCCTTGGTTTAAAGCACCGAACTTTGACATCCCCTTCCTTGACTACAAGCTTAAGTTTTATCCCAGTGCGATTTTAATGATGGCACCGATTGCCTTTGTAACAATGACTGAACACTTTGGGCACGTAATGGTATTAAATAGCCTGACTGGTCGTGACTACTTCAAAGACCCAGGGCTTGAGAGAACTTTAGCAGGAGACGGGCTTGCTCAGATTATTGCCGGATTCTTTGGGGCACCGCCTGTAACCAGCTACGGTGAAAACATTGGAGTTATGGCCATTTCAAAGGTTTACAGTGTCTTTGTTATTGCAGGAGCTGCCATTCTTGCAGTCCTCCTAAGTTTTGTCGGAAAAATCTCAGCCCTAATCTCAAGTATCCCAGCTCCAGTCCTTGGGGGAGTAAGTATTGCCCTCTTTGGGGTTATTGCAGCAAGTGGTCTTAAAATCTTGGTTGAGGCTAAAACAGACTTTAATGATAAAAGAAATCTTTTGATTGCAAGTGTTATTCTGGTGGCTGGAATTGGTAATTTAACCTTCCAAATGGGTAACTTTGCAATTACGGGAGTTGCCTTCTCAACAGTCCTTGGGATTGCCTTAAATTTACTTTTACCCAAGGAAGGTAAAAAATAATTTATAGCTTTGGCCGCCTATCTTAGGATATAAGCCCAGGATGTGATAAACTATATTTTGTAAAACATTTTTTACAAAATTATTTTAAAAATTACTGGTGGAGGTTAATATGCCAAAGGAAATATATGACATAAGTATCATTGGAGCAGGACCTGTTGGTTTGTATGCAGGATTTTACGCAGGGATGAGGAGTGTCAAGACACAGATAATTGAAAGCTTACCCCAGGTTGGTGGTCAACTTCAGGCCATCTATCCTGACAAGTACATCCATGACGTTGCAGGACACACCAAGGTCAAAGCAAGTGAGCTTGTAAGTCAACTAAGTGAGCAAGTTGAAAAGATGCCCCAGGTGAAAATCAGGGTTAATGAGTCAGTGGTTGACATCCAAAAAAATGAAGACCATTATCTGTTAGTTACTAGTGAAGGTAGCTACCATACTAAGGCCATCATTCTTGCCACAGGTAATGGAAGCTTTAATCCTAGAAAGCTTCCAGCAGATGTTGAAAAAAATCTTCAAAATGAAGATGAAAAGATTTTTTACCATGTAGACAAGCTTGAAAATTACCAGGATAAGCATGTGGCGGTAGCAGGTGGAGGAGATTCGGCCATTGATATTGCCATGATGCTTAATAAGGTAGCAAGTAAGGTTTATCTAATCCATAGGAGGGAAGAATTTAGGGCCTTGGAGGAAAGTGTAAGACAGCTTCATCTTTCTGACATTGAACTTTTGACCCCTTATAAATTTAAAAAAATTGAAGATGATAGTGATTCAATCAATATTCATTTAAGTAAAATCAAGGCTGATCAAGAAGATAAGATATCTGTTGACAGATTACTTGTTAACTACGGATTTTTATCTGAGACAGGTCTTGATAAAAATTGGCAGGTTGACATTGCAAAGGACCGAGGCTTGTACGAGGTTGACTCCCTCATGGAAACCAGTGCTCCTATGATTTACGCCATTGGTGATGGAGTTACCTATCCAGGAAAAATCAAATTGATTTCTCAAGGTTTTGGTGAGGGTCCAATGGCTGTTAATCAAATCGTTGGAAAACTTTATCCAAATAATAAAAGGAGTGCCCACAGTACATCCCTCTTTAAGTAAGAAAGGCAGGAAAATGATTAATCAAGATGGCAAACTTATGTTGGAACATTTAGTTACCATGGAAGCTCTCACAAATGAGGATTTGATGGCTCTTATTAAGGTAGGACAAGCTTTTAAGGAAAAAAATCCTTCAGCTGATAGTTTGAAGCCTGAAATTATGGTAAATATGTTTTTTGAATCAAGTACGAGGACTCACAAGAGTTTTGAGATTGCTGAGCGAAAACTTGGATATAAGGTTGTTGATTTTGATGCATCGACAAGTTCAGTTAATAAGGGGGAGACCCTTTATGATACTGTTCTTACCATGTCAGCTCTTGGAGCAGATATTTGCGTCATTCGCCATCCAGAAGAAAATTACTATGAAGATCTGATTGCTAGTAAGAGCATTAAATCATCAATTATCAATGGAGGAGATGGAAGTGGCCAACACCCATCTCAAAGCCTCCTTGATCTAATGACCATCTATGAAGAATTTGGCCACTTTGATGGACTAAAGATTGCAATTGCTGGTGACCTCAGCCATTCCCGTGTAGCCAAGTCAAACATGCACATGCTTAAGCGTCTCGGAGCAAAATTATATTTTGTCGCTCCAAAGGAGTGGTACTCAAATGAATTTGACCAGTACGGGGAGCATGTAGAACTTGAAGAAATTATTAGTGATTTAGATGTCCTCATGCTTTTACGGGTTCAACACGAAAGGCATGACGGTTTGAAGAAATTTTCTAAGGAAGACTATCACCAAAATTATGGTTTAACCCTTGAAGGTTATAAAAAATTAAAGGATCAAGCCATCATCATGCATCCAGCTCCTGTTAATAGGGGAGTTGAAATTGCAAGTGAATTGGTTGAAAGTCCTAAGAGTAGGATTGTTGAACAAATGACCAATGGTGTTTTTGCCAGGATGGCAATAATTGAAGCAATAATGAATTACAGAAAACAAGAGAAGCTTTAGGAGACTAAATTAGGATGAAAAGATTATTAATACTTGAAGATGGGACGATTTTTGAAGGAGAAGCCTTTGGGGCAGACCTTGATGTAACAGGAGAGCTTGTCTTTAATACAGGGATGACTGGTTACCAGGAGTCAATAACAGACCAATCATATAACGGACAAATCATAACTTTTACCTATCCTTTGGTTGGTAATTACGGCATCAACCGTGATGATTATGAATCAATTAGTCCAACCTGTAAGGGGGTTGTTGTTCGTGAGAATGCACGCCTTGCAAGTAATTTTAGAAATCAGATGAGCCTTGATGAGTTCCTTAAAAGAAAAAATATTCCAGGAATTTCAGGAATTGATACCCGTGCCCTTACTAGAATCATCCGTAAGCATGGTACCCTAAAGGCTACTCTTGCCAATGTTGGTGATGAAATTTCCCACCTGCAAGATCAGCTGAAAGCCACAGTACTACCTACTAATCAGGTATCTCAAGTATCAACCAAAACTCCCTACCCAGCACCAGGAACTGGACGCAATGTGGTGGTTGTAGACTTTGGTCTTAAACATTCTATCCTACGTGAGCTATCTAAAAGAAACTGCAATCTGACAGTTGTACCTTACACAACGACAGCAGAAGAAATCATTGAGATGAATCCTGATGGGGTTATGCTGACAAATGGTCCTGGAGACCCGCTTGATGTACCAGAAGCCCTTGAGATGATTCGAGGAATTCAAGGAATATATCCAATCTTTGGAATCTGTTTGGGTCACCAATTACTTGCCATGGCAAATGGAGCTAAGACCTATAAGATGAAATTTGGTCACCGCGGATTTAACCATGCCGTGCGTGAAGTTGCCACAGGACGAGTTGACTTTACCTCACAAAACCATGGTTATGCTGTGGATTCTGAAAATCTACCAAGTGATTTAATGGTGACTCATGTTGAAATTAATGACCAAAGTGTTGAAGGGGTTAGACATAAATATCATCCAGCCTTTTCAGTCCAGTTTCACCCGGATGCAGCACCTGGACCACATGATGCCAGTTACCTATTTGATGACTTCATGGAAATGATTGATAATTTTAAAAGTGAAGTAAGAATGGATTTGAATTAATAGTTCTTGATTAGAAGTCTTGATTAGTAAAAATAAGGAGAAGTAATGCCTAGACGTACAGATATAAATAAAATTATGGTAATCGGAAGTGGCCCAATCATCATTGGACAGGCTGCTGAATTTGATTATGCTGGAACCCAAGCCTGTTTGGCCCTTAAGGAAGAAGGATATGAGGTTGTCCTTGTAAACTCAAATCCAGCAACAATCATGACTGATAAGGAGATTGCTGATTCAGTCTATATCGAGCCTATAACTCTTGAATTTGTAAGTCGTATCCTTAGGAAGGAAAGACCTGACGCCATCCTACCAACCCTTGGTGGACAAACTGGTCTTAACATGGCCATGTCCCTTGCCGAAAGTGGTATTTTAGATGAGCTTAATATCGAACTTTTGGGAACCAAGCTATCAGCCATCGACCAGGCAGAAGACAGGGACTTATTTAAGCGACTAATGGAAGAACTTGATCAACCTATTCCTGAAAGTGAGATTGTAAATACAGTTGAAGAAGCCCTTGAGTTTGCAGCTACAATTGGTTATCCAGTTATCGTGCGTCCAGCCTTCACTCTAGGTGGAACTGGTGGTGGTATGTGTGACAATCCTGAAGAGTTGCGTGAAATTGCAGCCAACGGTCTAAAATTATCACCAGCTACCCAGTGTTTGATTGAACGCTCAATTGCAGGTTTTAAAGAGATTGAGTATGAAGTTATGCGGGACGCAGCTGACAATGCAATTGTTGTTTGTAACATGGAAAACTTTGATCCAGTTGGAGTTCATACGGGAGATTCAATCGTTTTTGCACCAAGTCAAACACTTTCTGACACCGAATATCAAATGCTCCGTGATGCCAGTCTTAAAATCATCCGTGCCCTAAAAATCGAGGGAGGCTGTAATGTCCAGCTAGCTCTTGATCCCCACTCATTTAAGTATTATGTAATCGAAGTTAACCCACGTGTTTCTAGGTCATCTGCTCTAGCATCTAAGGCAACAGGTTATCCGATTGCTAAACTTGCTGCCAAAATCGCTGTAGGTTTCACTCTTGATGAAATGATTAACCCAGTTACTGGTACCACTTATGCCATGTTTGAGCCAGCTCTTGACTATGTGGTTTCAAAAATTCCACGCTTCCCCTTTGATAAGTTTGAGCAAGGGGACCGCCACCTTGGTACGCAAATGAAAGCAACTGGTGAGGTCATGGCCTTAGGTCGTAACATTGAAGAAAGCCTTCTTAAGGCCATCAGAAGTCTTGAGATTGGTGCCTACCATAATGAAAGTGAAGAGGCAAGCCTTGCTAGTGAAGATGAACTTTACGAAAAGATTGTTAAGGTGCAAGATGACCGTATCTTCTTCCTGTCAGAAGCCATTCGTCGTGGTATCTCAATTGAAGAAATTGCAGAGCTTACAAAGATTGATATCTTCTTCCTTGACAAACTACTTCATATTATTGAGCTTGAAGGTGAGCTTAAAACTCATGTCTTCAATCCAGATCTTTTAAAAGAAGCTAAGAGGAATGGTTTTTCAGACCGTAAGATTGGTGATTTATGGTCAATGACGCCTGAAAAAGTTCGCGAAATGCGTACAAAAAATGGGATTCTACCAGTCTACAAGATGGTTGATACCTGTGCGGCTGAATTCGTTAGTCAAACACCATATTTTTATTCAAGTTATGAATTTGAGCAAGAGTCTCATAAGTCTGACAAGGAAAGTGTTCTTGTTCTTGGTAGTGGTCCAATCCGGATTGGTCAAGGGGTTGAGTTTGACTATGCAACAGTTCACTCAATTAAGGCCATTCAAAAATTAGGCTATGAAGCAATTGTTATGAACTCTAATCCTGAGACTGTCTCAACTGACTTTTCAGTATCTGATAAACTCTACTTTGAGCCCCTAACATTTGAAGATGTCATGAATGTTATCGACCTTGAACAACCTCTTGGAGTTGTGGTTCAGTTTGGTGGTCAAACAGCGATTAATCTAGCATCAAGCTTAGAAAAAGCAGGTGTCAAGATTCTTGGGACACAGGTTCGTGATTTAGACCGTGCTGAGGACCGTGATGAATTTGAGCGTGCCTTAAAAGATTTAGATATCCCGCAACCTCCTGGTGCTACAGCAACCAATGAGGAAGAGGCAGTTGCTACAGCCAATATGATTGGTTATCCAGTTCTTATTCGTCCTTCTTATGTTCTTGGTGGACGTGCCATGGAAATTGTAGCCAATGAAAATGACCTCAGGTCTTACATGAGAACAGCCGTTAAGGCAAGTCCTGATCACCCAGTCCTTGTAGACTCATATTTAGTGGGTCAAGAGTGTGAGGTTGATGCCATCTGTGACGGAGAAACAGTTCTAATTCCAGGAATTATGGAACACATTGAGCGTGCTGGGGTCCACTCAGGAGATTCAATGGCTGTTTATCCACCTCAAAGTTTCAGCCAGGAAATCATTGACACCATTGTTGACTATACCAAACGACTTGCAACAGGACTTAACTGTCTTGGAATGATGAACATCCAGTTTGTTATCCACCAGGATAAGGTTTATGTTATTGAGGTAAATCCAAGGGCAAGTAGGACAGTTCCCTTCCTAAGTAAGGTAACTGATATTCCGATGGCTCAAGTTGCAACCCAAGCCATTCTTGGTAAGAAAATCAAGGACATGGGCTACGGTGAAGGTCTAGCTCCTGTAAGTGAGCAGGTCCATGTTAAGGCTCCGGTCTTCTCTTTCACTAAACTTCAAAAGGTTGATACTCTTTTAGGACCTGAAATGAAGTCAACAGGTGAGGTCATGGGAAGTGATGATACCTTAGCTAAGGCCCTTTATAAGGCCTTTGAAGCCAGCCATATCCACCTACCAGAATTCGGTAGTGTCCTATTTACAGTTGCAGATAGCGATAAAAAAGAAGCCTTAGAGCTTGCTAGACGCTTTTCTGACATCGGCTACAGCATTCTTGCTACCAAGGGGACTGCTAGCTTCTTTGCTAAGGAAGGAATCAACGTTAAGGCTGTTAATAAGATTGGAGAGGCTGAAGATGACATTCTTTCACTAATTGCTGGAGGTCATCTGGCTGCAGTGGTCAATACAACAGGAACTGACCGTAATCTTGAAAACGATGATAGTCTCTTTATCCGCCGTGAGGCCGTTGAACGAGGAGTTCCCTTGTTTACAGCCCTTGATACAACGGACGCCATCTTAAAAGTTCTTGAAACAAGAGCCTTTAGCATTCATAAAATTTAAGACCAGGATGATACCATTTAATAGCTTGTTTCTAAGCATATTAAGTGGTATCACTTGCGATTGGCTTAAAAAGAAGTAGTTACAGCTAATAATTAATAACTAGCTGTAAGAGAAAAAGAGATGATAATTTGTTTGGGGGGCAAATGATACTTAAAGAAGATTTAACAATTGTAGACCAAAAGAAGCTTGCTCCAAGAATTTTTGAGATGAAATTAAGGGGGCAAATGGTTGAGGACATGAAGGTTCCTGGCCAATTTCTTAACATAAGAATTCCTGATGCCAGTAAGGTTTTAAGGAGGCCAATTTCCATTGCTGAGATTAATCAGGATGACAAGACCTGTTCAATTATTTACCGAACTGAAGGCGGGGGAACAGCTATTTTGTCGCAACTTCAAGAGGGTGACACGGTGGACGTGATGGGTCCCTTGGGTAATGGCTTTGATACCAGTTTTTTACAGCAGGGGGATCATGTTTTGGTTGTTGGTGGTGGAATCGGTGTTCCTCCCCTTTACCAGCTGGGGCGTGTTCTTAAGGATAAGGGTGTTGATATCACCTTCTTCTTTGGTTATGCCACTAAAGAAGTGATAATTCATGAGGATCTTTTTAGGGAATTGGGTCAACTTGTAATCTCTACAGATGATGGTTCCTATGGTCATCACGGGCATGTTGGTCACCTATTGGAGGGACTTGATTTTAACCCTCGGGCTGTTTATTCCTGCGGAGCTCCCGGGATGCTTAGGGCCGTAAATGAAAAATTTAAGGATCATCCCAATGCTTATATTTCCCTTGAAAGCCGTATGGCCTGTGGAATGGGTGCTTGTTATGCCTGTGTTGTCCACGAAGAGTACAAGAGTATGGAAGCAAGCCTTAAGGTTTGTGATGATGGACCAGTATTTAAAACCGGAAAGGTGGTCTTACAGTGAGCCAGGAAAATCGTTTAAAAATAAGCCTCCCAGGTCTTGACCTTAAAAATCCAATTATGCCAGCTTCAGGCTGCTTTGGTTTTGGTCAAGAATATGCCAAATATTACGATTTGGATCAGCTTGGATCAATTATGATTAAGGCTACTACCAAGGATGCCCGTTTTGGAAACCCTACTCCCCGTGTTGCCGAAAGTCCTAGTGGGATGCTAAATGCCATCGGTCTTCAAAATCCTGGGGTTGATGCCGTCCTTGCTGAAAAATTAACCTGGCTTTCTACCAATTATCCGGAACTTCCAATTATTGCCAATGTAGCAGGATTTTCAAATGAAGAGTACGGAATTGTAAGTGGTAAGGTTTCAAAGGCTCCGAATGTTCAGGCTATTGAGCTTAACATATCGTGTCCCAATGTTGACCATGGAGGCAACGGCCTCTTAATTGGTCAGGATCCAGAGCTTGCCTATAAGGCAACTAGGGCTGCGGTTGAGGCATCAAGTGTTCCTGTCTATGTTAAATTAACCCCAAGTGTTGCTGATATAACAGAGGTTTCAAGGGCGGTGGAAAGTGCTGGAGCATCAGGCTTTACCATGATTAATACCCTAGTTGGTACCAGGTATGACCTTAAGACCCATAAGCCCATTATCGCTAATGGTCAAGGTGGGATGAGTGGTCCTGCAATTTTCCCGGTTGCCCTTAAATTAATAAGGCAGGTAGCCATGTCATCAAGCCTTCCAATCATTGGAATGGGCGGGGTGACAAGTGCTTCTGATGTTCTTGAAATGATGATTGCAGGAGCAAGTGCCATAGGTGTCGGAACAGCAAACTTTACTGATCCCTATGCCTGCCCAAATATCATTAAAGATCTACCTGATCTTATGGACATGTACGGAATTGACAATCTACAAAACTTTGTAGATCAAATACAGGAGGAAATTCGTGGAAAATAGACCCGTAATTGCTTTAGATTTTTCAGATGCCAAGGAAGTTTTTAACTTTACCAACCAATTTGACCAGAGGTTATTTGTTAAGGTCGGAATGGAACTTTTCTATAAATACGGTCCACAAATTGTAAAAGATTTGAGCCAGGATCATGATGTTTTCCTAGACCTAAAACTTCATGATATTCCTAATACCGTTAAAAAAGCCATGGCAAATATTGCAGAACTTGATGTTGCCTTGACCAATGTTCATGCGGCAGGTGGCCACAAGATGATGGAAGAAGCCCTTGAAGGACTTAAGGGATCAAGAACCAAGCTTATCGCAGTGACTCAGTTAACATCAACCAGTCAAGAGGATATGCAGAAAGATCAAAATATCCAAACAAGTCTTCTTGAATCAGTTGTAAATTATGCCAAGGTTACTAACGAGGCAGGCCTTGCAGGAGTAGTATGTTCTGCCCAAGAAGCTTCTGCCATCAAGGAAGCTACAAGGCATGATTTCATCTGCCTAACACCAGGGATTAGACCTTTAGGGGCCGCAGTTGGGGATCAAAAAAGAATTGTAACACCTGCTGAGGCAAGGAAAATTGGTAGCGACTATATTGTAGTTGGAAGACCAATCACCCAGGCTGAAAATCCTGTTCAGGCCTACCAAGAAATCATGAAAGAGTGGAGCCTTTAAAAAAGGTAAATCACCAGTAAATTAAATTATTATAGATTAGGGAGAAACCATGACAAAATCACAAGACATCGCTAAAGACCTACTTGACATTAAAGCTGTATTTTTATCACCAAAGGCTCCATTTACCTGGGCAAGTGGTATCAAATCACCAATCTATACAGATAACAGGATTACTATTAGTTATCCTCCTGTTCGCCGTCAAATTGCTGAAGCCTTTGCTGAAGAAATTAAGGCTAATTTCCCAGATGTAGAGGTAATTGCTGGTGCTGCAACAGGTGGAGTACCTCACGCAGCATGGGTTGCTGAAATTCTTGATTTACCTATGGTTTACATTAGAAGTAAGGCTAAAGACCATGGTGCAGGAAATCAAATTGAAGGCCGTATTGAAAAAGGTCAAAAGATGGTCATCATTGAAGATTTAATCTCAACAGGTGGTTCAGTAATTGGTACAGCTGAGGCTGCCCGTCGTGAGGGAGCAGACGTTTTAGGAGTGGCTGCAATCTTTACCTATGAACTTCCAAGAGGGATTGAAAACTTTAAACAGGCTGATCTTCCTTTAATAACTCTTTCAAATTATACAGACCTAATTGAGATTGCTAAGGAAACTGGCTATGTAGACCAAGAGGAGCTTGATCTTCTTAAACGCTTCAAAGACAATCAAGAAGATTGGCAGGACTAGATTACTATGACAAAGACAAAATTATTAATAAAAAATGGTCGCCTAGTTGATCCAGCCAGTAAGTTTGATGGACTGGCAGATATCCTCATTGAAGATGGGAAGATTATCCAAATAGCTGAAAATATCACAGCGGAAGCAGACCTTATTGATGCTTCAGGCTATGTGGTAGCACCTGGTCTAATCGACGTTCATGTTCATTTTCGTGAGCCGGGACAAACCCACAAGGAAGATATCCATACGGGAGCTTTATCTGCGGCCCGCGGTGGTTTTACAACAGTCGTAATGATGGCCAATACCAATCCTACAATCTCAACTGTTGAGGTTTTATCTGAGGTTCTTGAGAGTGCCAACAAGGAAGCCATTAATATTGAATCAGTAGCGACAATCACCAAAAATTTTGACGGGGAAAACCTTGTTGACTTTAAGGGACTTCTAGCCGCAGGAGCAGTTGGTTTTTCAGATGATGGAATTCCCCTGGCTAATTCAGCCATGGTTAGACGTGCCATGCAGGAAGCCAAGAAGTTTGACACTTTGATTAGCCTTCATGAGGAAGATCCAGCTCTTACAGGTATTCTTGGAATCAATGACGGAGAAGTTAGCCATAAATGTGGCTTTACTGGAGCACCAACAGTTAGTGAATACAGCATGGTAGCCCGTGATGCCATGATTGCTTATGATACCAAGGCCCGTGTTCACTTCCAGCACATGTCAGCCAAGGAAAGTGTCGATGTAATCAGATTTGTCAAAGGACTTGGAGCAAATATCAGCTCAGAAGTTACCCCTCAACATTTTTCCATAACTGAGGAAGAAATATTTAGATCAGGGACTAATGCCAAGTTGAACCCTCCTCTAAGAAGGGAAGAGGACCGTCTAGCAGCCATTCGTGGTCTTCAAGATGGAACAATTGATGTTATTGCAACAGACCATGCCCCTCACACCCACGAGGAAAAAGATCAAGAATTAACCAAGGCACCAAGTGGAATGACCGGTCTTGAAACCTCCCTCCAACTTGGTTTGACCCATCTAGTAGATAAGGATTACTTAAGCCTTATGGAACTTCTTGAAAAAATGACAATCAATCCTGCCAAACTTTATGATTTTGACAAGGGTTATTTAAGCGTTGGTGGACCAGCAGACTTAGTCATTTTTGATGACCAGAAAAAAGTTCTTATTGAGCAAGATTTTGCTTCTAAGGCAAGCAATACTCCCTTTATCAATCAAGAGCTCACAGGTCAGATTGAATATACTATCTGTAATGGTAAAATTGTCTATAAAAAAAATTAAAAAGGTGTCCTTAAGGGCACCTTCTTTGATTCAGTCCGAGGGCTTATGGTAATAAAGAGTAAGCTATGATAAAATACACTAGCTAGTAGTTCCATCTAATCCTACTATGTTTTTGCAAATACACTTAAGGATGAGGAGATGAGTATGATAGGACTTGTAATGTTCATATTTATAATCATAATGCTACTAATGGCTAGTTTAGAACTTTTTTCAAGTTGCTTCATGGTATTAATCAAATGGATAGTAATTATCTTTATTATCTACTGCCTATATAAAGCAGTTAGTGGCTAAAAAAACCAACCCTTGGGTTGGTTTTTTTTATTTGGTAAGTTTGGTAAAGAATGAAACATAGGCATCAACAATCCCTTGAACATACTGTTCAGTAGCAGGGACAAATTTGTCATCCTCATCCAGTAGTTTGTCGATGTGACCAAGGTAGGCCTCAGGTGATTGTAAGATGGGCATATTTGGAAAGACTAAGCTCTGGCGAAGGGCGTGATTAGCCCCAAAACCACCAGTCGCACCAGGAGAAGAGCTTACTACAAGGGCGGGTTTTCCGTCCCAAACATTGAAGCCATAAGGACGGCTCCCCACGTCAATGGCATTTTTAATGGCCGCACTGACGCTCCTATTGTACTCGGGCGTTACAAAAACAATCCCGTCCACTTCTTTGACCTTATTTCTGAAGGTTGTCCAGCTTTCTGGAGCACGATTCTCATCGTCAAAGTCTTGGTTGTACATATCTAGGTCATTGATATCGATAATTTCAACATCAAATCCTTCTGGAAACATGCTTAAAAGATTTTTAGCAATCTTTTTACTGAAAGCAGCCTTTCTTAAGCTACCTACGATAATTCCAATTTTGCTCATAAGATTCCTCCTTAGGATATACAAACTTATATTTGTTTACGTTTACAAGGTAAAATATAGCACTATGAAAATGAAATTTCAATTATTTAGTATTTACTTGTTGATGGACTTTTGACTTGTCCTTTAAGTTTTCTTTGTCATTACTAAGGCTTTTAGCTATAATTGAGTTGAGGTGAAAAAGTGGTTAATAAAAAAGATATAGCAGCTGTGACTTGGATTCATGGCCGAAAAAAATTTGGTTCCAAGCCTGGAACCATTCGAATTGAACATTTGCTGAAGCTTTTGGGAAATCCTGAGCGTGATTTAAAGGTAATCCATATCGGTGGAACCAACGGTAAGGGTTCAACGGTAAGTAATCTGAAAAGCTTATTTATGGGGCAGGGTCTTAAGGTGGCAACCTTCACCTCGCCCTTCATCGAAGTTTTTAATGAACGAATTGCCATCAACGGTAATTTTATCTCTGATCAGGATTTGGACCGATTGACAGCCCAGGTAATTCCTTTAATTGAAGAGATGGATAAGGACGCAGAGGTTTCAGGTATTACGGAATTTGAAATCATTACAGCCCTAGCCTTCATGTACTTTAAGGAAAAAAAATGTGACCTAGTCTTACTTGAGGTGGGACTTGGTGGTCTCTATGATTCGACCAATGTCATCATTCCTGAAATTTCAGTGATTACAACCATCGGCCTAGATCACATGGACATTTTAGGGGACACTCTTGAGAAGATAGCCTGGGAAAAAGCTGGAATCATAAAGGATGAGGTAGCTTTAGTAACTGGGAATATTGGTCAAGAGGCTTTGGCTGTTATTGAAAAAATAGCAGAAAAGAAAAGAAGCCCCCATTACAAGCTAGGAAGAGATTATAAGCTTTCAGAAGGAGCAAAAGACCTTAGATGGGGTGAGAATTTTTACTTTAGCAATGAAGCCTTGCTTGATGAAGAATTTTATACTCCCCTTCAGGGACGCCATCAAATTGAAAATACGGGGCTTGCCCTTGAAGTCTTTTATCTTTACTGCAGGAAGGCCAATTTACCCTTTGAGCTTGAGGCTGTCAGGAAGTCCCTGTTGGAGGTTAAGTGGCCAGCCAGGATGGAGAAAGTCTCTGACAATCCCCTAATTATTTTAGACGGGGCCCATAATATCCATGCCATTGACCGGTTAGTCGATAATCTGTCTAAGGATTACGCTCATCTGCATAAAAAAATAATCTTCTCAGCCCTTGAAACAAAGGATATTGAGGGAATGCTTACTAGGCTTTCAAACCTAGAGCAAACAGACCTTTATCTGACAACTTTTGACTTTCCAAAGGCCCTTAATCTTTCAAGTGAAGCTTATAAGGCCTACAAGCAATTTCCCGATTGGAAGTTGGCCCTTGGGGGAGTGCAAACAGACCTCAAGGAGGATGATATGATTATCATTACAGGATCCCTTTATTTTATTTCACAAATTAGGGACGATTTTTTTAAGAAAAACTAGCAGCCTAGCTGTTAAAGGAGGTATTAATGGGAGTTATTTTCCTTTATCTATTACTTATTATTATTGCAATTTTACTTATAGCACTTGGATTTGTGGCTTGGTTTATTTCAGGAGCCATCGTCCAAAAGGATAACAAGTGGTACGCAAAAGTTGGTCATAGCCTAGCTAATCCAGATATTGACCAAGATCAGACTGATCCTTATGCCATTATTGAAAGGGAGCAAAATGAGCGTGCTCAAATGTTTTGGCAGGAAAAGTTAACTGAGAAAATAGTGATTTCAAGTTTTGATGGCCTAAAGCTTAAGGCCAACCTTTACAAGGTGAATCCTACTTCAAATAAATGGATTATTGGTGTCCACGGCTACCGCTCAAGTGGTCAAAGGGACATGCAGCTTGTAGTTGAGCAGCTGTCCAAAAATGGTTATAACTTTTTAATTCCTGATATGAGGGCCCACGGGGAAAGTGAAGGTAAAATCATCACCATGGGCCACAAGGAGTCAATGGATCTGCTTGAATGGATAAACCTTCTTCTTGAAAGAGAGCCTAAGGCTGAAATTATTCTCTTTGGTGGTTCAATGGGTGCAACTACAACCATGCTGATTACTAATAATAGGCTACCCATCCAGGTTAAAGGTGCTGTTGCAGACTGTGGTTATACTTCCCTTGACTTAGAGTTTGCAGATTTGTTTAGCCGTATCTTTAAGCTACCAAAATTTCCCATTGTCTATTTTATGGCCTTCTTTATTAAAAGAATGGCAGGCTTTTCAATCAGGGATGTTGACGTCAGGCCTTCTCTAAATAATAATGACCTGCCCATTTTATTCATCCATGGGACAGCAGATAAATTTGTACCTCATCAAATGGCCTACAAAAATAATGAGGCCACTAGAGGTCCCAAGGAAATTTTCATGGTTGAAAATGCTCCCCACCTATCCTCTTATGTTTATGAGGAAAAAAATTATTTTGAGACAGTTAATGAATTTTTAAACAAGTACATATGGAATAAGGAGAAGTAAATGCTTAATGAAAATAAAAGAATCCTGGGCTATCTGCTGGTTTTAGTAGCAGCCTTGGCCAGTAGTTTGGGCCAGCTGGCCTGGAAGTTTGGAGCAGAGACCAGTAGTAGTCTTGAGGCAACCCTTATGACCATTCTAGGCTTTGTTCTAGCAGGAGCTGGGATGATTGTTCTAATGGCATCATTTAGGTATGGTGAGGTTTCGATTTTACAACCCATGATGAGTATTGGCTTTGCCTTTTCGGTCTTCTTTGGCTACTTATTTTTAGGTGAAGGTATTAGTCTAAACAAAATTTTAGGGGTCTTATTTATAGTTGCTGGAGCCTTTACCCTAGCCTATATTCCTAAAAAAGAAAGGGAGGAAGGTAAATAATAATGACTTTTCTTAAAATCGCCTTCTGGCTTTTAACCACAACCTTTACAGGAAGTATCGGGGCTATTTACCTAAAAAAAGCCATGGATAAAATGCCAGTCCTATCAGTCCACAATATTCTTAGGTCAAAGGACTTTTATCTGGGGTCCTTCTATTACATAGTAAGTGCTGGGACTAATATTGTTTTATTTAAGTATCTTGATTATTCAATCGCCTTTCCATTGACCTCAATCAGCTACATCTGGACCATTATCATTTCCTACTTTATGTTTAGGGAAAAAATCAATGTTCAAAAACTTCTAGCAATCATTTTTATCATTGTAGGTGTCTTCTTCCTAGGAAGAGCTGGATAACAAAAGAGCCCTTGGGCTCTTTTATTTTTAGATATTTAAGAAAATGATTAGGACCATGGCATAAAGGGCTTGGATACTTCCAGCTAGAAGACCAAAAGTTAAAAAAGACCTGCCATTCTTAAGGAATTTTTTGAAATTTAGGCGAAGACCGATTGCAGCAAGGGCACTTACCTCAAGCCAACTACTAAGGGTTTGGGCAAAATAATGGGTTTCCGTGGGTAACTTAATAAGGCTATTAATTAGACAAACCAGGATAAAGGCAAAAACATACCAGGGAAGAAGCCTGGTCTTGTACTTCTTACTGGCCTTGGTCCCAGTCCTTTTATCTTTCAAGTAAATTTTCATACAAATGATGACTACAGGTAGCATGATAATCCTTAGTATCTTGTAAAGCATGGCAAGTTTTACCTGATTATCTCCTAAAAAAGCAGCACTGGCTACAACCTGGCCAACCGACTGCAAACTTCCACCAATCAAGGCTGCCTGCCTGATTGAACTTTGTGGAAATATCATGCTCGCAATAAAGGCTAGAGTAAACATCATAATCGTACCCAAGAGATTGACTAGGATGATTGCCTGTCCTTTATCTTCGTCTTTGGCTTCAATTGATGGTGTAATCGAGGCTATGGCAGAAGATCCGCAGACAGCCACTCCGCCAGCTACCAAGAGACTAAGCTTTTCCTTAATGGCAAATTTTTTTCCAAGCATGGTAACACTTACAAGGGTTAGGGTCATAAGGATAAGTATGTAGAAGAAGCTCTTAAATCCTAAGGTCAAGATACTTGTGATATTGACACTAAAGCCCAAAAGAAGGACTGAAATTTCAAGAAACTTACTTTCACAAAATTTTGTCCCCCTCTCCCACATTTTATCCTGAAAGATAGTATTGCCCAGTAGGATACCTATAAGTAAGGCAAGACTTGCACTTCCAATTTGCGGTAAAAAATTTGCTAGAAGCTTGCTAATAAAGGCTAGACAGAGGGATAAAAGAATACCAGCCAAGAGACCCTTGATTTTTACTTTCATTATTTGAACTTTCCTCCTTCTTGATTTTTACTAAATTCAGATAAAAAACGATTCCTCTACATTCTAACATTTTAAGGGTGTGAAAAGGCTTATTTCTTGAATATAAAATTTAATTTTGTTATATTTAAAACATATTAAAAGTATATATAAATTAAGGAGACTTATTATGGCAGACAATGGAAATGTAGATAAAGTAAAAGGAAAAGTAGAAACAGCAGCAGGTAATGTTACTGGTGATAACAAGAAGAAAGCTGAAGGTTTCTTTGATGAATTAGTTGGTAAAACTAAAGAAGTGGCTTCAAAAGTCGGTAAGGCAGCAGAAGATGTGGCTGAAAAAACTGGTGATCTTTTTGATGACGCTAAGAAAAAATTTGAAGAAGCAAAAGATAAGGCTCCTGAAAAAACAGAAGAGTTAAAAGAAGAAGCTGGTAAGGTAGCTGAAAAAGCTAAAGAAGTAGCTGGCAAGGTAGCTGAAAAAGCTGGTGAATTCAAAGATTCAGCCAAGGAAGCTGCTGATAAGGCTGCTGAAAAACTTGACCATGCTAAAGAAGCTGCCAAGGAAAAAGCTGAGGAAGCAAAAGATAAGGCTGCTGACGCTAAAGACGCAGCAGAAGAGAAAGCTTCTGATGTTAAGGATGCAGCTAGTGACAAGATTGATGAAGCAAAAGACAAGGTAGAAGAGGCTAAAAAATAAGCCTAATTTCCCTATCTATATTGGACGCAGGATGCTCATTTATTTAGAGCCAACAAATCCCCGAACGTTGACTTATTACATGAAATTTTGAAATAATTTTTCATTAAATTTGTTGACAGGGGATTTTTTTTAGTTTATATTAGGGTTAAAGTTAAATATTTGTTAGGTGAGGCTCCTATTTGGACATAAGCTACTGCCGCGAAAGAATCGAGAGACTCTTAGTTGGTAGAACAGGGATGATCGTGAAGGTTATCCATAATGTAGCTGATATTTTATATCTACGCCCTATAGTGCTAAAGCTCAACATAAGATCATGATGCTAAAAAGCATGCTCTTTGTTGAGTGTGCTTTTTTTCGGTGGTCTTGTTGAACTTAACTTGTATCTGGCTAAATAAGTAATCTTGATGATTGATTTTGCCTTGTAAATTTAGCATGAAATCAATTATGAGACTGGAGGATACGTATGAAAAAAATGGACACTAAAAAAAGTTCTGCTAAAGAAGTAGAACTTAAAAAATTTGCCTTTCTTTCAGAAGATGATTTGTATAAGGCCCTAGGTTCTTCAAATCAGGGAATTTCTGAAGAGGAAGCTGAAAAAAGATTGGAGAAATATGGTCCCAATAAGATTGATGCAGAAAAACCAACTCCTGCCTGGCTTCTATTTTTAGAGTCCTTTAAAGATCCTTTTGTCTTTGTGCTTGCAGGCTTGATGGTCGTATCAATGCTTACAGATGATTTTCAAGCAGCCTTCATCATGGCCGTTATGATTCTTGCCAGTTCAACCATATCTTTTGTTCAGGAATATCGCTCGCAAAAGGCGAGTCTCAAATTAAAAATTCTGATTGAAAATACCTGTGCTGTTACTCGTAACGGGGAAACCAAGGAAATTCCGATGGATAATGTTGTTCCAGGAGACATTGTGACTCTTGCTACTGGGGATATGATTCCTGCCGATGCTCGTCTTATCTGGGCCAAGGACCTCTTTATCAATCAATCATCTTTGACAGGTGAATCTCTGCCGGTTGAAAAATTTGTAAATCCAGGATTTAAATCTGAATCAGATGGTTCAGCAATTGATATGAAAGACTTGGTCTTTACTGGAACTGATATCCTAAGTGGACAAGGTAAGGCAATTATCTTAAAAACAGGTCAAAGTACTTTCTTTGGTGATATCGCCCTAAATGCTACTAAAAAACGTGGTAAAACATCATTTGACAGTGGCCTTTACCGAGTTAGCCAACTTCTTCTTAGGATGTCACTCATTCTTTTCCCAGTTGTTCTCTTAATCAATGGGGTGACAAAGGGTGATTGGTCAGAGGCCTTCTTCTTTGCTATCGCCGTAGCAGTGGGTCTAACACCTGAGATGCTTCCAATGATTGTAACAAGTAATCTGGCTAAGGGTGCAATGACACTTTCAAAGGAAAAGGTTATTGTTAAGGAACTTCCTTCTATCCAAAATCTCGGGAGTATGGACGTTCTTTGTACCGATAAGACAGGAACTATCACAGAAGACCGAGTGGTTTTGGTTCAACATTTGAATCCTCTTGGTGAAAACAATGATGATGTCCTAGACCTTGCCTTCCTAAACTCTTCTTATCAAACAGGTTGGAAGAATCTGATGGATGTAGCTGTAATCAACTATTATGATGAAACAGCCCGCAAGGAACCATTTACTAATGTTGAAAAAATAGATGAAATTCCCTTTGATTTCTCACGCCGCCGTTTGACTGTTGTTATCAAGGCTGATGGTCATCAGCTGATGATCACAAAAGGTGCTGTTGAAGAGATGGAAAGTATCTGTTCTCATGTAGAAATTAATGGAGAAACTGTTCCCCTAACTGATAAGCTCAAAAATCAAATGCGTAAGCTAAATACTGAGCTTAACGAAAAGGGTATGCGTGTCATTGCTGTAGCCATCAAAAAAGATGTCCATGATAATGCTGTTTATTCAGTAGCTGATGAAAAAGAGATGGTTCTTGTTGGATTTATGGGCTTCCTTGATCCAGTTAAAGAATCTGCAAAAACTGCTATTTCATCCCTTCATGATCACGGAGTTGCCGTTAAAGTTCTAACCGGTGACAATGAAATCGTTGCTAAGAAGGTCTGCCGTGATGTGGGTATTGCTGCTGATAACTACCTTCTTGGTTTAGACATTGATAGCATGAGCCAGGATGAACTTGCTGAAAAGGCAAGGACAGTCAACCTGTTTGCCAAACTTAATCCCATGCAAAAATCTCGGATTATCGAAGCCATTAAGGCAGATAATCACACAGTTGGATTTATGGGAGATGGGATTAATGATGCACCAGCCCTTAGGACAGCTGATGTCGGTATCTCAGTTGATACCGCAGCAGATATCACCAAAGATGCGTCTTCAATCATCCTTCTTGAAAAGAGCCTAAATGTTGTTGATACAGGTGTACTTGAAGGTCGCAAGGTCTTTAGTAACATGATGAAATACATCAAAAATACCCTAAGCTCAAACTTTGGTAATGTATTTTCAATTCTTGTTGCATCTGCCTTCCTTCCTTTCCTACCAATGCTTTCAATGCAGCTACTTATTCAAAACCTTGTTTATGATATGGCCCAACTTACTATCCCTTGGGATAATGTAGATGATGAAGAACTTGATACACCAGTTAAATGGCAAATTAAGGGGCTCCTTAAATTTACCATCTGTATTGGTCCTATCAGTAGTATCTTTGATATTATAACCTTCATCGTTTTATGGTTTGTCTTTGGTCTTAATACAGTTGCCCAACAAGGAAGCTTCCAAGCTGGATGGTTCATGGTTGGTCTAACTACTCAAACCTTGGTAATGCATGTTATTCGTACTAAAAAGATTCCATTTGTTCAAAGTATGGCATCTCTACCAGTATGTTTATCAAGTATTGCAGCCATTGGAGTAGGACTTGTAATTCTTCTTACACCAATCCATAAGGCCTTTGATTTTGGTGAACTACCTACTGGTTACTGGCCATGGTTCTTTGCCATTGTTATAGGATATGTCCTTGTAACCCAACTTGTTAAAAAACTTTATATTAAGCTTGGTAATGAGTGGTTATAAAAATAAAAAGAGCTAGCACAGGCTAGCTCTTTTTTATATGTAGATTAGATATATGTACAAAAAAATCAGCCGAAGCTGATTTTTTTTATGAATGTAGTACCTGTTGTAAGAAGGTTTGTAGCCTTGGATGTTTAGGATGGTCGAAAATCTCATCAGGTGTTCCATCTTCAAGGATAACACCACCATCAGTAAAGAGAACGCGATTGGCAACCTTACGGGCAAATCCCATTTCATGGGTAACAATCAACATGGTCATCCCTTGTTTAGCAAGATCTTGCATAACATCAAGTACATCTCCAACCATCTCTGGGTCAAGGGCACTAGTAGGCTCATCAAAGAGCATGATATCAGGATTCATAGCAAGAGCACGAGCAATAGCTACACGCTGTTTTTGCCCACCTGATAGTGATTCGGGCATATCATCTTTTTTATCAAGTAGACCAACTGTATCAAGAAGTTCATTTGCTTTTTTACGAGCATCTTCAAGACTCATCTTCTTAAGTTCCACAGGAGCATAAGTAATGTTATCAATAACAGTCATGTTAGGGAAAAGGTTGAAATGCTGGAATACCATACCAACATTTTGCCTTACCTGGTTGAAATCAGTTTGCTTGTCTGACAAGTCAAAATCATCAACAACGACAGAACCACTTGTTATTTTTTCAAGACCATTTAAGGTTCTTAAGAAGGTTGATTTTCCAGATCCAGAAGGGCCGATGATACAAACAACATCCCCTTCATAGAACTTAGCATCAATCCCTTTTAAGACTTCATTTTTACCATATTTTTTATGCAAGTCATTGACATCAATTTTTAATTTTGACATTATTTCATTTTCCTCTCTAATCTTCTTGCGAAGCGGATAAGGGCGTAGATTACAATTAGGTAGATGATTGCTATAATTCCATATACTTTAAATGATTGGAAGTTACGGGCAACAATGATTTTACCTGTTTGTAGAAGTTCAACCAGACCAATTGCACTAATGATAGTTGTATCTTTAAGGGTAATGATAAACTGGTTGACAAGACTTGGAATGGTAATTTTAACAGCTTGCGGAAGGATTACGCGACGCATGGTAGTTCCATAAGATACTCCAAGACTTCGGCTAGCTTCCATTTGACCATTTGGAACTGCCTGAACACCTGAACGGACAATCTCAGCAATGTAGGCTGAAGAGTTAAGGGTAAGGGCAATTGTACCTGCTAGGAAGTCATTTAAAGGACTTGCTTTTCCGGTAATTAACTCAAGTAGGTTAGGGATTCCGTAGAAGATGAAGATGGCAAGAACCATAAGTGGAATACCACGAATTAAGTCAACGTAGATTTCTGTAAAGGTTCTTAGGAATTTACTTGGGCTAACACTGAAGAGTCCAAGAATTATCCCAATGATTGAAGCAAGGATGAAGGATACAACTGCAAGTAGAAGGGTAAGTTCTAAACCTTTTAGAAGTTGTTCCCAGTTATTTTTAAGGATACCAACAACAGTTGATTCATCGACAGATGAGCTGTCTGTACTTGTTGATTCACCCACATAGGTATTAAGAATTTTGTCATATTCACCGCTTGCCTTAAGTTGAGCAAGTCCATTGTTGAACATTTCAATCAATTCAGGATTTTGTCCTTTTTTAACAGCAAATCCGTACTCACCAATTTTTTCTGGTTCAATTGGTGTAGCAAATTTCTTACCTTGCTTGATGGCATATTTAACAACAGGCTCATCATCCATGAAGGCGTCGATACTTGCAGTATTTAAGCTTTCATACATGGTATCGGCTGTGTCAAAGACCTTAATCTTGTAACCATATTTATCTTGATTTTTTTCCAAGAAGTCTTGTGAAGCAGTACCGTTTTTAACACCGATTGTCTTATCTTTTAGATCTTCATAAGACTTGATTGACTTGTTGCTGTCTTTAACAGCAACAGTTGCATTAGCTGTAAAATATGGATCTGAGAAATCAAATACCTTCTTACGTTCGTCAGTAATTGACATACCTGCAATCATACCATCAGCCTGGCTGGCAAGGGTTTGGTCAACAGCTGTCTGGAAACCAACGAAGTTCATTTTTAGGTTGAAACCTTGGTTCTCAGCAATAGCATTTAGTAGGTCAACGTCGATTCCGACATATTTTTTACTAGAGTCCTGGAACTCAAAGGGAGCAAAGAGGCTGTCACTTGAAATATTATAAAGGCTCTTTACAGGAGTAGCCTTTTTAGCTACCTCAGTATCCTCTTTGGCTACATATTTAGCAACAATTGCATCATAACCACCATTTGCCTTAAGTTCAGCAAGAGATGTGTTAAATTCTTTGATTAAATCAGGGTTAGTTCCTTTTTTAACGGCGAAACCATAATTTCCAACTTGTTCAGCTGGCATATTAATAGCAAGATCTTGTCCTTGTAGGGCAGTGTAAGCAAGAACTGGTTTTTCGTCCATGATGGCATCAACGTCACCAATTTTTAGGCTGTCAAGCATTTGTGAAGCTTCATTGAAGCTCTTGATCTTATAACCATACTCTTTTTCGTGCTTGGTAATAAATTCTTGAGCAACCGTGCTATTTTTAACACCGACTGTCTTACCTTTAAGTTGGCTGTAAGATGTGATTGGCTTTGCCTTGGTTGTTGCAATTACAATTTCAGATTTGTAGTAAGGATCTGAGAAGTCAAATGTTTTTTTACGTTCATCAGTAATTGACATGCCGGCTATAACACCGTCAACTTTTCCAGAAAGTAGGGAATTAAGGGCTGCATCGAAACCTGGGAAACTTAAGTCCATATCCCAATTGTTCATTTGAGCAATCTTATTAATTAAATCAACGTCAATACCCTCATATTTTTTATCTGAATTTTGAAACTCAAAGGGAGCATTGGTCGAGTCACTAGCAATTTTAACTTTTTTTTCATCAGCACTTGCTGTAAATGCTGAAAAAAATGAAATTAAAAGCGTTATAACAACTAAAAACTTTTTATTCATTTTGTCCTCCAAACTTTTATGTGCCTATTATATCAAAAAAAAAAGTATATGTCACAATTTCTGACATATACTAATGATATTTTACCAACTTTTTATTTGGTGATTGTTACTTCCTTACCACTTAGGCTAATTCCTTGAGGAACCTTCCAATCAACATTAGGTACATTGGCTGATAAGTCCTTCATCATCTCCCTGTAGACATCAAGAGCTACCTCTAATTTTTGCCCGTAGAGTGGAATCATTCTATTAGCATAACCGGTCCAGACGGCCATTGAATAATTGGTAGTGTAGCCGACAAAGTTTTCATCAGGGGCGACAGTTTCCCCGTAGCTGATATATTTGCCGTAATCAGCTAGGACTTGGTTGATTTGGCTGTCATTATAGTTACTTGTCCCGGTCTTACCTGCCTGGTAGAGGCCTGGGATATAACCATTGGTCATGGTACCACCAGTTATAACATCCTTTAAGATGCTGGTCATGGTATAGGCTGTAGTTTCCTTCATGGCCCTTGTCTGAACAGGACTTGTGACTTTTTCCTGACCATCATCAGTAACAATCTTAGTTACATAATAAGGCTTGGTATAGATACCACCACTTGCCATGGCAGCGTAAGCTGCGGCCATTTTTTCAGAACTTGCTCCGTATTCATTCCCTGCTTCTTGGGTGTTACTTGAGATACTGTTTGAGTAGACGATACTTGGAGAAAAGTGGATACCAAGGCCATTTACGAAGTCATTTGCCTTGGTTAGGCCAACGCTTTCAAGAGTTTTAATGGCAGGAATATTTCTTGACTGTACAAGAGCCTGTCTGACTGTCATTTGACCATAATACCTACGGTCCCAGTTGTAGACGGGATCATTTGTCCCAGGCCAATTATAAGGGGCATCATTGATTGTCTTTTTGGTCGTATTGTAAATACCGTATTCAAAGGCTGGTCCGTAATCGACAAGGGGTTTCATGGTTGATCCCCAATCTCGGTCGGTATTAACAGCCTGGTTGTTCCCAAAGACTGTACCTTCAGGAACTTTTCTTCCCCCGATTTGAGCAACTACAGCACCACTTTTAACGTCAGTAACGGTTGAGGCCACTTGCATGTCATCATCTGGGAAATTAACATAGTCATCACTATTCACAATGTCATAGAGACGTTGTTGGGCATTGCTGTCGACTGTTGTATAAACCTTAAGCCCATCTGTCATAACATCTTGCCCGGTTGTTTCTTGGACCTCTTCAATGGCCTGCTTGATGAAATTATCGAGATAACTTGGAACACTTACTGATGGTTTAAGCTGCTGCAAGCCATCGGTAATAGGAGTGTTAATGGCATTATCATAATCTTCTTGGGATATCTTCTTGTACTTGAGCATGGAAGCTAAAACCACATTCCTTCGGAGGGTAGCGTCCTCTGGATTGGTATAGGGATTGTATCCATTTGGTGACTGGGGCATACCGGCTAAAAGGGCTGTTTGAGCCAGGTTTAAATCTTTTAGTTCCTTACCATAGTAGGCAAGAGAAGCTGTCCGCATTCCGTAGTAACCATTGGCCATGAATACCTTGTTGATGTAGAGGGTTAGAATCTCTTCCTTAGATTCCTTTCTTTCCAGCTGAACGGCCAACCAGGCTTCTTGGGCCTTTCTCTTAATTGTCTGGTCAGTCTTATTGGTTGAAAAATAAGATAGTTTGATCAGCTGCTGGGTAAGGGTTGACCCCCCTTGGGTTGTTCCGCTTTTAGCATTGTGGAGAAAGCTTCCAAAAATCCTGACAGGGTCAACTCCCCGGTGGTTGAAGAAGCGGTGGTCCTCAATTGATGTAATAGCATTGACCAAGGTTATGGGAATATCCTTGGTGGTAATTAAATCCCTTTTTTCTGTTCCAAGATTTGCAATAACCTGTCCATCTTTATCGTATATAATAGAAGAGGAGTGGCTTTCTAATTTACTTATGTCAAGTTCAGGTGCCGTTCTTGCATAGTAGACAAAGAGAGAAGAAGCTGCTATAAAGCCTACGATGAAGAGGGATATTCCAGCTATTAAAATATATTTTAATGCCTTCCAGTACTTCTGATTTATTTGTTTCTTTGGTGTCTTCCCTCTCTTTAATCGGGTTTTAATAATTTTTTTTCCTTGATTAGCCATTTACTTTTCTCCTAAATAATACTTGTTTATAACTTCCAAGTAGGGAACTCTTGGGATGCCGCTCATTTCAATTTGATGCCCATGCCTTTTAATATATTTTATAGGTAGGGATTTATTAGTTCCATGTTCTTTATAATAGTCAATTAAAAATTTTGAATCAAGAAAATAGGTTTCGTAAAGAGCCGAAAAATGCAGCAAAACAAAGGATATTCCCCCCTGCCTTAAGACCTGATCCATATGTTCAAGTTGGTGGTCATGAAAATTTTTCATGGGGAACATGGTTTTTTGTTTGCTTTCCTTGGCCTCAAAGTCAAGATACTTGCCCTGATAAACACCTGAATAGTCGGTGGTAGAAGCTTGCCTGAAATAAGCTTCAGTTATCTTGGCCTTACTTCTTTTGGGGTAATCAACCTTGACAATCTGAATGGGGGTTGGCCTCTTGTGGACAACAGCAATCTTGCGGCTCAAGTAGTAGTCGTTACTTGCATTGATCTCAGTTTCAAAGTTCATTCCGCGGTTGGCAAAATTTACTTTTTTTTCTGCTGGTTTTTTATTTTCTAAAATTCTTTGCCTTCTAATTCCGTTTGGATAATTAATCATAGTCAATCCTTCAAGTCAGATGATATTAAATTTGCTAAAAGACATCTGACGCAGTTATAATATTATATCATAAGTAGAAATAATTTGGGATGATAAAATATATGAAGAGTATACTAGTGTGTGGCTACAAGGATTTTGAGCTGGGAATTTTTAAGGATAATGACCAGAAAGTTTCTTTGATTAAGGCAGTTATTAGGAAAAAGTTATTAAATTTAATTGACCAGGGTGTTGAATGGTTTATTTTTGGTGGTAATAAGGGCTTTGAATTTTGGGTTTTAGAGATTGTAAATGAGCTGAAGGAAGAATATGACCTAAAAACGGCCAGTATATTTGCCTTTGAGAATCACGGTGAATCATGGAATGAGGCAGCTAAGAGTAAACTTGCGTTGTTTAAGGGAGCTGACTATATTAGCTATGCCTATAATCACTATGAAAATCCTGGTCAATTCAAGGAGTATAATAAATTTCTTTTAAGTCATACGGATGGAATCTTTTGTTTTTATGATTCTGAAAATCCCAATAATTTAAAATATTTGTTTGCCTTGATTGAAGAAGCAGATGATTACTACCAATTGTCCTTAAGTTTTGATGACCTTAATGAGGCCTATGACGAAATCTTAGGTAATGATTATTAAGCTTGAAAGGACGTGTTCTTTTTGATAAAATCAAGAACAGAGAAATGATAGAGGAGAGTTAGCATGACCAAATATAAATTCACACCAAAAGATATTTTTGAGCAACATTTTGACCGTAAAATGAGGGGTTATGATCCAGATCAAGTTGATTTAATGCTTGATGATGTAATCCGCGATTACGAAAGCTTCCAGGATGAGATTTTAGCCCTTAGGGAAGAAAATGAATTCTTGCGTTCAAAACTTGCTAATGCCGAAAAGCAAGCAAGTCCTAACCCAGCTGATTTTGGGGATACAAAAAGGATTGAACCTGTCGAAGTTGTTAAAGCTACTCAAGAGGTCAAGGCTGCTCCTAAGGCTGAAAAATATCAAGAGGGTTCAAATTTTGATGTCTTAAAACGTTTGTCAAGGCTTGAACTTGCGGTCTTTGGACCTAAGACTGAGGAAAACTAACTCTGACAAGCACCAATAATTTACTTGAAGTATGTTACCTAATTTGCTATAATTAGGGGGCAATTTTCGGATAATCGCGCTGGTTTTAACCGGTGAGGAAAGTCCATGCTCGCACGGGCTGAGATGCCCGTAGTGTTTGTGCCAGGTGAAACAATAAGCCTGGGGACGAAAGTTACGGCTGGGAAATTGGCTAAGTTTTGATATGCCAAGATTACCTATAAAAGTGCCAAAGAGACGAGTTTAGCTGGAAACGGCTAAAGTGGAACGTGGTAAACCCCTCAAGCGAGCAACCCAAACTTTGGTAGGGGCACTTGTCAAGCGGAATTGAACGTACGACGAGGTCATTATGACAGACAGATGATTATCGAAGGTGTAAGTACCTGCTTACACTGGAACAAAACATGGCTTATAGAAAATTGTCTTCAGGGGGTGGCTGGGTTTTACTCAGCCGCCTTTTAAAATTAGAAGAGAGATAGATAGAGATAAAATGGAAAAATTTAATTTAGTGGCTACTTGTGCAGCTGGGATTGAGGCACTGGTATCAAGGGAGTTACGGGACCTTGGAATTGAAAATAAAATTGATGAAAATTCAAGGGTTTTATTTTCAGGGAGCAAGGAAACAATTGCCAAGGCCAACTTATGGCTTAGGACAGCTGATAGAGTAAAGATTATCGTTGGTGAATTTGAAGCTCATACCTTTGAAGAACTCTTTCAAGGAGTTTTGGCCCTCGATTGGGGTGCTTACCTGCCCTTAGGCTACGCCTTTCCCATTACCAAGGCCAAGGCTGTAAAATCGACCCTCCACAATGAGCCAAGTATTCAGGCCATTACTAAGAAGGCTGTTGTTAAGAAGTTACAGAAGATTTTTCACAGGCCTGATGGGGTTCCTTTGATTGAAAATGGACCAACTGTTCCAATTGAAGTGAGCCTACATAAGAACAAGGCCACTATCTTGATTGATACGAGTGGTGAAAGTCTCTTCAAACGTGGTTACAGGGTTGATAAGGGGGGAGCTCCCATTAAGGAAAATATGGCAGCTTCAATCATCATGCTGACCAACTGGCGGGCTAATATGAAGCGTCCCTTCGTTGATCCAACTTGTGGTAGTGGAACCTTTCCAATTGAGGCAGCCATGATTGCAAGGAATATTGCACCAGGCCTTAAGAGATCATTTATTAGTGAAGAGTGGGCTTGGTTTGGCCAAGATGTTTACAGTAAGGCTCGAATTGAAGCCCGTAAGGCAATCAATGATGAAATTGAACTTGATATTTCAGGCTTTGACATTGACTTTAGGATGGTTGAAATTGCTAAAGAAAATGCCAAGAAGGCAGGAGTTTATGCTGACATAAACTTTAAGCAGATGCGAGTCCAAGATTTCCGCACTGATAAGTTCGATGGGGTTATTGTTTCAAATCCACCATACGGAGAGCGTCTTTTAAAATTTGAAGATGTCAAGGTCTTATACAAGGAAATGGGAGAAGTTTTTAGACCCCTTGTTACCTGGAGTAAATACATCTTGACCAGTGATTTAATGTTTGAAGAAAAATACGGAGCAAAGGCAACTAAGAAGCGTAAACTTTACAATGGAACTTTGAGGGTTGACCTTTATCAATACTTTGGTAAGAGGATATGACGAAAAAGGATTTTAAGGAAGAAGAAGTTAAAAAAGCTGGATTTACTCCAGACCATGAAGCTCCACATGCTGACCTTGCTAGTAAGAGCCAGGATGATTCTAAGGCTAAACTAGATAAGAAGAAGGTCGAGCAGGTTCTTGATTTTGGTGAAATTTCAGACATGACCATTGAAGAGATTCAAGATAAGGTTAGGGCTGGTGAAGAAGCTCAGGCTAGAAATGAATCCCTCCTTGATGCCTACATTAGGGAAAATCGTTTTGAGATTGAAAAAAATAAAAAAATTCGCAAGGAAGAATTAATTCCCCAAGAACTTTTAAAGGCCCGTGAGGAACTTGTAGCAAAGGCAGTTCAATTGGCTGAAAATCTTGACCAATTAGATGCCAAAATTGAAGCTGAAGAGATTGAGCTGGCTAAAAAGGAAGAAGAAGTTTTAGAAAAGTCAGAGACCTTATCTGATTCTACAGAATCCGCTGAATCTAGTGAAAATGAAGCAGGAATTATCTCAGAACAATCCCCAGCGGCTAGTAAGGAAGAAGCTAGACAAGAGAAAATTGTACAAGAGGAAGCTCAAGAAAAGATTCAGAGCGATGAGCAAGTAGAAGACTCATCTCAGGCACATAAGCAGGACCAACAGGATCAGAAAGATGACTTTGACCAAATTATCCTTGATGATGGTGAAGCTACTTTAGCAGCTGATTCAAAGGCGGAAGTTGAACCTAATTTTACACCCAACAAGGAAACTCCTACCAAGTTAGCCCCCAAGCCATCAGCTACAAAGTTGGTTTACTTAAGCCTTTTGGCTGTCCTTGTTTTAGGCGGAGCCTTCCTGGCTAAAAATCAGTATGACCACCATCAAAAGCTTGTCCTTGAACAAAAGGAGCAGGCTGCAAAAGATGAGGATCTCAAAAAACGGGAAGCGTCATTTGATACCCTATTTGCTAGTTTTTATACTGATAAGAACAAGGATGCCCTTAAAAATTCTAGCCTGTCAAATTATGATAATCTAGTTAAGGATCTTGATTCAGTCAAAGATAGTAGCAAGTATGCTAGCTATCAAACAGAAGTGTCTGATTTAAAGGCTCAAATTACTTCACTAGATGAGATTAATTCTAAGTTTCAAACAGATGTCATCAGTGATGGGAAGGTCAATCAAGATGCTAAGGTTAAGGATGGAGCTGACTTTAATATTAATAAGTCAAATCTAGCTAGCTTAAATCAGGCCATCGACAGTGCTATAGCCCTTGGTAAAAATCAACAGGCAGAAGCTGCTCAAAAGGCTGAGGAAGCCCGCAAGGCAGAAGAGGCAAAACAAGCTGAAGAAGCTCGTAAGGCAGAAGAAGCAAAACAAGCAGCGGCAGCTCAAGCGGCAGAAGCTAGTAAGGCCCAGGCGAATGCTGGTGCAAATTCAGGCTCGTCAGAAGCTGCAACAAGCCCTAAGGTTGATCAAGATTCCCTCTCTCGTGTTCCTATAAACCAAGCAGCAATTGCTGATACAAGTAATCCTGCTTGGACTTGGAAGGCTGGTGTACTTGACAATGTTCTTAATATTTCAAGGCAAAGGGGATACTTTGAAGGTGATAACTACTACATCAAGCCAGTCAATATTATAAACGGTAATGGCTACTATAACCTGTACAAATCTGATGGAACCTACCTATTCTCGATTAACTGTAAAACTGGTTACTTCTTTGGTAATGCATCAGGTCATGCCCTTGACTATTAAATCTTTATAATAAACATGTAAATTAAATAGATGTTCGTAAACTACCAATATTCATTGGTAGTTTTTTGATTTACTCCTTGACTAACCAGGTCTTTTCCCTGATAATAGTAGTATCAAATTAATAGTAGGAGAAAAAATGTTAGAACGTTATACTCGCCCAGAGATGGGAGCAATTTGGACTGAGGAAAACAAGTACCGTGCGTGGCTTGAAGTTGAAATCTTAGCTGATGAAGCCTGGGCTGAACTTGGTGAAATTCCAGTGGAAGATGTGGTGAAAATTCGTGAAAATGCAGACTTTGATCTCAACCGAATCCTTGAAATTGAAAAAGAAACCCGCCATGACGTTGTAGCATTTACCCGTGCTGTTTCTGAAACCCTTGGTGAAGAAAGAAAGTGGGTTCACTATGGTTTAACTTCAACTGATGTAGTTGATACAGCCTATGGCTACCTTTATAAGCAAGCAAATGATATCATTAGACAAGACCTTGAAAACTTTCTGCAAATAATTGCAAACAAGGCTCGTGAGCACAAGCATACTGTCATGATGGGACGGACCCACGGGGTTCATGCTGAACCAACAACCTTTGGTTTGAAACTTGCTACCTGGTACTCTGAGATGAAACGTAATATTGTTCGCTTTGAGACAGCTGCCCGTGGTGTTGAAGCTGGAAAAATTTCAGGAGCCGTTGGAACCTTTGCCAATATTCCGCCATTTGTTGAAGCTTATGTCTGTGACAAATTAGGAATCCGTGCCCAAGAGATTTCAACTCAAGTTTTACCGCGTGATTTACATGCTGAATACTTTTCAACCCTTGCTATTATTGCAACAAGTATTGAGAGGATGGCAACTGAAATTCGTGGACTGCAAAAATCAGAACAACGTGAGGTTGAGGAATTCTTTGCTAAAGGGCAAAAGGGATCATCAGCCATGCCTCATAAGCGTAACCCAATCGGGTCTGAGAACATGACAGGTCTTGCCCGTGTCGTCCGTGGACATGCCGTGACTGCTTACGAGGATATTCCCCTTTGGCACGAACGTGACATCTCTCACTCATCAGCTGAGCGTATTATTGCACCAGACACAACCATCCTTGTTGATTACATGCTGACCCGTTTTTCAAATATTGTTAAAAACCTAACAGTATTCCCAGAAAATATGCGTCGTAATATGGATGCAACCTTTGGTCTAATCTATAGCCAGCATGTGATGCTCACCTTAATTGAAAAAGGAATGACCCGTGAAGAGGCTTATGACTTGGTTCAACCAATGACAGCAAGAAGTTGGGATGAGCAGATTATGTTTAGACCCCTTGTTGAAGGTAGCAAAAAGGTTCGTGAGTATCTGACTGATGAGGATATTGACGCAGCCTTTGATTACAACTATCACCTCAAACGTGTTGATGAAATTTTTGAAAGAGTTGGACTTTAAAAAATGCTTTTAAGCATTTTTTATTTCTATAGAATTAGGAGAATGTATGACATTAAAGATAGGATTATTAGGTTTTGGAACAGTGGCACAAGGCCTGCCCTACCTACTAGAAGAAAATAAGAGTAAGATCGAGCAAGCAATTGGTGACTCCCTTGAAATTAGTAAGATTTTTGTCAGAGAGGAGAAGAAAATTAGCCTGGAAAAAGACTTCCCCTTTAACTTTGTTACAGATATTGATCACATTATCCAAGATGATGACATTGATCTAGTAATTGAGCTTCTTGGCCGAATTGAGCCAGCTAAAACCTTTATCGAAAGGGCCCTTGAGGCTAAAAAGCATGTCGTTACAGCCAACAAGGATCTTTTGGCCCTCCATGGTCCAGAATTAACGGATTTAGCAGAGAAAAACGGTGTCTTCCTTTATTATGAGGCAGCTGTAGCAGGAGGAATTCCCATCCTAAGAAGCCTTGCTGATAGTTTTAATGGGGACAAGATTACAAGGCTTCATGGAATCATTAACGGAACCAGTAACTTTATGATGACCAAGATGGTTGATGAGGGATGGTCTTATGAGAAGGCTCTTGAAAGGGCTCAAGAACTTGGCTTTGCTGAAAGTGACCCAACAAATGATGTTGATGGAATTGATGCGGCCTATAAGCTTGTAATTTTAAGTCAATTTGCCTTTGGTATGACCATTGATATTAATCAGGTAAGTAAGGCTGGAATCAGAAATATCAGTCCTGATGATGTGGCAACTGCTAGCAAGCTTGGTTATGTGATTAAGCTTTTGGGTACCATTGAAGAGGTTGAAAGTGGTCTATTTGCAGAAGTTAGTCCCGTCTTTCTGCCCAAGAATCATGCCCTAGCAAGTGTAAACAATGAAATGAATGCTGTCTTTGTGGAAAGCATTGGTATTGGACAAAGCATGTTTTACGGGCCTGGTGCAGGTCAAAAGCCAACTGCAACAAGCGTTATGTCAGATGTGATTAATATTGGTCAAAGGCTTAATCAAAAGGCTGAAATCAGAGCCTTTAATAGCTTTAAACGCCAAACTGTTTTAGCCAATCAAGAGGATGTATCTGGTATGTACTATTTCGCCCTTGATGTGGCTGATAAAAAGGGACAAATGCTTAAGTTATCAGAGATTTTTAATGACCTTGACATCAGCTTTGACCAAGTTAGCCAGCAAAAATCTGATCACGACCGGGCACGAGTGGTAATCATCACCCATGAAATGACCAGAAAGCAACTTTTTGCAGTCGTTGATGAATTAAAGTCTGTCAAGGATTTTGAGCTTTTAAATACCTTTAGGGTCTTAGGAGAGTAAGAATGAAGATAATTGTACCAGCAAGTTCAGCAAATATTGGTCCAGGCTTTGACTCTGTCGGGCTGGCCCTTGATTTGTATCTGGAAATAGAAGTTTTAGAAAAAAGTGATCAATGGCTTGTCGAGCATGACTTGGGAGCTTTCATCCCCCAGGATGAAAACAACCTTCTTGTGGCATCAGCCCTTAAGGTCGCAGGTGATTTAAAGCCCCATCATCTTAGGATGACTAGTGCCATCCCTCTAGCCCGTGGACTTGGCTCAAGCTCTTCAGTTATTGTGGCAGGAATTGAGCTTGCTAATCAGCTGGCTAATTTAAGATTGAGCCCTGATGATAAGATAGATCTAGCCACAAAAATTGAAGGACATCCTGATAATGTGGCTCCAGCCATTTTAGGTAATTTGGTAGTGGCTTCGACTGTTGATAATAAAACAACTGTTGTAGCATCTGATTTCCCAGATGCAGCCTTTGTGGCCTTCATCCCAAATTATCAACTGCTAACAGCTGATAGCCGTGGTGTTCTACCTGAAGATTTATCTTATAAGGAGGCTGTAGCCGCAAGTTCGATTGCAAATGTTGCTATCGCAGCTCTTTTAAAGGGCGATTTGCTTAAGGCAGGAGCGATGATCGAGTCAGACCTTTTCCACGAAAAATACCGCAGACCCCTGGTCAAGGAATTTTCACAAATCAGGAAACTGGCCCACAAACATGAAGCCTATGCTAGCTACCTTAGCGGAGCAGGGCCAACAGTTATGGTTATTTGCCCGAGAGACAAGGAAGCTCTCCTGGTCGCAGACCTTGAAAAACTCAACTTAGATGGTGAAATCTTATCCCTCAATGTTGATTCTAAAGGAGTTCGCTGTGTCCTCTAATAAAGAACTTCAAGAGAAAAATGTAAATAAGGAAAATTACAGCAAGAAGGATTTGGGTATTCTTCTTGCTGTAATTTGTCATGTGTCATGGGGTTTGTTATCTCTTTTTTGGAAACTTCTTGGCAATATTAATTCCCTGGATGTTTTTAGTTACCGTATCATATCGACCCTGGTAAGCATGAGTCTTTATTTTTTTATAAGTGGTGGCCTTAAGCGGCTCAAGCATGAGCTTTGGACCCTTTTTGCTAATAAAAAACAGCTTGTGATTATGTTTTGTGCCAGTATTTTTATCGCCATTAATTGGCTGATTTATATTTATGCCGTAGCAAGTAATCAGGCATCAGCCGCAAGCCTTGGATATTATATCAATCCGCTCATCTCAGTCCTTTTGGCCCTTATTTTCTTTAAGGAGTCCCTGAGTCGTTATACCAAATTTTCAATCTTTCTAGCCCTAGGAGGAGTCTTACTTTTAACCATTCAAAATGGAAGCCTGCCCCTTATTTCAATTATTTTGCCCTTATCCTTTGCCTTTTATGGCCTTGCAAAAAAATTTACCAACCTTTCTAGTGATGTTTCCATGTTTGTTGAAAGTCTCTTCCTGTCACCTCTTGTAATTACCTACCTTTTATTTTTCAGTAAATCAAATCCCCTTAATTACACCAGCCTTGAAATTACCTGCCTGGCCTTATCTGGAGTGATAACAGCCATACCCCTTCTCCTATTTTCTCAGGCTGTAAAGCTTGCCCCCTTCAATATTATCGGATTTATCCAGTATTTAAGCCCGACCATCCAGCTTTTAATCGCCCTCTTTGTCTTCAAGGAGCCGCTTAAGCCTGGTGATTTACATGGATTCATTTTGATTTGGCTTTCGATTTTAATTTTTTCTTATGGTCAAGTTAGGGATATGAGGAAACTTAGGCTCAAGGATTAGGGAGAGCTACAGCAAATTTCTTCCGTAAATTCTTTCTAAGGACCTGCTAGTCCTTTAGGAAAGATGGGGTTTATGTTAAAATTAGTAGGATAGAGATATCTTTATTTATAATTTATAGAAGAGAGATGGATAATGATTGAAAAGAGTAAGGTTGTTGAAAATCTAGCTGGAATAGACATAAGAATTGATGAAAATTTAAGTAAGTATACCTTTACCAAGGTGGGCGGACCGGCAGACTTTCTTGTCTTCCCTAAAGATGAGGTTGAGCTTCAAAGAATCCTTGAATTTTCAGGAGAATATGAGCTTCCCTTCCTGGTTTTAGGTAATGCCAGTAATTTGATTGTCAGAGATGGCGGAATTAGAGGTTTTGTCATTCTACTCGAGAAGATGAATCAGGTTAAGATTGAAGGTTATGTCATTGAGGCTCAGGCTGGTGCCATTCTTACAGAAGTTACCAAGCTTGCCCTTGATCATTCCTTGACTGGTTTTGAGTTTGCCTGTGGTATTCCAGGAAGTATTGGCGGTGCGGTCTTTATGAATGCAGGTGCTTACGGGGGTGAGATTTCAAACATCCTAGCTTCATGTAAGGTCATGACAAAAGATGGTCAAATTATAACCATTGCAGGGGAAGATATGAACTTTGCCTACCGTCATACTATCTTACAGGATAAGGATTACATCTGCCTGTCAGCCAAATTTAGCCTGACTGCTGGAGATCATGAGATTATTAGAGAAGAGATGCTTAGGTTGAATGGTTTACGTGAGGCCAAGCAGCCCCTTGAATATCCAAGTTGTGGCTCAGTCTTCAAGAGGCCACCTGGCTATTTTGCGGGTCAGCTGATTCAGGAAGCAGGGGTTCAGGGTCACAGGATTGGTGGCATTGAGGTTAGCCGTAAGCATGCAGGTTTTATGGTCAATGTGGCTTCAGGAACAGCACGTGACTATGAGGAACTCATTAAATATGTCCAAGAAAAGGTATATGAGACAAGTGGAGTAAGGCTTGAAACAGAAGTTCGAATCTTGGGCCAAAAAGAGATTGGCCAGTAAAATTATAGATTAGGAAGAAAAAATTGACTAAAAATATTATTGAATTTAAAAATGTAAGTAAGGTTTTTGAGGATACAGGAACAGTCGTCTTAAAGGATATAAATTTTGAGCTTGAGGAAGGTAAATTCTACACCCTTCTTGGAGCTTCTGGAAGTGGTAAAACGACCATCTTGAATCTGATTGCAGGTTTTTTAGAGGCGACTAGTGGAGATATTCTTCTTGACGGTAAGAGAATTAATGATATTCCAACCAACAAGCGTGATGTCCATACAGTCTTTCAATCTTACGCTCTTTTCCCGGATAAAAATGTTTTTGATAATGTGGCCTTTCCTTTAAAAATCAGAAAAGTTGCCAAGGATGAGATTGAGCAAAGGGTTACCGAGGCCTTAAAAATGATGCGTCTGACTGGCTATGAAAAAAGAAGTATCCACAAGCTTTCTGGAGGACAAAAGCAGAGGGTAGCCATTGCCCGGGCCATTATTAATGAGCCGCGTGTTATCCTACTTGACGAGCCCCTATCTGCCCTTGACTTAAAACTTAGGACTGAGATGCAGTATGAGCTAAGAACCCTACAACAGCGTCTTGGTATCACCTTTATCTTTGTTACCCATGACCAGGAAGAGGCCCTTGCCATGAGTGATTGGATTTTCATCATGAATGAAGGGGAGATTGTCCAGTCAGGTAGTCCTGTTGATATTTATGATGAGCCCATCAACCACTTTGTTGCGGACTTTATTGGAGAAAGTAATATTGTTGAGGGTCGCATGCTTGAAGACTACCTGGTTGAGTTTAATGGGAAAAAATTCGAGGCAGTCGATGGTGGAATGAGGAAAAATGAGCCAGTTGAGATTGTTATCAGACCAGAAGACCTTCAGTTTACCCTACCTGATGAAGGTAAATTCAATGTCCGAGTTACAACTCAGGTCTTTATGGGTGTTCACTATAAGATTATTGCAGTTGATGATTTAGGCAATGAATGGATGATTCATTCGAGAAGGAAGGCTATTGTTGGAGAGATTATCGGACTTGACTTCGAGCCAGAAGACCTTCACATCATGAGATTTAATGAAAGTGAAGAAGAGTTTGACGCTCGGATTGAAGAGTATGTTGAGGAAGATGAGTTCGATGAGGGAATTGTTGTAGGCCTTGAGGAAGAAGAAGGAGGCGATGATGAAGAAAACGAATAGACTCTTTGCTATTCCTTATTTCATGTGGATTCTTCTCTTTGTAATAGCACCCTTAATTTTGCTAGTTTATCAATCATTTTTTGATATCTCAGGCAAGCTAAGTCTTGATAACTATCGGACTTACTTTACAAGTGCAACCTACTTGCAGATGACCCTAAACTCCGTACTTTATGCAGGGATTATAACCCTTGTAACCCTTGTAATCAGCTATCCGACAGCCTATATCCTAACAAGGCTTAAACACAAGCAACTTTGGCTTATGCTGATTATTTTACCCACCTGGATTAATCTCCTTTTGAAGGCTTATTCCTTCATTGGGATTTTTGGAAAATATGGCTCAGTAAACTCTTTTCTTGAGTTTATAGGCATTGGGTCTCAACAGATTCTATTTACTGACTTTAGCTTTATCTTTGTTGCAGCCTACATTGAAATACCTTTTATGATTCTTCCAATTTTCAATTCCTTGGAAGAAATCGACCATAATCTAATTGATGCAGCCTATGACCTTGGAGCAACAAGGTTTCAAACCTTTAAAAACGTTATCCTCCCCCTATCTGTTCCTGGAATTAAGGCAGGTTTTCAGGCGGTCTTCATTCCAAGCTTGAGTCTCTTCATGCTAACTCGTTTAATCGGAGGAAATAGGGTAATCACTCTGGGTACAGCCATTGAACAAAACTTCCTGGTTACGCAAAACTGGGGCATGGGGGCTACGATCGGAATGGTCTTGATTGTTGCCATGCTTGTTATTGTTTATCTAACACGCGACAAGGAGGTGCACTAGGATGAAGAAAATATCTAAGTTATATCTGGCCTTGGTCTATCTGATTCTCTACCTTCCAATCTTTTATTTGATTTTCTATTCATTTAATGAGGCTGGAAATATGAATGCTTTCACAGGTTTTACCTGGGACTACTACCAGCAACTTTTTAGTGATACAAGGCTGTTACTAATTGTCCTTCAAACCTTCTTCCTGGCCTTCTTATCAGCCAGTCTGGCTACCTTTATTGGTCTCTTTGGAGCCCTTTATATCTACAATGTCAAGAAGAAAAGACAAAATTCCTTCCTGGGCTTAAATAATATCCTTTTGGTATCGCCAGATGTTATGATTGGAGCAAGCTTTTTAATCCTCTTTACCATGATTGGCTTTAAATTAGGTTTTATTTCTGTCTTACTAAGTCATATCGCCTTCTCAATTCCGATTGTTGTTCTGATGATTTTACCAGGACTTAAGGATATGGATTATTCGACAGTTGATGCAGCTTTTGATCTGGGAGCAAGTCCGCTTCAGGCCTTGACTGAGGTAATTTTACCTTATTTGACGCCAAGTATTATTGCAGGCTTTTTCATGGCCTTTACCTACTCGCTTGATGACTTTGCTGTTACCTTCTTCATTACAGGAAATGGCTTCTCGACCCTTTCTGTTGAAATCTATTCAAGAGCCCGTAGGGGTATAAGCCTTGAAATCAATGCTTTGAGTACCCTAGTTTTCCTATTTTCAGTTGTACTTGTTATAGGTTACTATTTCATCAGCAAGGAGAAGAAAGATGCGTGATGTTACGCCCAGACGTTCATCCGCTTCAGGTAATAATCCCCATAAAAAAACTAGAACAATCCTTCTTTTGACCCTAGCCCTAATCGCTGTGACAGCTCTCTTTGGTTTATCTTACTTTAATTCCAAGGATTCTAGCAGTTCATCGATTGAAAAAATTGACTGGGTTGAAAATACCTATGTCTATGATCAGGCAGGTATATTTAAGGAACAGACCAAAAGCCAGGTCAACCTCCAGCTGAAAAATCTGGAAGAGACAACTGGTGATCAAATTGATGTTGTAACAGTTGATAGTCTCAAGGGTTACTCAATTGAGGACTATGCCAATGAGCTCTTCAATAAGTCAGGCTTTGGTCAAAAGGAAGATAGCAAGGCCCTTTTGCTTTTAATTGCAAAAGATGAAAATAGGGTTAGAATAGAAGTAGGTTACGGCCTAGAAGGTCAGATTAATGACGGAAAGGCCGGCCGCATTCTCGATCAATCCTTTGTCCCTTACAGGACTAAGGGAGACTATGATGGTGCCTTGGAAAATACCGTTCTTGCCCTAATTTCGGCCCTCAAAGGCCAGGATGATTCAGCCAGTCAAGCTGGAAATTCCAGCCAAGCTTCATCAACTGATGAAAGTGGGCCGAGTGGGAATAGGGGCTCTAATTTTTCAAGGGTATTTAAATTTTTATTCATAGTCCTGGTCATCATCTTGTTCCTTAAATTTGGTGGTGGCTCAGGCGGTGGTTTCCTCTACATCCTACTTTCCCTTTTAGGTGGCGGTGGCGGTAGAGGATCTGGTTCAGGCGGTGGTGGTTTTACCGGCGGCGGATTTGGTGGTGGTAGTTCAGGTGGAGGCGGAGCCTCACGTTAGGACTACCGAGTATTTAAAATAAAAAGGAGAATCTTATGAAATTTAAAGGACTTTTAGCTGGTCTTGGTGTTGTTTTACTTTTAGTTGTTGCCTTCTTTACCATGAGCAATTCAATGGTTCGTTCAGAAAATGAAGTTGAGGGTAAATACGCTGATATTGAAACCCAACTTCAAAGAAGGAATGATTTAATCCCTAACTTGGTTGAAGTGACAAAGGGTTATGCCAGCCATGAAGAAAAAATTTTTACAGATATTGCTAACGCTCGTTCAAAGATGATTCAAGCTGGAAATTCTGGTGATGTGAGCCAAATTTCAGATGCCAATGATCAACTTACAGGTGCCCTAAGTCGTCTTCTTGTCCTTCAAGAAAGTTACCCTGACCTAAAGGCCAGCCAACAATTTACCCAACTGGCAGATGAACTTGCTGGAACTGAAAATCGTATTGCTGTTGCCAGAAAGGACTATAATGACGCTGTTAAAAACTACAACAATGGGATTACAACCTTCCCACGAAGCATTGTAGCTAGCATGCGTGGTCTTCACAAGAAAGAATACTTCAAGGCAAGTGAGTCAGCTAAAGAGGTTCCAAGTGTTAGCTTTGGAAGTACAGGAAGTAGCAGCTCAAACTAAATATGAAAAAATTACTATCGTTTTTTGGCGGAATATTAGCCATCATAATTATTTTAGCAGTGGTTTCAGCTGGGATTGAAAAAAAATCTGGTAAGGCCACAGCAGAAAATACCATGACCATTTACAACTGGGGGGATTACATTGACCCAGACCTTTTAAAGAAATTTGAAGAAGAGACTGGCTACAAGGTAAACTATGAAACCTTCGACAGTAATGAGGCCATGTATACAAAGATTCAACAGGGGGGAACCTCTTATGATATCGCTATTCCCAGTGAATATATGATTGAAAAACTGATTGATGAAAGTCTGATTGAAAAACTTGATAAATCAAAGATCAAGGGACTGGCTAATATCGATCAAAAGTTTTTGAATCTACCATTTGATCCAGGAAATACCTACTCAATCCCCTACTTTTGGGGAACTGTCGGTATCGTCTATAATGACGCCTTGGTTAAGGAAGCACCAAGCAGTTGGAATGACCTTTGGTCAAGTGATTACAAGGACAATCTCATGCTTGTTGACGGGGCCCGTGAAATCATTGGAATGGCCTTAAATGCCCAAGGGGACAGCCTTAACTCGACAGACATGACCCAGATTGATCAAGCAACCAAGCACTTAGAAGAACTTACGCCAAACGTTAAGGCCATTGTTGCTGACGAGATTAAGCAATACATGATTGGCGAAGAAGCCATGGCTGCCGTGACCTTCAGTGGGGAAGCAGTCGAGATGATTGGTGAAAACGAAAACCTCCACTATGTGGTACCTCAGGAAGGAAGTAACCTGTGGTTTGACAACATGGTAATTCCTAAAACTTCGGCCAATAAAAAAGCAGCTTATGACTTCTTAAACTTTATGTTGCGTCCTGAAAATGCAGCTCAAAATGCTGAATATGTAGGGTATGCCACTCCAAATAGTCCAGCCAAGGACTTACTACCAGATGAGATTAAAAATGACAAGCAATTTTACCTTGATGACCAAACAATGAGTCATCTGGAAGTCTATAAGGATCTGGGTAAAAAATGGTTGGGAATTTATAATGATAAATTCCTCCAATTCAAGATGTATAGAAAGTAAGCCGTTAAAGCTTAAATCTAGCTTCTTCTTAAGACTGGATTTCCCTAAGGGAGATTCAGTTTTTTAATATCCTAAGATTAGGCTGACTTTAATTTTGACACTAATCTGTAATTAGTTTATTCTAAAGACATCAGATTGTTGAATATCTGAAAAATTATTAAAGGAGTTGTGCTATGTTTAAAAGTGAAAAAATTGGGCTTATCATTGCAGGTATTGTCTTTTTAATTTTAGGGTTCTTAACTCTTGGACATCCTGAGCATACATTTGTTGCAATTATTTTTCTAGTTGGTATCTTAAATGTTATCAATGCCTTGGTTTCAATTTATATCGCCTACAATACGGCCTCAAAAGAAGTGCGTGGCCGGGAAATCCTAAATGCCTTTTTAAGTGGTATTGTGGGGTTGATCTTCCTATTTTCTAAGGAAACAGGAGCTGATACCATTGCTATCATGTTTGCCTTCTGGATTATCTTTATTTCAATTTCAAATATGACCTTGGCCTTTTCAGGACTTGGTATTGGCGGTTTCACCCGCATTCTTTATGTCCTAATCGGAATCTTTGGTCTTTATGCTGGTGTGGGTCTCTTACTTAACTGGGGTGTTTCAGCAGTATCATTCATCTGGTTTGTTGGTTTCTTCCTGATTGCTCAAGGAGTTGCCTCAGTTGTTAGTGCCTTTTTACTTCCAAGTGACAACTAATAGATTTTTAACTAAATCAAAGATATGTAGTCCTGCTACATGTCTTTTTTGTATGGAGGCTTTTTCAAGGGCCAGTGATGTGACTTTTAAAGAGATTCTTCCTTTTTTTTGCTATAATAGAAAAATGACTAGATATAAGACGATAATTTCCTACGATGGAACAAATTTTTCAGGTTTTCAACTTCAAAGCAAGCAAGAAGTCAGAAGCATTCAGGGGGAGCTTGAAAGGGTACTTAAGAAAATAAATTCAGGGCACACGGTTACGGTCTATGGTAGTGGTCGGACTGATGCTGGAGTTCATGCCCTAGCTCAGGTTATTCACTTTGACCTACCTGGCAGACGTGACCCTGAAAAAATTCGCTTTGCCCTTGATACCCAAGGCCCAGACGATATTTCGGTGCTTTCAGTTGAGGAGGTCGATGAAGACTTTCATGCCAGATACAACAAGCACGAAAAGACCTATGAATACCTGGTCGATACGGCAAAAGCGAGAAATCCCTTCAAAAGGGACTTCATGGCTCATTTTCGCTACCCACTCGACCTTGAACGGATGGAGGAGGCTGCTTCTTACCTTGTGGGGGAACATGATTTTACAGGCTTTACGGCCAGTGGTAGCAGTGTGGAAGATAAGGTTAGGATTATTAGCCAGGCAGATGTTTCAAGGGTTGATTCGGAGACAATCAAGTTTACCTTTTCAGCCAATGGTTTTTTATACAAGCAAATAAGAAATATGGTCGGAACCTTACTTAAGATTGGTAATGGCCGCATGGATCCCTTGCAGGTTAAGAAAATTTTGCAGTCAAAGGATCGTAATCTGGCAGGACCTACAGCTGCTCCTGAAGGCTTATATTTAAAGGAAGTCAGGTACATTAAATAAAGAAGGAGGGTTTATGGAAAGTAGGAAGGTTTTAACCATAGCAGGTAGTGATATCCTAAGTGGGGGAGGCGTGCAGGTTGATCTTGCGACAATGAAGGACCACAAGGTATTTTCTTTTATGGCTCTAACAAGCCTTGTCACGCTTAATGATGGTAGTTTACAGATAGGAAGTGTGGATAAAAATCTATTTGCTAGCCAGCTAGAAAGCCTAAGACATGTCCAGCTTGATGCAATAAAGACAGGTCTTCTGCCTAACAGGGAGCTTCTTGATCTAACTGTTGACTTTTTGAACTTTAAGAGCCAAGAGGGGACTAAGATCGTTGTTGATCCAGTCCTAGTTTTTAAGGAAAATGATGACCAGGAGGTGGTTACCTTGGCTGAACAGATGGCTAAAAGACTCCTTCCCCTGGCTGACATTATAAGTCCAAATCTTTTGGAGGCAGAACTTTTAGCCCAGATGGAGATTAAGAGTCCAGCTCATATGGTTGAAGCTGCTAAGCGGCTTCATGCTCTCGGTGCTAAAAATGTGGTCATCAAGGGTGGGACTAGGCTTTTTGATAGGAGGGCCTGCGACCTCTTTTATGATGGTCAAAATTTTTTCTTCCTCGAAAAAGATATGGTCGAAGCTAATAATACGGGTGCAGGTTGTGCTTTATCGTCAAGTATAGCTGCAAATCTAGCCCTTGGAAAAAATAATCTTCTTGCTGTAAAAGATGCCAAGGATTATGTTTACCAGGCAATAAAAAATTCAAATGAATACGGGGTAATTGGAAATCATGAACATTAAAAAAATAACCTTTATGGCCATCTATATAGCCATACTAGTAGTAATATCACGCCTTTTACTAATTCCTTTACCAGCTTCAAGCGGTTTTATTACCCTCCTTGATGCAGGAATCTTCCTGGCAGCTCTAAGGATGTCCTCAAGGACTGATGTCTTTTTAATCGGAGGGCTTGCGGCCTTCTCCCTTGACCTTTTAGCGGGCTATCCCCAGTGGATGATTTTCTCCCTCTTAATTCACGGCTTTCAAGGGTTCATAGCCGCTTATAAACCCTACAAGATAAGCTTTGTTCTAGCGTCAGCCTTCATGGTTCTTGGCTACTTCTTGGCTACAACTTTTATTTATAATGTGCCTTCTGCCCTGGCTGGTATTCCAACTAATATCGTACAGAACCTAGCAGGAATTGTGGGGGCTCTTGCTCTAAATAAAGTAATCGACAAGGTAGGTATCAAATGGATTTAAATAAACTTGCAGCTGAAACCAGGCTAATAATTAAAGACGTAATTGAAAAATCGGCCATCAAGGAAGGACAACTGTTCATCCTTGGCCTTTCCTCAAGTGAGGTTAAGGGAGGCCAAATCGGCAAGGACTCAAGCCAGGAAATCGGCCAGGTCATTGTCTCAGTAATCTATGAAGAACTAAGCTTACGGGGGATTTTCTTGGGTGTTCAGGCCTGTGAGCACTTAAATAGGGCCATCCTCCTAGAGGAAGAAGTAGCCCTCAAAAATAATTTTGAAATTGTCTCAGTCCTTCCAAGTCTTCATGCAGGAGGTAGTGGTCAACTTGCGGCCTATGAGCTTTTTAGGCATCCTGTTGAAGTCGAGCACGTTCAGGCCTTTGCAGGCCTTGATATTGGTGATACAAGCATTGGCATGCACATAAGGCATGTGCAAATCCCCATCAGACCTCTTTTAAAGGAGCTTGGCTTTGCCCATGTTACAGCCCTTACCAGTAGACCTAAATTAATTGGTGGCCAAAGGGCCATTTACCCCCTATAAAGGTAAATAAGCCTCTTTTTCCTTGGACTAAGCTCATTTTTGTAATCGTTATCACAATTTGATAAACTTAAATCATTGATAGTTATTTATGAGGTTTTTTAAACAAATCGTAACTATAAAGATAAGCAGTAGGATAATGAGAAAGCTAGAGGAAGAAGAAAATGAAGAATAAGTATAAGTTTTTAAGCCTAACTTGTGTGGCAGCCTTACTTGTTGCAGGCCTTGCGGGATGTTCGAAAAAAGAGACCAGTAAGGGCGTGATTATTGAGGAAAGTACTGTATCTGCCTCATCAACTGAAGTTTCTGGCCTGACCTCTCAGGGTGAGTCTCTTTCAGAAGAAGAGATAAATGAAATTGAAGACTTCCAAACGGTGGGAGAATTCAAGGATTCTCTGACTGATGGTCAAAATCCTAAAATAACACATAACTATACCTTTGATACCAACTACACAGATACCAGCTGGGATAAGATAAGCTTCACAATTGATCAGGCCAAGCTTGTTGAAACAGATAAATTCAAGGAAGCAGATGATGAGGACGAATACTCAGGTGCCTTGGCCCTCCGTTATAAGATTGAAAATACAGGGGATGAAGAAATTAGCCTTCATCCAGACGATGCAAGTATCATCTTGACTGATGGAACTGAGATTAAGGCCAAAAGTTTCTCAACAAGCCTGATTAGTAAGTTTAAAAAGGGAAGTAAGGAAGGAAATATTCGCTTCAAATTCAATAAACCCTTGACCAGTGACTTGGTTGATATTGCAAGTATTAAGGTAAGCTTCAAGGGGAAAGTAGGTGACAAGGAAGAAGTTGTCCACCAATATGATGTTAATCTAGCAGGTAATGCTTCAGAGCTTGTAGAAAAGTCAAATTAATCAGATGACCTTATTTAGGGCAAAAAAAAAAAGACCATCTCTAGGGATGGTCTTTTACTGTTAATTTCTTCTGTCTGTAAAGTATGAGATGACAATTATTAGGATAACTGCCCCAATAATTGATGGGATGACTGCCATGCCAGCAAGTTTGAAGCCACCATCTCCGAATAATCTTTGGCCAATAAAAGACCCTGCGAGACCTGCGAAAATTTTATAGATGACTCCCATATTATCAGATTGGTTGGTAATCTTTCCTGCGATGAGACCAATTAAGGCTCCAACTATTAGTGACCAAATCATATATCTTTCCTCCGTTTTCTTTATTACATAATATTACAAATTCCGATAAATGACAAATTTTCAAGATTTATTTATTGACCCCTTGTCAAATTTAGGGTAGTATATAATTCGGGCACCTCTATTTGAGGTCAGACAGTAGCATCCCCCGGGGGTGCTAATTTTTTTATTTTACCCCCTTAATTGTAAAATATAAGAAAGAGGAAGTTATGACAAAATACATTTTCGTTACAGGTGGTGTGGTTTCATCAATTGGTAAAGGTATTGTAGCAGCAAGTTTAGGTAGACTTTTAAAGAATCGCGGCCTTAAGGTTACCATTCAGAAATTTGACCCATATATCAATATCGACCCAGGAACAATGAGCCCTTATCAGCATGGTGAGGTATATGTGACTGATGATGGAGCAGAAACAGACCTTGACCTTGGTCACTATGAGCGTTTCATTGACATTAACCTTAACAAGTATTCAAATGTTACAACTGGTAAAATCTATTCAGAGGTTTTACGCAAGGAACGTCGCGGTGAATACCTTGGGGCAACAGTTCAGGTAATTCCACACATTACAGACGCCCTTAAGGAAAAAATCAAACGTGCAGCAACTACAACTGACTCTGATGTGATTATCACAGAGGTTGGTGGAACAGTTGGTGATATCGAATCACTTCCCTTCCTTGAAGCCCTTCGCCAAATGAAGGCTGATGTTGGGCGTGACAATGTAATGTACGTTCATACAACCCTTCTTCCTTACCTTAAGGCAGCAGGAGAGATGAAAACTAAACCAACTCAACACTCTGTAAAAGAACTTCGTGGTCTTGGAATCCAACCTGACATGCTTGTTATCCGTACAGAAGAGCCTGTTGAACAAGGAATCAAAAATAAACTAGCTCAATTCTGTGACGTAGCACCAGAAGCAGTTATTGAGTCTATGGACGTTGAGCACCTTTACCAAATCCCGCTAAACCTTCAAGCTCAAGATATGGACCAAATCGTTTGTGACCACTTGAAACTTGATGTGCCAGCTGCTGATATGACTGATTGGACTAACATGGTCGATCACGTTATGAGCCTTAAGAAAACGACAAAAATTGCCCTTGTTGGTAAGTATGTAGAACTTCCTGATGCTTATCTTTCAGTTGTTGAAGCCCTTAAACATGGTGGTTACTCAAATGATACAGAGATTGATCTAAACTGGATTAATGCAGCAGAACTTACTCGTGAGAATGCTTCTACCCTTCTAGGAGATGCTGATGGGATTATCGTTCCTGGTGGATTTGGTCAACGTGGAACTGAAGGAAAAATTGCAGCCATTGAATATGCTCGTGTAAACGATGTTCCAATGCTTGGAATCTGCCTAGGAATGCAGTTAACCTGCGTTGAGTTTGCAAGAAATGTTTTAAATCTTGAAGGAGCTGATTCATCTGAATTAAATCCAGAAACAAACTACCCAGTTATTGACCTCATGCGTGATCAAGTGGACATCGAAGATATGGGTGGAACTCTAAGACTTGGACTTTATCCAGCTAAACTTAAGGCAAATAGTATGGCAGCACGTGCTTACAACAATCAAGAGGTTGTTCAACGCCGTCACCGTCATCGTTATGAATTCAACAACAAATTCCGTGAGCAGTTTGAAGAAGCAGGACTTGTCTTCTCAGGTGTATCTCCTGACAACCGCCTAGCTGAAATCGTTGAAATCACTGACAAGAAATTCTTCGTGGCCTGCCAGTACCACCCAGAATTATCAAGTCGTCCAAACCGTCCAGAAGAGCTTTTCAAAGCCTTCATTAAGGCTTCGGTTGAAGCGGCAGAAGAAAAATAAAAAAATAAGGACCTAGGTCCTTATTTTTTTGCATTTAAGCCTTTTTCATGGGTTTAACTAAGCTTCCGATGATGTAGACTACAACAGCAAAAACTACTGAAACGATGGCTACAAGTTTAAAGTCATCTGGAGCTCCTTGAAGGGCACTTAAGATATAACCCATAACTTGGCCTAGGATTAAAGCCCAAAAAAGCACTGTAAAAAATTTCATAATGTTCTCTTTTCTACAAATCATTTAAAAATACTGGAAAATACTTTCAGCATTTTCCCTTAAATTCCGCTATAATATTAACATAAAGATTTGTTTTGAGCAAGTAAATCAGTAGTAGAAAGGAAGACTATGTTTGCCCCCTTAAATGTTAAATCAGTCTATAGTTTCTTATCAAGTACGATTAATCCCAAGGCCTATATTGACCTAGCTTACGACATGAATTATGAGCATGTGGGGCTTATGGATCTTGGAAATCTCCACGGAGCATACTCTTTCATCAAGGAAGCCAAGAAAAAGGGCCTAAAGCCTGTGATTGGAATTGAGCTTGGTCTGCTAGTAGATGGCCTGCCCCTTGATATTTGCTTTATAGCAGAAAATACGACAGGCTACAAGAACCTATTAAAAATTTCAACCAAATACAACTACAAGAGAAGGGAATTTTCAGACTTTAGCAATCTTCTTGAAGGAGTGGCCTTAGTCTTACCCCAGGGATTTGAAGTTATGGCCCCCAAGGTCTATACAAGAGTTGATTTCGACAGTCCCAAGGATCTGACCTCTCCCTATCCGCTTTTACCCTTGCCTGAGATTAGCTACCTTCACAGGAGTGAGATTGAAACGATAAACCTTCTTTCAGCCATTAAGGAAGGCCAGCAGGTTGATGAAAGCATTGTCTACGAAAATACAAAATATCTTAGGGAAAAAGGAGCTTATTTTTCATATTTTTCAAGTAAATTTCCTGAAAGTATTAAAAATCTCGACCTCTTCCTTGACACCATTAACTATGATTTAGAGTCCAATCTTCCCCTGCCAAATTTTAATCCCCAAAGAGAGGCTAGGCTTGAGCTCAAGGAAGATGCTTATTTGGGACTTGAAGAACAGCTTGGAACAATCGGTCCAAGCTACAAGGAGCGGCTTGATTATGAACTATCTGTCATTCATAAGATGGGCTTTGATGATTATTTTTTGATTGTCGCAGACATTCTAAGCTATGCCCGTAGTCAGTCAATCTACACGGGGATGGGACGGGGCTCTGCTGCGGGTTCTCTTGTGGCCTATGCCCTTCAGATTACCCATATTGATCCGGTCAAAAATAACCTTCTTTTCGAGCGGTTTTTGAATCCTGAACGAAATAGTATGCCAGATATTGACCTTGATATCCCGCAAGATAAGAGGGAGGAGCTTCTAACCTATGTTGATAAAAGATACGGTAGGGGACACACGGCTCAAATTGTTACCTATTCAACCTTTGGGGCCAAACAAAGCCTAAGGGATACGGCCAAGGCCTACGGTCTAGCAGACCATGAAGCCACAAGCCTTACCAAGCTAATCACAGGGCGGGCTAGCTTGCAGGAAGAATATGCCAAAAATAATCGCCTAAGAGATGAAATCTTTAAAAATCCTAAGCTCAAAAGGGTTTATGATATGGCTCAAAAAATTGAGGGTTTTCCCAGGCAGACGTCCATTCATGCCTCAGGTGTTATTTTGTCTGAGAAAAATTTGACAGACTACATCCCCTTGGCTCCAGGTGATAACCTGGCTATCAGCCAGTATGATGCCCATGTAGTTGAAGAAATTGGCCTTTTGAAGATTGACTTTTTGGGCCTGCGTAATCTATCCCTGATTGAAAAAATGCGGGATTTAGTTTTTGAAAATTATCAGGAAAAGATTGACTTTACAAGGATTGACCTTGAAGACCAGAAGGTCTTATCCCTTTTTAGGGAAGGAAATACCATGGGTATCTTCCAATTTGAAAATCCCCAAATGCTTAAGATGCTTAGGAAGCTTCAACCAGATTCCTTTAGTGATATTGTAAGTGCAACTTCAATTTTTAGGCCCGGACCTTCACAAAATATTGACAGTTTTATCAGGAGAAAGCATGGTCTTGAACACATAAGCTATCCTGATCAGTCAATTGCTTCTATTCTTGAGCCAACCTACGGGATTATGATTTACCAGGAGCAAATTATTCAAATTGCAAATATCTATGCAGGCTTTTCTTTGGCCAAGGCTGATTTATTAAGACGTGCCATATCTAAGAAGAATCTAAGGGAGATTGAAGCCCTCAAGGAGGACTTTATCAGGGGGGCTGAAAGTCTTAATCATTCAAAAAATCAGGCCCTCTACATCTATGAGTTAATTGAAAAGTTTGCCAATTACGGTTTCAATAAATCCCATGCTTATGCCTATGCGGCCCTTGCAGTCCAACTGGCCTATTTTAAGACCTACTACAAGGATGTTTTTTACGAGGTCCTACTTGAGGATGGTAAAAGGGACTTGTACCTTAGAGATGCTAGGAAAAATCATCTTGACTTTGCCAGGCTATCGATTAATACCATGCCTTATTATGACAAGGTTAAGGATGGAAAAATTTACCTGGGCCTTAAAAATGTTAAGGGTCTCAGTCGGGACTTGGCCCTTTATATTATAAATAACAGACCCTACAAGGATTTTTATGATTTTGTCAAAAAACTCCCTGAAAATTTTCAGAAACCTGCCCAGCTAAATCCTCTCATTCAGATTGGAGCCTTTGATTTGTTTGATGAAAATAGGCAAAAACTTCTTGAAAATCTTCCTAGATTGATTGACTACAGTCAGACCATTCAGCTTGATTTATTTGCGACAACTGCCCTTAGTTTTTCCTACACCGACTATGCTGACTACAGCCAGTTGGAGCGTTATAAGCTTGAAGGGGAGCTTTTAGGAACTGCCTTAACACCGCATCCCTTAGAGGACATTAGGGCCTCTTATCAGGGTCAGGTAATTGATTTGGATAGTCTTTCTGAAGGACTTGAGGGCTCAATTTTGGTCCAGCTCTCAAGCCTTAGGGAGCATCAGACCAAGACGGGAGAGAAGATGGCCTTTTTAAAGGTCGAAGACCCAAGTGGTGATTTGGATGTCACCCTTTTTCCTGAAAACTACCGCCTTTATAGAAAAGTCCTTGAAGAAGGGGGAGTTTATCTGATAAGTGGTCGGGTAAACAACCGCAATGGCAACCTTCAGATGGTGGCTCAAAGGATAATCAAGGGCTTTAAGAGCGAAAAAACTTTATGGCTAAATGTTGAGGATGAAAGCCATAATAAGCAGCTGGCTAATATTTTAAGGGAATTTCCAGGCTTTGTACCAGTCATTATTCACTGGCAAAGCAGTGGGGTGACCAAAAAAATAGAAATCACTATAGAAGAAAACGCTTTACTTGATAAAAAACTTGCTCCTTATACCCTGAAAACGATTTACAAGTAATTTAATTAAGAAAAATTAGGACATCCTAGGGAAATAATGCTATAATACTAATGGTCAAAATATTGATGGAGGAATTTTATTAATGAAACGTATTGCTGTTTTAACCAGTGGTGGAGACGCACCTGGAATGAACGCAGCTGTCCGTGCTGTAGTTCGTAAGGGACTATTTGAGGGCATGGAAGTTTTCGGGATTAATTATGGTTACGCTGGAATGGTTGCTGGCGATATCTTCCCGTTAACAGCTAAAGATGTTGCTGATAAGTTATCTCAAGGGGGAACCTTCCTATATTCTGCTCGTTACCCTGAATTCAAGGAACCTGAAGGGCAACTTGCAGGTATTGAGCAGTTGAAAAAACACGGTATTGAAGGTGTTGTAGTTATCGGTGGTGACGGATCTTACCACGGAGCTATGCGTCTTACTGAACACGGCTTCCCAGCTGTGGGAGTTCCAGGAACTATCGACAACGATATTCCAGGTACTGACTTCACTATCGGATACGATACTGCAGTTAATACTGCCCTTGATGTTATCGATAAAATCCGCGATACATCTCGTAGCCACATCCGTACCTTCGTAATTGAAGTTATGGGACGTGGAGCTGGCGACATCGCTCTTAATGCTGGTATTGCAGGAGGAGCTGATGAGATTATTATCCCTGAGGTTGAATTTAGCTTTGAAGATATTGCTCGTCGTATCAAAGAAGGTTACAAACGTGGTAAGAAACACAATATCATTGTTGTAGCTGAAGGTGCTATGGGTGGTGAGGAATTCGCTGCTAAACTTAAAGAACAAGGTGATGTTGGAGACCTTCGTGTATCTGTCCTTGGACACATGCAACGTGGTGGAGCACCAACTGCACGTGACCGTGTTCTTGCAAGCCGTATGGGAGCATACGCTGTTGATCTTCTTAAAGAAGACAAGGGTGGACTTGCAATTGGTGTTGACGGGGATACCTTAGTAGCTCGTGATATCATTGATACACTTACTAACCACAAACACCAAGCTGACAAAGACTTATACAAGCTTAGTCAGGAAATTTCTTAAAATTGCTATATAAATAATATTTATATATAAACTTTAACTTTACAAGAAAAAGGAGCATTCAAAAACATGAATAAACGTGTTAAAATCGTTGCAACACTTGGACCAGCTGTTGAAATCCGTGGCGGAAAACGCTTTGGAGAAGATGGTTACTGGGGTGAATCACTAGACGTTGAAGCAAGTGCAAAAAACATTGCTAAACTAATCGAAGAAGGTGCTAACGTATTCCGTTTCAACTTCTCACACGGTGACCACGCTGAACAAGGTGAACGTATGAAAACTGTACGTCTTGCAGAAGATATTGCAGGACAAAAAGTTGGGTTCCTTCTTGATACTAAAGGACCTGAAATCCGTACAGAATTATTTGAAGGCGACGCTAAAGAATATTCATATAAAACAGGTAACAAACTACGTGTAGCTACTGAGCAAGGAATCAAATCAACTGATAAAACTATCGCTCTTAACGTAGCTGGTGGAATTGACATCTTTGACTACGTTGAAGTTGGACAAACTATCCTTGTTGACGATGGTAAACTAGGTCTTACTGTTGAAGCTAAAGACCCAGCAACTCGTGAATTTGACGTTCTTGTTCAAAACGACGGAATCATTGCTAAACAAAAAGGTGTTAACATCCCTAACACTAAAATTCCTTTCCCAGCACTTGCTGAACGTGATAACGCTGATATCCGTTTCGGTCTTGAGCAAGGAATCAACTTCATCGCGATCTCATTTGTACGTTCTGCAAAAGACGTTAACGAAGTTCGTGCTATCCTTGAAGAAACTGGAAACACAAACGTTAAACTTATTCCAAAAATCGAAAACCAACAAGGTATCGACAACCTAGACGAAATCCTTGAAGTTTCTGACGGTATCATGATCGCTCGTGGAGATATGGGTATCGAAGTACCATTTGAAATGGTTCCAGTTTACCAAAAAGAAATCATTACTAAAGCTAACGCTGCTGGACGTTTCGTAATCACAGCAACTAACATGCTTGAAACAATGACTGACAAACCACGTGCAACTCGTTCAGAAGTATCAGACGTATTCAACGCTGTTATTGACGGAACTGATGCTACAATGCTTTCAGGTGAGTCAGCTAACGGTAAATACCCAGTTGAGTCAGTTCGTGCTATGGCAACAATTGACAAAAATGCTCAAACTCTTCTTGGTCAATACGGACGTCTTAACCCTGAAGATTTCGACCGTTCAACTGTAACTGAAGTTGTTGCTTCTGCAGTTAAAGATGCTACAGCTAACATGGACATTAAACTTGTAGTTGCTATTACAGAATCTGGTAACACAGCTCGTTTAATCTCTAAATACCGTCCTGATGCTGACATCCTTGCTGTTACATTTGACGAAGAAATCCAAAAATCTCTAATGGTTAACTGGGGAGTATTCCCAATCGTAACTGATCGTCCAGCTTCAACTGATGACATGTACGATGTTGCTGAAGAAGCAGCTCGCAAGTCAGGTATGGTTGAATCAGGTGATAACATCGTTATCGTTGCAGGTGTTCCTGTGGGTGAAGGACGTACAAATACAATGCGTATCCGTACAGTTCGTTAATCATCAAAGATAAAAAAAGCATGACTTTCGGGTCATGTTTTTTTGTTTGAAAAATCAGGTAGTCTTTTTAATTTGTTTCCTAATATGATAAAATTGACCCAAGCTGACGCTAGGCTTTTTTATGAAGAAGTAATAAGGAGATTAATTTGAAAGATTTAAGTAAAAAACAAAAGAAAAAATTGGAACGGGCTCTTGATATCAATTATGCTAAGGATAGATATGACTATTATCTGGGTAAAATTAAGGGAATTAAGAAGGCTAGTCTTGTAGGGATGAGTATCCTCTTTATCATCTCTCTAATTTCCCTCATCTATCTAGTAATCACCCTCCCCCCACAGGCAAATAAAATAAATGACTCCATCAAGGTTCTTGAACAAGAGAAAAAGGCCCTGGTAGATAATCCACCCTATGAAAGCCAGGCAGCAAGCATGGGGGATTACACCCTTTCGGCCAAGGATGAGCATACCCTTGACATTGACAAGGGGGAGTCAATCAAGATTGATGCAAATAATATTTTTGTGTCAGACAATGCCTCAATAATTGATCAGCCAACCAGAGAGGAAATTTATAACCTAAATAAGGATTTAGCCAAATTTACAGATGGGGCCCAATTTATGGTTGTAACCATTGCAAGTCTTCCTAAAAATGAAAGCATTGAATCTTATGCCACTAAGATTTTCAGGAAGGTTGGAATTGGCAATAAAAATCTAAATAACGGGGTTCTTTATCTTATTAGCCTTAAGGACCGTAAATTTCGCCTGGAGGTCGGCTATGGTATGGAGGGTGTTTTAAATGATGCCAAGGCCGGCCGCATCATAAATGATGACTCGGTGGTTGATGATTTTAAGGATGAAAAATATAGTAGGGCCATTAAAAAGGTCTCTGAGCAGGTTGTAGCCATTATGAATATTAAGGTTAATGACTACAATGAAAAAATAGATAAGTTGAAGAAGGAGCTACTTGTTAAAAGAATTATTCCGTCAGTCTCGCTATTTTTAAGTCTTAGCCTCTTGCTTGCTATATTCTGTTATCTCAACTACTTGAAAAAGGTAAATGGGGAATTATCTAGCCTTTATGAGGACTATAGGGCGACTGATAACCCTGGAAAATCAGATTTCTACTATCTGCTTGTCGCAGGTCCTCTGGTTCTTTTAACCCTGAATGAGATTTATAAGAATATCAATTTTGGGAAATTTAAGGAGAAAAATCCTAATGCTTCCCTTGTTGCCAGCGGGATTCTAGTAGGGGATAAACTATATGATCCTAGTGGGATAATTCTTAGCAATAGCTACTCTAAGTCATCCTATAATCCAAGTAATCACTCATCAGGTGGTGATAGCTTTGGTGGTGGCTCATCAGGCGGAGGCGGAGCCTCTGGTGGCTGGTAAAAAATAATAAAGAAAAAAGGTTGAGTTTTTACTCAGCCTTTCTTTTTACATCTTTAACGGTTTGTCCGCCTGTTTCGTGTCCTAGGACTTCTGAAAATTCGGGTAAGGTAATGTCTTCCCCGTATTTTTTAATGAGGGCCGTTTTTATCAGACGGTAAGCCAAGTTGGCATTCCTTGAAAGAAGGGGACCGTGGAAGTAGCTACCAAAGACATTCTTATAGTTAAGCCCTTCAGTCAGGTCTTCCCCGTTATTTCCTTGCCCAAAAACAACCCTTCCAAGGGGTTTTTCATCCTCTGAAAGGAAGGTTCTTCCCTGGTGGTTTTCAAAGCCATAGTAGGTTTCACCAAATTCTTCATTGTAGATTTCGATATCTCCAATAAAGCGATTGTTTTTCTGGCTTAGGGTATGGTGCCCTAGGACACCTAGTCCCTTAATCTTTTGCCCCTGGGCATTTTCATAGTACTTTCCTAAAAATTGAAAGCCACCGCAAATGGCAAGCATGACACCATCATCTTCAATGTAGGCTTTAATTTCCTTACTTTGCCTTGAAAGATCATGGCTGATGATTTCTTGCTCATAGTCTTGCCCCCCGCCAAAAAAGGCTAAGTCAAAGTCTGAAGCCTTGAATTCATCACCTAAACTTACAATGTTAAAGGTCATGTGGGCTCCAAGTTTTTCACCTACATATTTAAGCATGAGGATATTTCCGTTATCCCCGTAGGTATTCATCAAATCCCCATAAAGGTGGGCACCGTTGAGGGAATATGTATAGTTGCCACCCTTTGATTCAATAGATTTGTACATAATTCCTCCTATTTCATCTCGCCTGAGATTACATTTTTGTTTCTTAAAAGTTCACGCATCTCAAGCATGGCAGTATAGGTCGCAAGGATGTAGACATGTTTTTGGTCCTGCCTTAAGATTTCCTCAAGAACATCATTGAGGTTTTCTTCCTCCTTAAGTTTATATTGGTCAAAACCAGCCACTCGAAGCCTTCTAGCCATCTCAGCATGTCTAACTCCACCAGTTATGGCGTCAGTCACATCCATGTCCATGATTTCCTCAAAATTAGCATCCCAAATCCAGCTGGTATCAATTCCATCAGCGTAGTTGGCATTAAGAAGGACAGCTAGGGCAAAAGGATATGGGGCCATCTTAATCATATCAAGCACCTGATTGGCTCCAACGGGATTTTTAATAAGCACCAGGGTACAGTTCTTATCCCCAAGTTTGAAGGTTTCTTGGCGGCCAAAGACAGCATGACTATTTTCAAAGCCTTTTTTAATAACTTTTTTATCTAGTCCCAGATACTCAGCTACAGCCACAGCAGCAAGGGCATTATAGATATTATACAGGCCTCCAACATTAATCTTATAGTCCTGCCCATCGATGATGAATTCGCTTGAAATGTTTTTAATATCAACCAGCTGACTTAGCTTATAGTCAAGTGGGGGACGTTTGAAGCCACACTTAGGACAGATATAATCGCCAAGATTGGCATAGGTGTTTAGCCTGTAATCAAGGATTGAATAACACTTAGGACAGAGGACACCTTCCGTATTGTAGTGGGCCCTTTTAGGCTCATGTTTTTCAGTATCAAAGCCATAGTAAAGAACCTTATTTTTGATGGCCTTTGAATTAAAGAGTGGACTGTCCCCGTTCATTAAAACAGTAGCCTCAGGGGCATTGGCTGCACCCTTTAGGATGAAGTCATAGGTTGTATAAATCTCTCCGTACCTATCCATTTGGTCCCTGAAAATATTTGTAAAAACAAAGAGGGTTGGTTTGATGTATTCAGTAATTTTTGGCAGGCTAGCCTCATCAATCTCAAGAACCGCAACCTTCTTGCCATTTTTTGACCCCTTAGGGGCTGTTAAAAAGGTTGAGACAATTCCAGTAATCATATTTGCCCCGCTTGTATTGGTCGTTACAAGCTCATAGGCTTCTTCTAAAATACCCACAGTTAAGGCAGTGGTCAGTGTTTTACCATTAGTTCCAGTGACAACAATAATTTCATCATAACCTGTCGCAAGTGAATCAAGAATATTTGGATCAAGTTTAAGGGCTAGTGAACCTGGGTAGGTAGACCCCCTTTTGAAGAAATTTTTTAAGATGAAATGGGCCGATTTACCCATTGAAGTCGCAAAAATTGATTGTATTTTCATACTGATATTCTAGCATAAATTTGCCCGTTAAAAAAGAAATGAATTTTCATTTGAAGCCGTAAGCCACAGGGCTTGCCCTGAAAATATGATAAGCCTCATTTTTACCAATCAAGGCCTTTGATAGGCTTCAAAGGTAATCTCATTTGTCTTAAGGGTATATTTATCTGTTAAAATCCACTCACCTGAGTTTGGCTCAACTTGGAAAACCAGGATAACGCTGTAGCCTGGTTCATTTGCTATCCAGCTAGCTTCAAGTGTCGTATCACCATCTTTTGCCCCAGTGGCATTAGTTGGTAGACCATAGTTTAAAATTATTTCCTTAAGGCTTGTTTGGCCGATTTTTAAGTCATTATACTTGTCTGAGTCAAAGATATCACTTCCAATTTTAGTATTTTCAGCTATTTTGTTAATAGTATAGAAGTCTTTTTCACTGTCAATATCTTTATTTACTGATGAAGAAATTGAGCTTGAAGATTCAGAAGTATCTTTTGAGGAGCAGGCAGACAGATTTCCCGCCATTAAAAATGTGCTGGTAAGTAGCAGTCCCTTGGTAATTAATTTATTCATGTTTCATCCTTTGTTTTGATAATAGATATATAATCACTGACCATTATATCATGGAATTTAAGTAAGTTATCCGACTAGGAAGCTAGTTCTTTTTTTATATAAAAAGGACTGGAGTCAAGTAAATTTTTTGCCCCTAGAAGAGCCGATACTTTTGTGTTATAATCGAGAGGTTAATGATTTGATAAAATATTAACTATTTAATAAGCAGGCTACAGTCCCGATGGTTGGATAATTGTGTCCACTACCTGTAACCGAAATACGAAAGTAGGGGGAATATAATGACCGAGAAGATTTTATTTACAAGTGAGAGTGTCTCAGAAGGGCACCCAGACAAGATTGCAGACCAGATTTCTGATGCCATCTTAGACGCAATTCTAGCCCAAGACCCATATGCACGAGTGGCGGCAGAAACTGCTGTTTATACAGGAAGCGTCCATGTCTTTGGTGAGGTAACAACCAATGCCTATGTTGATATCAACAGCGTGGTGCGAAATACCATCAAGGAAATCGGCTACACTGATGCAAACTTTGGCTTTGACTACAAGACTGTGGGGGTTCATCCAAGTCTAGTTGAGCAGTCGCCAGACATTGCCCAAGGGGTAAATGAAGCAATTGAAGTGCGTGGGGATCAGACAATCGATGAGCTCGATTTGACTGGTGCAGGAGACCAGGGTATCATGTTTGGCTATGCAAGCCGTGAAACAGAGGAATTTATGCCTCTTGCCATCTCACTTAGTCACAAGCTAGTCAAACGCCTGGCTGACCTTAGAAAAGAGGGCATTCTTGATTACCTAAGACCTGATGCCAAAAGTCAGGTAACTGTTGAATATAATGAGGACGGATCTGCTAAAAGGATTGATACTGTTGTTATTTCAACCCAGCATGCTCCCGAGGTTGACCTTGAGACCATCAAAAGTGATGTGATTGAGCAGGTGATTAAGCCAGTCATTCCAGCAGGGCTTCTGGATTCAGAAACCAAGTACTTCATTAATCCAACTGGCCGTTTTGTAGTTGGAGGTCCCCAAGGGGATTCAGGACTTACAGGGCGTAAGATTATTGTTGATACTTACGGAGGCTATGCCCACCACGGTGGAGGAGCCTTTTCTGGAAAGGATGCAACAAAGGTTGACCGCTCAGCCTCATACGCTGCCCGCTATATTGCTAAAAACCTTGTAGCAGCAGGACTTGCTGATACAGCTGAGATCCAGTTATCTTATGCCATTGGAGTGGCCCAACCAATCAGCATTCACATCGATACCTTTGGAACAGGAAAGGTTTCTGATGACAAATTGATTGAAGCCATCAGGGAAAACTTTGACCTAAGACCTGCAGGAATCATTCAAATGCTTGACTTACGTCGTCCGATTTACCGTCAAACAGCAGCCTATGGCCACTTTGGTCGGACTGACATTGACCTTCCTTGGGAACGTCTTGACAAAGTTGAAAATCTTAAAAAACTGCTTGATAAATAGTGGATTAGATAAACAAAAAAACGACCAGCTGGTCGTTTTCCTTTGCCTTATTTATGGCGGTTGCGTAATTTTTTACGGGCCTTGTAGGCCGCCTCACTTAAAGAGAAGAGGAATTTATTGACTGGAATGTCAAATTCGCCAATGTATTCTTCAATGATTGGATTGAAATTTTTCTTGAAATTCAAAAGTCCATCAGACTCTGATAGAGAATTTTCAAGCCCTCCCATATTTAGGCTAGAAGCCCCATTACTAAAGGCATTTTCAATGGACTGATACCAAGCCAAATACGATGGATAGTATTTTTGGAAGCTGGTATCCATGCCAGCATAGAGGTGTTCAGTATGACCACAAAAGTCAATGGTTAGACCACCTGCCACTGGCACCAACTCACCATTTTCCTTAATGATTGCCTTGATTCCTTCAATATCCTTAATAGCTTGACTTACGTCCTTTTCATATTGGGCGATTTTCTTACCATTAGTAACGCTACCAGAATCAAGCAGCTCTTGAGCCTTATCTTGACGTTTTTTAGCATCATCTAAAAGCTTTGAAAAATCATAGTAAAGCATGGTTATCCGAGCCCCTTCAGGGTAGGTGGCAAGTAGCTTGGTGTAGTAGTCGCTGCCACGCAGGCTAACTCCCTTTCTGTCCTCGGTCTTTTTCATTAAGATGGAGAAATCATCGACAAGCTCAGTCCCACCATACTTGATGATAGGGTAGCTGTTGCGAGCCTTCCTTAAAAATTGTTTGGTTTTTTTAGAAAAATCTTCTTCCTTGAAGTCTTCCTTGTAGATGAGGGCATTGTATCTTGGCTGAATGGTCGCTGCCATATCGGTCGTAAGGCCGCTCCAGCGAATCCCTGTTGCCCTTAAATTATCAAGAACAAGCCTTGCCCGTTTATTTTTGACCATCTCTTGCCCAAGGATACCGGATTGGTAAATAATCGGTGGGTCAATTTTGATGAAGAGAGCCCTCCTTTTTTTACCATATTTCTTAAGGGTTTTGATAACAAAGGCCACAAGATTTGTATTTTCATAGTCCATGATCGGCCCTCTAGGCACATAAATCATGGTCAGTCCAAGAGGTAGCTTTTTAATTAACAGGCTTGCACTGGCAACCATTTGACCATTATTATAAAAACCAATAAATTCGCTGTCCCAATTATCTTTGATTTTTGCCCAAGAACTTGATTGTAACAAGCTTACAAGGTTTGAACTTTTAATAAAGTCATCATGATCTTGCTTATTGATTCCAACTTTGTAGGTGTACATTTTTTCTCCAAATATTAATCTTTTTCTATTATTTTGACTAGCTTTGACCAGGAATGAATTTCATTTAACTTCCTAGGTCCTAAGACATGTAGAAGACCATCTTCAAAAGATGATCTTCTACTATTTTATAATAAATTCAGTGATTATCAAGGTAAAGGGTTAAACTTCCTTGTTTAGGACTAGTTTATTGATGGCATGAGCCACCCCATTTTCATTATTTGTTTTGGTAATGTACGATGCTAATTTTTTAATGTCAGGATTTCCGTTGCCCATAACGACTGGTAGGCCAACGAGTTCAAGCATTGAGCGGTCATTTTCCTCATCCCCAATAGCCATGGTCTCCTCAACCTTAATCCCAAGCTTTTCAGCCAGATGAAGGACGGCTTGTCCCTTACTTGCTTGCTTGTTTAGAAGCTCAAGGTAGACTGGGAAGCTTTTAACGATGTTGAATCTTTCATAAAATTCATTTGGTAGGGTCTCAATAGTCTGGTCAATAATCTCAGGCTCATCAACATACATAACTTTTACGATGTCAAGGTCACAAATCTCATCAGTTGTGCGGTAGTAAAGGGGCATGTTTACTAGCCAAGCCTCTCTGACAGTGTATCTACCGATATCACGGTTGGGTGTGTAGACCCCGTCAGATGTGATGGCGTGAAGGTGGATGCCCCTTTTTCTTCCTTCAAGTTCAATATCAAGGAAATCTTGGGCACTCATGGTTTCACGGACCAATTCTTCACCTGTATCTGTTGCTTGAACAAGGGCTCCGTTGTAGGTTATAGCATAATCACCAGCTTCTGTAAGGCCAAGCTCCTTTAAAATAGGCTCAACACCTGGTAGGGGACGACCTGAGGTGATTACAATCTTAACCCCTGCCTCCTTGGCTTCCTTGACTGCTTTTTTTATTTCATCTGAGATTTCATGGCGGTCATTTAAAAGGGTACCGTCCAGGTCAATTGCTACTAATTTTATCATGGTATAAAGGTCTCATTTCTAATATATTTTTCAAAAACATGCTTCTCCTGGGAGAAGAGGTGGTTATCGGCCGTAAGCTCCCTTGGGTAAAAGAAACGATTATCGCCGTGGACTGTTCCTGCAATGGATGCCACAATGGGAGATAGTTTTGATAACTCGACTAAACTTCCATCTTTTTGAATCATTTCTATTTGGGTTCTTGTTTTTTTAAGATTAGGCCTGTAAAAGTCATAGGGGAGGTCAAAGTTTGAATCAACTCCAGTATAATAGTTGGGATTAAAACCACAATCACCTACAAGCTTCCTTAAAATATCAAGCTTATCTCGGTCTTCTTCTTCAAACTTAATTGATTTTAAAACCTTACGATTGATAAAAGATTGGGCCAGATTAGCTAGAATGCTGTCGTCATAGTCCATCCAGTCTTGAAAGTAGGTATTCATGACACCATCATCAAGGGCTAGGTAATCTTTTAAATCATACTTACCTGTAAAGAAGGGGATGAGCTTTTTAGATGTTGCCTCAAAGTAGGCTGGATTCTCTAGGTAAAGCTCCTTGGCCCTTTTTAGCAGATTCTTTAAGAGAACCTCCATGGCTCTACTGGCTGGATGAAAGTAAACCTGCATGTACATTTGATAGCGGCTGACGATATAGTCTTCGACAGCATGCATCCCCTGGATTTTAAAGGCAATCCCATTTTCAATGGGCTCAATCACCCTTAGAATTCTCCTTAGGTCAAATTGACCATAGAGGGCTCCCGTGTAGTAGGCATCCCGCAAGAGGTAATCCATTCTATCAGCATCAATCTGGCTGGAAATAAGTTGGACAACCTGTTGGTTGGGATAAGTATGAGTTATGACACTTGCCACCTGGTCAGGAAAGTCTGGGGCCACCCGCCTAAGAATCTGATTGATTTCAGTTAGGGGATTTGTAATAATCTCAACTGTAATTAGCTCATGATCGGTATCAAAAAGATTTTCAAAGGTGTGTGAATAAGCTCCGTGCCCCAAATCATGAAGCAGGGCTGCACACCAGGTAACTAGATTCTCCCCTTGATCCCAAACATCTGGATACTTGTCAGTGAAAATTTCAGTAATTTCCTTGGCAATGTGATAGACACCCAAGCAGTGAGAAAAACGGCTGTGTTCAGCCCCGTGGAAGGTAAAACTATTGGTCCCAAGTTGCTTTATCCGCCTTAATCTCTGAAATTCAGAAGTATTTATGAGGTCATAAATGATTTGACTGTCGACATGGATATAGTTGTGAACTGGATCCCGGAATACTTTTTCGATTTTACTGGTCATAGAAACCTCCTTTCCCTATTATACGAAAAAAGTCCTTAAATTACATGAATCAACTATGAAATGAAAGGTAAATTAGTGATTGCTTGGAAAAATAAAAAAACCAAAGTAGTCCAAAGTAAAAAAGCGGAAAAGATTTTCTTAAGGGCTTATGCTTTGTGGTATAATTGACCCACACGCTTAAATTTAGTAGAAGGGAAAGTAATGAATAATAAATATGAAGTCAACCAGCTCCTTGCCTGGTATTCAACCATGCTTGAGATTAGACACTTTGAAAATATTTTAGATGATTATAATCGAGATGGAAAACTTTATGGGACGACCCACCTCTATAATGGTCAAGAAGCTGTAGCCACAGGAATTTGCCAGCAACTTGACAACAACGATTTGATACTTTCCACCCATAGAAATCACGGGCATGCCCTAGCCAAGGGAACTGATGGTTATCAGATGTATGCCGAAATTTTTGGAAAAAAAACTGGAACCAATGGTGGTAAGGTCGGCAGCATGCACATCAGCGACCCCAAGGTTGGAAATATGGGAGGAAATGGAATTGTTGGGGGAAACTTCCCGGTAGCTCTAGGCCTTGCGACTGCCCTTAAAATGGACAAAAAAGACGAAATTGTTGTCTGTTTTTCAGGTGATGGAGCCACCAATGAAGGAACCTTCCACGAATCCTTAAATCTTGCAAGTATTTGGAAGCTGCCCATTATCTTTGTAATTGAAAACAATCAATACGCCATGTCAAGTGATGCCAGCAAGATGATTGCAGGAAGTATAGCTGAGCGTGCTCATGCCTATAAGATGAAAAGTTTTAAGGTTGATGGCCAAGATATCTTTGAGGTAGCAACTACCTTTGAAGAGGCAAGAAGGGAGCTTAAAAATGGCCCTGTCCTCCTTGAGGCCATGACCTATCGTTTTCGTGGACATTCAAGAAGTGATGCTGAAAAATACCGCAGTAAGGATGAGTTTTTGAAGTATGAAGATCCAATCTTGAAGCTTAGAAATACCCTAATGAATGACTATCACTTGTCAGCAGATCAATTGGCCCTCCTTGACGAGAAGGCCTACAAAAAAATGGAAGCTGCTGCAGATAAGGCCTGGACAGATGAAGATGTGGAATTTGACTTTAACAAGCTAGAAGGAGAGGTCTATGCCGACTAGAAGACTAACTTACCTACAGGCGGTCAATGAAGGCCTCCATCAAATCCTTGACCTATTACCAGAAGCCTACCTTCTAGGGGAAGATGTGGGAGCTTACGGGGGAGGTTTTGGAGCTACCGCAGGCTTGATTGAAAAATATCCCGAGCGAGTACTTGAAACTCCCATCAGTGAAGCTGCCATTACAGGTATTGCTACAGGTTCAGCCATTATGGGTAAAAGGCCTATCCTTGAAATCCAGTTTTCGGACTTTTTGACCGTAGCCATCGATCAGCTGGTCAATGAAGCCGCAAAGATTCACTACCTAAGTAATGGCCAGGAAAAGGTTCCCATGGTTATCCGAACGGCTTCAGGCAGTGGTACAGGAGCAGGTCCCCAGCATTCCCAGTCCTTAGAAAATTGGCTGGCTCATATTCCAGGCCTAATCGTTGCCATGCCAAGTAATCCCTATGATGCCAAGGGAATCCTCCTTGCAGCCGTCAAAAATAATAACCCAGTCATTATCTTTGAACCCAAGTCCCTCTATAAAAAGCCTTCAGACATCGATGTCCCAGAAGAAGCTTATGAGGTCAAGCTAGGGCGTTCCAAACTTGTCAAAGAGGGCAGTGACCTGACAGTCATTGCCCTAGGTCGGATGGTTGATATTATTAAAAATATGGATCTAAATCCTAGCTTAAATATCGTTGATCCAGTCACCATAAGCCCTTTAGATATTTCAGGTCTTTTAAAAGAAGCCAATAAAACAGGCAAGGTTTTAATCCTTACAGAAAGCATTGCAAGGTCTGGAATTTCAGCTGAGATTTTTGCATCCCTCTGTGAAGCTGGCTTTAAGGGAGATATAAAGCGTCTTGGTGGGAAATTCTCACCCGTGTCAGCAGCTAAAACAATTGAGGAAAATTTTATCCCGACAGAAAAGGAAATTAGAGAAGCCATTGAGGAATTAATGCATGAAGATTAAGATTAAAAATGTTATTTTTATGGAAGGTCAAGAGGAGGTCATTGAGCAGCTTTATGAGGGTGAGCAGGTAGTCAAAAATGAGGCTACTTATCTAAGCTACAAGGACGAAGAAGGGATTAAGAATGTTATCAAGCTTACTCCTAAAGCTCTTGTATTGACCCGTTTTGGCCAGCAAAATACCCGCATGGAATTTAGATTAGGCCAAGCAAATGCTGCGATTATGACCCCAGCTGGCCTACAAAATCTGACAACTGAAAGCACATATTTTGAGCATACACAAGGGTCTGTAAAAATTGATTATATTTTGAGCCAACATAATTTAAAATTTGCTGAATATAAGCTTGAAATTAGGTACTAAATAGATTATCATCATACTAGCAAAATAAAATATAACTACTGGGAGATGAAGTATATGAAAATATGGACTATTCAAAAAAGAAAAGTGCTAAATGAAATATTAAAATATGGTAATTATGAAGCAAATTTCGAGGAAAGTTTAAAACTTGAACACAATAAATCCCAATTGCCATTGTATAATTTATTGCTTGATAGTTACAATAAAATAAATCAGAAACAAAGTAAGGGGCTCATTTTTGGTTTAGGCCTCTCAGATAATATGTCATTGAAAAATATTGATAATTTCAAAGAATTCAAGGAGGCCATGCTTGTTTTGGGAGATGCTATATTTTCATTATGGCAAAGATTTTTAAAAGAAGATTGTTTGATTTTGGAGTTGGATCTCGATGTACCTTCACCTCGCGAACCAGGAAATAATCTTATTCCTATAGATATAAATGATTATCAATATATTATGCCTCCATTTTGGCAAGTACCTCCTTATACTGAAGAAGATTTAGAGAGAATTATAAATAATATTATGGATGGTAGGATTGCAGCTTCTCCATTTCCGAGTTATATTATACAGTATCATTTTCCAAAAATTAGTAAAGAATCTTTATGTGGAGTATACGAGATGTTTGAGATAGATGGGACGCAAAGCGTTGAAAAGTATCAAAATAAAGTAGATTTTATTAATAGATTAAAATAATTAATATATAATTTAAAATTTGCTGAATATAAGCTTGAAATTGAATATGACCTGTGATATAATATAAACGTTGACTTTGTGAAACCTTCATGAAGTGCAACCGCTCGAAGAGATGTCAAAGTGGCCTAGGCCCACATCCTGAGGCGAGTCTGACTAAAGGTCTAAGGACCTAATAAAAATCTAATAAGGAGGAATCACAATGACTTATGCAATCGTAAAAACTGGTGGTAAGCAAGTAAAAGTAGAAGTTGGTCAAACTATCTACGTTGAAAAACTTGACGTTGAAGCTGGGAGCGAAGTAACTTTCACTGAAGTTGTTCTTGTTGGTGGTGAAAACACTACTGTTGGAACTCCATTTGTTTCAGGAGCTACTGTAGTTGGTGAAGTTGAAAAACATGGTAAACAAAAGAAAGTTGTAACTTTCAAATACAAACCTAAAAAACACTCTCACCGTAAACAAGGACACCGTCAACCTTACACTAAAGTTGTAATCAAAGCTATCAACGCTTAAGATGATTAAGGCTTTCATTAAGGAAAAAAACGGTAAGTTTGTTTCTTATGAGCTATCTGGCCATGCCCAAAGTGGTGAATTTGGCCATGATATCGTATGTTCTGCCGTATCAGTAATGGCAATCACAACTGCAAATAATATCGAACGCATGACAGGTGTTAAGTCACTGGTTGATGCGGGAGATGGTTATCTGTACTTTGAAATCGCCTCTGATATGACCCCAGAACAAAATCAAATCGCTCAGATTCTTCTTGAGAACTTTAAGCTCTCAATGGAAGATATTCAGTCTGAGTATGGTGACTTCCTTGAATTCACCCATAAAAACTAATAGGAGGAAATAAGAATGTTGAAATTAAATCTTCAATTATTTGCCCACAAAAAAGGTGGAGGTTCTACATCAAATGGACGTGATTCTCAATCAAAACGTCTTGGTGCTAAAGCCGCTGATGGACAAACTGTAACTGGTGGATCTATCCTTTACCGTCAACGTGGAACTCATATTCACCCAGGAGCTAACGTTGGTCGTGGTGGAGATGATACTTTATTCGCTAAAATCGAAGGTGTTGTTCGTTTCGAACGTAAAGGCCGCGATAAAAAACAAGTTTCTGTTTACCCAGTAGCTAAAAAAGCGTAATAAATGAAAGATACTGACTTCGGTCAGTGTCTTTTTATTTTACCTCTTGTAAATGTGTGTCAAATGGGATATAATTAAGCCATGCGATGAGTCGAGTCTTGGTACTTCGGTACCAGTTTCGAGCATGGATATCTGGGGCTTAGCCCGTCAAGGATTGATGAGATATTGACCAGCTTGTGTGAACCTTGTTGGACACAGGTTTTAATGCCTGCCATACCAAAAGACCTAGAAATAGGTCTTTTTTTGTAGCTATTTTCATTAAAATTTTGTAACTTTTTTGTAAGTTTATGAAAATATCATCTGATTGTTGAATGTGAAAAAATTTAATAGTATAATTAGAAAAAATTTAGAATTTTCAAAAAGGAGCTTAATATGTCAAAATCGTACACAGTAGCTGTTGTAGGTGCTACAGGAGCAGTAGGAACTCAGATGATTCGAATGCTTGAAGAGTCAACTCTCCCCATCAAAAAAATTAAATTGTTAGCCACAATCAATTCAGCTGGTAAGGTTTTGAAATATAAGGGTCAAGATATTGTTGTAGAAGAGACCATGGAAGATTCCTTTGAAGGGGTGGATATTGCCCTCTTTTCTGCAGGGGGTAGTGTTTCAGCTAAGTTTGCTCCTTATGCGGTTAAGGCAGGGGCTGTTGTGGTTGATAACACCAGCCACTTTAGAATGAACAAGGACACACCTCTTGTTGTACCCGAGGTTAACCCCCAAGCTCTTGATGACCACAAGGGAATTATTGCCTGTCCTAACTGTTCAACCATCCAAATGATGGTAGCTCTTGAGCCAGTCCGTCGTAATTTTGGCCTTAAAAGAATCATTGTTTCAACCTACCAGGCAGTATCAGGGGCAGGAGCTAAGGCCATTGAAGAGACCATCAATGAATTAAAAGATGTCGTTAATGACGGAGTTGATCCAAAGGACTTGAAGGCTCAAATCCTTCCATCGGCAGGGGATAAAAAACACTATCCAATTGCCTTCAATGCCCTACCACAAATTGATGTCTTCACAGATAATGACTACACCTATGAAGAGATGAAAATGACCAATGAGACCAAGAAAATCATGGAAGATGATAGCATCCAGGTTTCAGCTACCTGCGTTCGGATTCCAGTAATAACAGGTCATTCTGAGTCTATCTACATCGAGACCGAAAAGGCTGTAGATATTGCTCAAATTAAGGAAGTTATTGCCAACTTCCCTGGAGCTGTCCTTGAAGATGATGTTAAAAATCAAGTTTATCCACAAGCTATTACAGCTAGTGGTCAAAAGGAAACCTTTGTTGGACGTTTGAGAAAGGACTTAGACGTTGAAAATGGGGTTCACATGTGGGTGGTTTCAGATAACCTCCTTAAGGGGGCTGCCTGGAACTCAGTTCAGATTGCTGAAACCCTTCATGAAAGAGACCTTGTAAGACCAACTGAAGAAGTAGTTTTTGACCTATATTAAGGAGATAAATGATGGCTAACCCTTTGAAAGATTCACACATAATTACAGCACTTGTAACCCCCTTTACAGAAAACGGTGATATTAACTTTGAAGCTCTGCCAAAATTAATTGAACACCTTCTTGCCCACCACACTGATGGCCTAATCCTTGCAGGTACAACAGGGGAAAGTCCGACTCTGACCCACGATGAAGAACTTGAGCTCTTTGAGGCCGTCCAAAAGATTGTTGCAGGTCGTGTTCCCCTTATTGCAGGTGTTGGTACCAATGATACCAGGGACTCGGTCGACTTTGTTAAAGAAGTTGATACCTTTGGTGGCTTTGCTGCGGGTCTTGCAGTCGTGCCCTACTACAACAAGCCTAGTCAAGAAGGACTTTTCAGGCACTTTACAGCCATAGCTGACGCCAGTGACCTACCAATTATTCTTTATAATGTACCAGGACGTACTGTAGCAAGCCTTGAGGTAGCGACAACTCTAAAGCTGGCTGAGCATCCTAATATTATTGGGGTCAAGGAATGTACGGGTGTTGATAGCCTAAGTGAGCTGATTGAAGGAGCACCAGAAGATTTCTTGGTCTATACTGGGGAAGATGATTTGGCCTTTCATGCTAAGGCCTTAGGGGCTCAAGGGGTAATAAGCGTTAGCTCCCATGTTCTAGGTGATGACTTCCACCAGATTTTTGAAAATCTTGATCAAGGTCATGTCCGAGAAGCAGCTAAAATCCAAAGGAAGTTACTTCCCAAGGTCAAGGCCATCTTTTCTCTACCAAGTCCAGCTCCAATTAAGGCTGTCTTAAATAGTCAAGGCTTTGAGGTTGGACCCTTGCGTCTTCCTCTTGTTGCAGCCAGTAAAGATGAGGCAGCCCAGATTGTGGCCCTTGTTAGCGGCAAGTAAAAAACGAACATTTAACCGCAAACTCACTCTTTTGAGTGAGTTTTTCTTGTATAATTGCCCCTTATCTTATACAATATACAAGGAAGCTCTACTAAAACAGGGATTTTACATGGTGGAGTAGCGAAACCATTTTTTACCCAAAATGGTCGGGTCGGTCCCCTGAAACTAAGATTATCAGGAGATAAAATGAATAATTTACCAGTTTTTGATTATGAAGACATCCAGTTGATACCTAACAAATGTATCATCAAGAGCCGTTCTGAGGCTGATACAAGTGTGGTTTTAGGTAAGCATACCTTCAAGCTACCTGTTGTCCCTGCTAACATGCAGACAATCATTGACGAGCAAATTGCCGAAAAACTTGCCACAGATGGTTACTTCTATGTAATGCACCGTTTTGACGAGGCAGGTCGTAAACCTTTTGTTAAAAAAATGGCAGAAAAAAACCTTATCAGCTCAATTTCAGTGGGTGTTAAGGACTATGAATATGACTTTATTAATGAATTAGCTGAAGAAGGAGTAGTACCAGACTATATCACCATTGATATTGCCCATGGTCACTCTGATTCAGTAATCAATATGATTAAACACATCAAGGAAAAACTTCCTGAAACTTTTGTAATTGCAGGTAATGTGGGAACTCCTGAAGCTGTGCGTGAGCTTGAGAATGCTGGAGCTGACGCAACTAAGGTTGGGATTGGCCCTGGTAAGGTATGTATTACCAAGGTTAAGACTGGTTTTGGTACAGGTGGATGGCAGCTTGCTGCCCTTCGCTGGTGTGCTAAGGCTGCAAGTAAGCCAATCATTGCCGACGGTGGAATCCGTACTAATGGAGACATAGCAAAATCAATCCGCTTTGGTGCAACCATGGTCATGATTGGTTCCCTCTTTGCGGCTCACGAAGAATCACCAGGTGAAACTGTTGAAATCGATGGTAAACTTTACAAGGAATACTTCGGATCAGCAAGTGAATACCAAAAGGGTGAGCATAAAAATGTCGAAGGTAAGAAGATTATCATGGCTCACAAGGGTCATCTAAAAGATACCCTAACTGAGATGGAGCAAGACCTTCAGTCATCAATCTCATATGCAGGTGGGCGTGACCTTAAATCTCTTACTAAGGTAGATTATGTCATCGTTAAAAATTCCATCTGGAATGGGGATTCTATCTAAATCTTTAAAGATTTACTAAAATGAACAGGAAAAAAGGAGTAGCCCATATAGATAAGGGCTGCTCCTTTTTTATCTTATTTACGGTCACCTTGAGCTTTGTGCTCACGTTCTTCCTTAGAATCTAAATCAAATTTTGATTGTTTTTCTAGGCGTTCTTCCTTGCGTTTTGCTGTCTCAACTTCGCGTGCATCTGGTGCTTCAAATTCATGTTTCTTTTCCATGTTATCTTACCTCATTAATATTAATATAAAAACTTTATAGGGAAATTATAAGATTATATGACCCAATAGTCAAAGATAAAGTATAAAAATCTTTACCCTTGTCATTCCTGCTATCAGCGTCTATAATGGATAGGATGATTAACAATCAGTGAGGAGAGACTATGTTTACTAAAGATTCATTTAAAGTTTTCGCACCCCTTGATCTGGACGAGCGGATGGCAGAGATTAGGAGGGTTATCCAGCCAACCTTCCAGGAGATTTTAGAGGGTCTCGCACCACTTGTAAGCGACAAGGTGCGTGACACCACCCACATCCACATTGCCCAACATAGGAGGCGGACCAAAAACGCTCCAGATAGCACCTGGTCGGCTATTTCGACCAACAAGCGTGGCTACAAGTCAGAGCCCCACCTCCAGCTTGGTATCTGGAAAAATTATATCTTTATGTACTTGTCAATGATTGATAACCCCAAGGGTGAGAGGTCTATGGCCAACTTGCTTTTAGACAAGGTAGAAGCTCTTAACTCTTTGCCGGATGACTTTGTCTACTCAAAAGACCACACCAAAGATGACTACTATCCTATGAGCGAGGGTCTTGAAAAAGCCCTCATCCGTTTTAGGGATGTTAAGAAAGGCGAGTTTGAATTTGGCAGAATCGTTGATATCAACTCAGACCTGTGGGATAACCCCGCAGCCCTTGAAAGCTATATCAAAGAAACCTACAGCCACCTGCTTGACTTCTACAAGGATTTACTAGCTGTAAACAAAGCCCAAGACGCCTAGAAGGATAGAAGTATGGACGACAAAAAACAAGCACCAGGACTTAGATTTAGGGGATTTGAAGGGGAGTGGGAGGAGAAGAAGTTAGGGGATATTGTAAAACGTATAAGTACTGGAAGAAGTTCTTTCAGGAATGGAATTGAAAAATCAGAGGAAAATAGATATCCTGTTTTAGGTTCTACGTCAATTATTTCGTATGATAGAAATTATGATTATTCTGGAAAATTTATACTTATTGCTCGTGTAGGAGCAAATACAGGTTCATTGTACCGATACAGTGGTAATGTTAAAATAAGTGATAATACAATTTATATGGAATCGGATAACTTGGATTTTAGATACTATGGTCTTCAAAAATCTAAGTTGAAACAAAAATCTTTCGGGAGTGGTCAACCTCTAATAAAGGCTAGTGAATTAAAAAGTTTAAATATTTCAAATCCATCAAACTTTGAACAAGAAAAAATCGGTGCCTTCTTTGCTCAGCTTGATAAATTAATTGCCTTGCACGTTAAGAAGTTGGCTAACCTTAAAGAAATGAAAAAAGGCTACCTCCAACAAATGTTCCCAGCTCCAGGACAAAAAATCCCACAACTCAGGTTCCAAGGATTTGAAGGAGAGTGGGAGGAGAAGAGGTTGGGTGATTTAGTCTGTTTTTCAAAGGGCAAAGGTTATACCAAGAAGGATTTAAAAATTTCTGGAACTCCTATTATTTTGTATGGTAGATTATATACAGACTATACAACTACCATATTTTCTAACAAGCTTGAGACATATGTTGAGTTGAAGAAAGGTTCAATAATAAGTGAAGGTAGAGAGGTTGTTATACCATCATCAGGAGAAAGCTCTGAGGATATTGCTCGTGCATCTGAAGTTAGAGATAAAGGAATTATTTTAGGTGGTGATTTAAATATTTTGAAACCAAATAATTTATTGGATTCAACCTTTCTCGCCCTTAATCTTTCGAATGGTTCATCTCAAAAAGAACTTACTAAAAAGGCACAAGGTAAAACCGTTGTCCATTTACATAATTCTGATTTAAGTACATTAAATATTAGCTTTCCAAGTTATATTGAACAAGAAAAAATCGGAACTTTCTTTGCAGATTTTGATAAAAATATCAATCTAACAGAGAAAAAACTTGAACAGCTCAAAACCCTTAAAAAGGGATTTTTACAGCAGATGTTTATCTAATGAAAAAAGGACTTAAAGTCCTTTTTTGCTTGTGTCCCTAATAAAAATCGCAAGTCCTGCTAAGACTAAAATGTAGAAGGGCAGATTTAAGGCACTAAAATCAAGTGGTAGCCTTAAACTAAGGGCTAAGATAGGGATAAGCAAACTAAGGGCAAGTCCCCTGTATTTTAGGTATTTGGCTGGGATTTTTGGGATAAGATATTGCCTTAAAACTTGACTTAAAAACAGCATGCTTATTATAAAAATTATCATAAAAACTCCTCAACTTTCCTTGTTTGGTCTCATTATAAACTTAGATATTTAAAAGTCAATTCTTAACATCAAATAATCAAAGTAGATCTAAGCCAAAGTTCTTACTTTATGCTAAAATTAGTTAATTTATTAAAATTTATATAGTTTACTAATGGAGGATATATGTGTACAGGGATTGGGATTAAATCAGTGGAGGGGCAAGTCTTCTTTGGGCGAACCATGGACCTTAGCCTAGATATCTTTGAAGCTAGTCCTCAAAATCCCATTCCCTCTGGCATTATAAAGCTTCCAAGGGGAACAAGGATTAAAAGTCAGCTCAAGGACTGGACGGCCAAATACAGCATCATGGGGCTTGGAGCTCTTGACTCCTTTGACCTTTATGACGGTGTAAATGAATGCGGACTTGCTGGTAACAATCAAATCTTTGACGACGCCCTAAGAGGAGAGCGTGAAAGTATTGAAAACCAGGGGCTTACTCCCTTTATTGGTGAAGAATTTGTCACCTATATCCTTAGTAAATTCTCATCGGTAAAAGAAATCAGGCAAGTTTATCAAAATTATGCCCTCGTTAATATGCCCTTTGAACTTTGTGGTCAAAAGGTTATGTATCCCCTTCATTATAGCTTTATTGACCCAAGTGGTGACATGATTGTTCTTGAGCCGACAAAAGAGGGCAGGCTTAAGCTCTTTACAGGGCTTGGCGTTGTGACCAACAGTCCCAGCTATGATAAGCATGCCAGGCTGATTAAGCTTGTTAAGAAGGACGGGAAATTTAGCCATGATCGGCTTCTTCTTAAGACTGAGACTAGGAAAAAGGATATTTGTAGCTGTGAGGAGACCACATCTGTCGGGCGTTTTAAAAGGGCCTATGGGTTAGTGGCAGGCCTAGATGATTTTGAGGCCAAAGATGGGATTAGAAAGCTTAGTCGGCTCCTTCAATTCTTGCGGCTTCCGCTAAATCCTGACAAGGAGGAGGGGGTCTTTAAGGAGGCTAATACTGTCTACTGGGTGGCTTATGATTTGGCCAAGCGTACCCTCTATCTTAAGACCAATAAAAATTCGACCCTTAAAAAAAGGCAGCTTGATATTCATCAAAAGGAAATTTCCTATGAAAGTTGCTTGGAGGAAGAGAGTTAAGGAAGAAGACTAATGACAGGCAAAGAAGGTTCAAGCTCAACTTGAATCTTTTTGTTTGAGCAGATAAATGCTTGCAAGTTTTTTGGATTACTAGTATCCTGGATGAAAGTATTTACAAGATTAGGGGGATGGAAGATGAAATATGCAGTTGTTGGGGCTGGAGCCATGGGCTTACGTTACGGGCTTTTACTACAAGATGTAGGACTTGAAGTGGATTTTGTGGAGCCAACCAAGGAGTCGCTTGAGAGAATAAAAAAGCAGGGTAGTAAGGTCTATAGGTCTATTGACCATGAGGATAGAAGGCTTATTCCAGTTAATATCTACTCACCAGAGGATTATGAGGGAAATCCTGATATTTGGATTTTTTTCATGAAGCAGATGCAGCTTGAAGATACCCTAAAACGCCTGGCCCCAAAATTTAAGGAGAGTCAGACAGCTCTTGGTGCCATGAACGGTATGGGACATTTGGAGAAGCTTCAAAAGTATTTTTCAGATGATCGTATCATTGGAGGGACGGCCATGATTGCGACCATCCTGAATGATTTTGGTGATGTTGACTTTATCGGCTCTTGTGCCTCAGTCTATGCCAACCTTTGCGAGGAGCCAACAGCTACCTTGGATCAAGTCTTAAGGGACTTTAAAAAAGCTGGTTTAGAGCCCCAGTATTCTGATAATCTTATGGGGACTGTCTTGACCAAGCTTACCTTTAATTCAGTTGAAAATTCAATTGCGACCATGTTTCAGGCAAGGCTTGGCCAGCTGATTCAGTATGATGATTTTTTGGAAGATATTGCAAGGCCCTTGGTTGAGGAAGCTTATGCGGCAGCTCATGCAGCAGGAATTGAGCTCATTGAATCCCCTGCTCGGATGATTAAATCAATGGATTTAGTCTCAAGAGTAAAATCACCTGACCATTTTCCTTCCATGTACCAAGATTTTGTCAAAGGTCGGCCAACAGAAGTTGATTATATCAATGGCTACCTGGTCGATTTGGCCGAAAGTCACGGCCTAACGGCTCCCACCCATAAATTTGTTACCCACCTGGTTCATCTGTCAGAAAAACTTAGGGACTTTAACCCACCTGTAAATAAACTTGCTAGATAGGTAGCTAAAAAGGCTAGAAGGAAAATCCTTCTAGCCTTTTATTAATCATGCTTATAGGGCAGTAAAGAATGTCAGGAAACCAAAGATGATTCCAGGGGCATTAGCCACAAAGATTGGCCAGTCTTTCTTTTCACCAGATAGGGCATAGATTGACCAAAGTGTGCAGTTTAGTGCAGCAACAAATGGTTGAAGGGGGGCACCCTTGTGACCTGAAAGGTTCATCTGGATTTGTGGGATGTATGACACGTACATACCAACAGCAATGATTGATGCTACAATACCTAAATATTTAATAAATTTTTCTCTCTTCTGAGTCATTCTTACTTCTATCTCCTTGATAAGTTATAGACATTAGTATACGTTAAATTTGTTGGAAAATCAATCGCTTTCAAAATGAATATTTCGTTTTCATTTATTTTCTTATCCGCTTTCATAAATCTGATATTTTCCTGTAATATTAGAGTAAAATCCTTGTAATTTAAAGTATATAGGCACTTTAGGGAATTTGTAAAAAGATAATTTTTGTTTGTTTTTAAGGAAAGCTTCCACAAAGAAGGTCAGTAAATAATCTTCGGCTTTCACAATCTTTGATAAATTGGTATACCTGTTTTTCACATGTTTTACTTGTTTTGCATAAATGATGGAATTTTTACAGGCTAGGGTGAATCTTTAATGGAAGACTTGGAATAAGCTTATTAATCCGCAAATAAAATGGTATAATACGGGGTATGAAAAAAATATTAATCCCACTAATGATAGTAGGGGGAGTTGTTGCTGATCAGCTTGTTAAGCTTGAGACGGTAAAAAATATCCCTCTCGGAGAAAGTAAGTCTGTAATTAAGGGTGTTTTTAGTCTGACCCACCTGCAAAATACTGGTGCAGCCTGGTCACTGATGGAAGGTAAGCAGTGGTTTTTTACCCTCATAACCATCCTGGCCCTTACGGTTGGAAGTTATTTTTTATTAAAAAATATAAATAAAAGGAATGGAATTAGCTATACGGTGGCCTTGATTCTTACGGGGGCTTTGGGTAATTTCATTGACCGCATCCGCCTGGGTTATGTTGTTGATATGTTCCAAGTTGATTTTATTAATTTTCCGATTTTTAATCTGGCAGATATTTTCCTATGTATTGGTGTAGTATTACTTTATATAGCCATCTATTATGATGATAAGAAGAAGGAGAGTCAAAAGAATTGAAAATATTAGTAGAAACTGCGGGAGCTCGTTTAGACAAGGCCCTAGCCGATTTAACAGAGTTCTCAAGAACGGTCACAAATGATCTTGTCAAGGCGGGACTTGTAACTGTTAATGGGCAGGTAGCTAAGGCCAAATACAAGGTTCAAGCAGGGGATGTAATCGAGTTTGAGCCGCCTGTCGAGGAAGTTTTAGAATATCTGCCTGAAGATTTGAATCTTGATATTGTCTATGAAGATGATGATCTGGCAGTAGTCAACAAGCCCCAAGGAATGGTCGTTCACCCGTCAGCAGGACATTCATCAGGAACCATGGTCAATGGACTCATGCATCAGATTAAGAACCTGTCTTCAATCAATGGAGTCATCCGTCCAGGGATTGTCCACAGGATTGACAAGGACACATCTGGTCTTCTCATGGTCGCAAAAAATGATGCAGCCCATGAAAAGCTTGCGGCCCAGCTTAAGGACAAGTCAAGTAAGCGTCGCTATTTAGCTTTGGTTCACGGGGTTTTACCGCGTGACCGAGGCATGATTGAAGCTCCTATTGGTCGTAGTCCTAAAGACCGTAAGAAGCAGGCTGTTGTAGCTGGTGGAAAGGATGCCGTAACTCGCTTTGAAGTCCTTGAACGTTTTGATGACTACAGCTTGATTTCACTGGAGCTTGAAACTGGAAGGACCCATCAAATCAGGGTTCACATGGCCTATATTGGTCACCCTGTAGCAGGAGACCCTTTATATGGGCCTAAGAAGACCCTAACACCAAATGAAGGTCAATTCCTTCATGCCCAAGTGCTTGGTTTTGAACATCCAACAAGTGGCGAATGGCTTGAATTTGAAGCCCCACTACCTGAAGTTTTTGAAAAAGCCGTGGCAAAACTTAAAGCAAACCAAGACAAGTAAAAAACCAGCCTAGGCTGGTTTTTGTTTAAAATATTTGTTAATAACAAAAAATAAAAATATAACGAATCATTGATTTTTATAGAACTTTTTTGATAAAATTACCGATAGTAATTAAAATATTAATTTTAGGAGAATATAATTGAAATATGATGATGAACAAATTGCTCAATTGATTTTATCCCTTCAACTTTTAAAAGGTGTTGGGAATAAAACAATAGTTAAAATGCTTAAGGAAAAAAAACAAGAAATACTAGCTACCAAAAATTTTGATCAAAATTTTTTAGATTCATTAAAAATTAGGGCTATTACCTCAGGTTTGGAAAAAACGTTGAGATCATGGAGTAATCTAAAACTAGAGGCCGCTAATATCATTGAACTAGCATTTAAGGAAGGTATAGCAATCTTACATCCGTTTATGGCTGATTATCCACAGAGGTTGCTAACTAATGATAATTTTCCTCCAGTGTTATTTTGTAAAGGCGATGTCTCATTACTAAACTCCCAAAAGATGGTCGCGATTATTGGAACTCGTAAACCAACTGAATTAGGTGAAAAATTAGGATTTAGACTTTCAACTATCTTATCACAGGATGGTTATACAATAGTTAGTGGATTGGCTGTTGGATGTGATACCCTCGGTCATGAAGGGGCAGTTGTAAATAATGGAAAAACAATAGCTGTTCTTCCAACTCCTATTGATGCTCCCGTTTATCCCAAAGATAATCAAAAATTAGCAAATGAAATTCTTGATAAAGGTGGCCTACTTCTTTCAGAATATCCTCCTGGAAAAAAATTACAAGGAAGAGAACTAATATCTAATTTAGTTGCTAGAGATGAGTGGCAAGCTGGCTTAAGTGATGGAGTCATAGCTATAGAAACTAGTGTTAGTGGGGGAACGAATCATGCGATTAAGCATGCTATTTCTACAAAAACGCCATTAGCCGTATTTGATTATTCTCCAAAATTAAATCAGGAATTTTTTACTAATCCTCGATTTGGAGGAAATTTAAAGTATTTAACAGAAGGAACTGCCCAAGGAATCTTTTTCCCAGAATCAATTGAAGAATTTAAGGAATCAATGAATGAATATAACAAGTATGTTAATTTAAAAGGTAATGACTTTATCCATTTAAAAAAAGAAGAAAGTTTGCCCCCTAAAAATATTGAGTTCGATGTAACACAAATTGATTTATTTGATTGCTAGAAAATAGGAAAATATATGAATACTAATTATAAAATATTAAAACCATTACAATATGAAAACATACTGAACAATTATAATATATTTTTTGAAGGTGTGTCTCAACCAATTTTTTATAAAAAACATTATCCTAGCGGTGAAAATGAAAACAATTCTCATTGGGATTTATCCAAGTTTGTATGGGGGTTAAAATTCAAAGATGAATTAACAAATCTAGCAGAAATTGAAAAAAATAAAGGATATTTCGATAAATACAAAGAAGAATATTATGACATATTAAGAGAATTCATAAATACTGTTATTTCTGATAATAGTAACTATAATTTCGGAATAGTTGCAATACCTTCTAGTACTAAAAATTTTGATAATATGGTTACTCGTATAATTAGAAATACTGTGGATAATTCTCAAGTAGTAGATTTAACGTCTTCCCTTATCCGAACAAAAACTAAACTGGAAGCTAGTAAAGGAGGGGATAGAACACCTCAAGAAAATATTGAAACGCTACGTTTCGACAATAAAAGCAAATGGGAACATCTGAATTGTATTATCGTTGTTGATGATGTTGTTACTACTGGGAATTCATTTGAAGCGGCGGCAACTGTTTTGAAAAGGGCAGGATTTAAAGGAGAGGTTATTAATTTTTCCTTTACAAGAACATTAGCTGCTTCAGGTATTGATAATTATGATGATTGGCAAAAATATTCCAAAGAAGAATTTAAAAATAAATACTTTAAGAATAAAGAAAAATCTTTTAACCGTATTAAAGGAGTTATTTTTGATTTAGATCAAACTTTGTTAAATCCTAGACTGTACACTGGAACGGTAGATTCGGCTTATGATTTAGGAGCTATAAAAGAATTTACTGATATGAATATTCCATTTGCTATTTTAACTAATGCAAACGATAATCATGTTAAATATGTTAAAAATATAAAAAGGCTAGGAGAAAATTTTCCGTATAAAATTAATAACTTTGAAACTATCCATCAGGCTCCTCGTGAATATTTTGGAAATGGAGAAAAAGATTACTATTTTGAATATAAGCCCAGTATAAAGGGGATCAAGAAAGTATTAAAAGAATTATCAGAAGAAGCCGGTTTATTGGAAACTGATCGGATAGTTGGACTTGGAAATACTCCTGAAGACATGATTACTTATCGTGTTGCAGGTCTTGAATGTTGTTTGGCGCTTTGGGGAATTCCTAAGTCAATAAGAGAGTATGCCCGTACTAATTGGAAGGCAGATTACTATTTTGATAGTCTACGTGACTTTAACCGATGGGTTGAGGAAAGCGGCCGTATTACCTCTAATAATTATGATTCTCCATTTGGTATCGATAATCCATTTGGTCCCGATTTACCATCTGAAGATTTACCATTTGATTCATACACAGACTTACCAAATAAAGAGTTACTTAGTGTTTCTGACAATTATACCAATTCAGATATATATGATGATTTAAATAATCATGTTATTGAATTTGATGATTTAGATGTAGATGATGATGATGATGATTTAAATAATTATGTTATTGAATTTGATGATTTAGATGATGATGATGATTATGATTATGATTATGATTATGATTATGATTTAGATGATGATGATGATGATGATTTAGATGATGATGATGATGAGTATTATGTTTTAGATTATGTTTATGATGCTGATTATTATGTTTTAGATGATTATGATGATGATGATGATGATGATGATTATTATTATTTAAATTATGATTAATTTTTGATTTTGATATTGACTATGATTTAGATGATGATGAAGTAGAATGGTTGCAATATTGTTATGACAATTGTTCTGATTGTTATGAATATCCTTGCGATGAGAGATTGGTCTGTAGGTATTATTTCAGTAAAGGAGTATTATAAGGAAGTACACGTACAGTACATAGAATGTTGGTCAGATTTTTATGTTATTAATCCTAAAGCTAGAACTTTGACCCGAGAAGCAGCTGAGCTAAAATTTATAGAAGTATTAAAAAATCATGAATTTAAAAGTTGGTATAATAGTTCGGTCATACCAATCTTTGAATCAATTGGTAGTTTTTCTTGGTCTGAGGGATGGAAGACTCTAGATGAGCTTAGTAGGCGATACAATAAACCAATAGTTTTCAATAAGGATAACCTACCTGTGTCAAAAGAATTAGCGAAATTGTATAAAGAGGTTGTATATACTTGGGGTGAATTAGGCTGGCCTGGAATTTCTAAGAATACTTAAGTATTATGAAGTGAAAATAGACAAGTAAAAAACCAGCCTAGGCTGGTTTTTTTATCATTTACCATTTACTGAGGGAGATTTCCCCACTTGAAATGGTTTTAAGGCCGTCTTTGGTGTCAACGATTAATTCGCCGCGACTGTTAATATCGACAGCTCGTCCTGCGTATTCAATCTTACCCTGCTGGTAGGATACATCGCGTCCTAGGACAAGGGAGTGTTCCTTGTAGATGGCCAGATAGTCCTTGTCAAGGAGCTCAAAAAATTGATTCCAAATCTCTATAATTAGCTGATTTCTTGTGATAGGAGCGTCAGTCTTAAAGAGGCTTGTAACCTTGTCTTTGATTTCATCTGGAAAGTCCTGGATGGAGAAGTTAAGGCCAATTCCAATGATTAAATCAGTAACGGTTTTTGATTCAACGTCCGTCTGGGCTTCAGTCAAAATTCCTGCAAGTTTTTTGCCATTTAGGTAGATGTCATTGACCCACTTGATTTCAGTTTCAAGGCCTGTTAGTTTTTTGATGGCACAAACCACGGCCGCAGCTGTAAGGACTGTATATTGGGGCATGTCATCAAAGAGAAGCTGAGGCTTTATAACCAGGCTCATATAAATACCGCGTCCCTTTTCTGAATAAAAGGCCCGACCAAATCGCCCCCTGGCGTGCCCTTGCTCATTGGCCAGATAGAGGGTCAACTCTTCGAGATCTGTCTTGGCATCAGTCTGAGTGGACTGGCTGGACTTAATAATTTCAACGTTTTTTAGTTGAGGGCTTCCTGCAAGGATTTTTTTAGCGTCAAGAAGGTCACCTGCAATCAGGCGGTAACCCCTATTTTTGACAGAATCAATCAGGACACCGTCCTTTTCAAGGGCCTTGACCGCCTTCCAGACACTTGTTCTGCTGATGTCTAAATTAAGGGCAATCTCCTCACCATTAACATAGTCGCAAGCATCGAATAAAATTTTAAATACTTTTTCTTTAGTCGTCATGGCTTGATTATATCATTTTTATTTGATTTGATAAAAAGTTATCTGCTTAAGGGATTTCTTGAGCTTGAAGCTGGCCTAGGGTTAATGACTTTTGCCCAAAAAAATGGTAGAATTAAAGGAATTATCAAATTAACATGATGAGGGAAAAATAAATGTCAAATATAAATATGAATGAATTAAAGGAACGTCAGAAGAAGATTAGGAATTTCTCAATCATTGCCCACATTGACCACGGGAAATCGACTCTGGCTGACCGAATTCTTGAGCAGACGCAGACGGTTTCTAAGCGTGAGATGCAAGACCAGCTCCTTGACTCAATGGACCTTGAGCGTGAGCGTGGGATTACCATCAAGCTTAATGCTATTGAGCTTAATTATGTGGCCAAAGACGGGGAAACTTACATCTTCCATCTGATCGACACACCAGGGCACGTCGACTTTACCTATGAGGTATCAAGAAGTCTTGCGGCCTGTGAGGGTGCAATCCTTGTCGTTGACGCGGCCCAAGGGATTGAAGCCCAAACCATGGCCAATGTCTATCTAGCCCTTGATAATGACCTTGAGATTATTCCAGTTATCAACAAGATTGACCTACCAGCAGCTGATCCTGAGCGTGTTCGGACTGAGATTGAAGATGTTATCGGTCTTGATGCTAGTGATGCAGTCCTTGCTAGTGCTAAGGCTGGTATTGGGATTGAGGATATTCTTGAGCAGGTTGTTGAAAAGGTTCCAGCTCCAGCTGGTGATGTTGATGCCCCCCTTAAGGCCTTAGTTTTTGACTCAGTCTATGACGCCTACCGCGGGGTTATCCTAAACATCCGTGTGGTTGACGGGGTGGTCAAACCTGGTGACAAGATTCAGATGATGAGTAATGGTAAGACCTTTGATGTGACAGAGGTTGGAATCTTTACCCCTAAGGCTGTAGGGCGTGACTACCTGATGGCGGGTGATGTAGGTTACATCGCAGCAAGCATTAAGACTGTTGCTGACACCCGTGTTGGTGACACAGTAACCCTTGCAGAAAATCCAGCCAGCGAAGCTCTAGCAGGCTACAAGGAACTTAATCCTATGGTTTTCTGTGGTCTTTATCCTATTGACTCAAACAGATATAATGACCTGCGTGAAGCTCTTGAAAAACTGCAATTGAATGATGCCAGCCTTCGTTTTGAACCTGAAACATCTCAAGCCCTTGGTTTTGGTTTCCGCTGTGGCTTTTTGGGACTGCTTCATATGGATGTTATCCAGGAGCGTCTGGAGCGTGAGTTTAATCTTGATTTAATCATGACTGCACCAAGTGTTATCTACCAGGTAAATACAACATCTGGTGAGTCAATTACTGTCTCAAACCCAAGTGAATTCCCTGACCCAACCATGATTGAAAACATTGAAGAGCCTTTTGTTAAAGCTCAAATTATGGTTCCAAGTGAGTTTGTAGGGGCTGTGATGGATCTGGCCCAAAGGAAACGTGGTGAGTTTGTGACCATGGACTATATTGATGATAATAGGGTCAACATCATCTACCAAATTCCGCTGTCTGAAATTGTCTACGACTTCTTTGACAAGCTCAAGTCAAGCACCAAGGGTTATGCAAGCTTTGACTATGAAATCAGCGAATACCGCCCAGGTAACCTGGTTAAGATGGATATCCTCCTTAACGGCGAAAAGGTCGATGCCCTGTCATTTATCGTCCACAAGGACTTTGCCTATGAGCGTGGGAAACTTATTGTTGAAAAACTTAAGAAAATCATCCCTCGCCAGCAGTTTGAGGTGCCAATTCAGGCAGCCATCGGTCACAAGATTGTGGCTAGATCTGACATCAAGGCCCTTCGTAAAAACGTCCTTGCCAAGTGTTATGGTGGTGACGTATCCCGTAAGCGTAAGCTTCTTGAAAAACAAAAAGCCGGTAAAAAACGGATGAAATCAATCGGTTCAGTTGAGGTACCACAGGAAGCCTTCCTAAGTGTCCTTAGCATGGATGAAGAATAGAAGTAAAAAACCACCTTGTGAAGGGTGGTTTTTATTTTTACTTTTCCAAACTTCTGCTGTGTGCTATACTAGAGGGAATTTTAAGACTTAAGGAGACTAGTATGAAAAAAGTGCTTGTAATTGCTGGAACACCCGTTGATACCAAGGCTGGAGCGGAGCTTGTGACCAAGTCCAAGCTTTCTAATGAAATTCAGGTGCTTGAAAAATATATATCTGAGACCCCTAATGAGCAGACCTACTTTCAGACCATGGAGCAGGAGGAGAGGATGTTTAAGATGGAGGAGCTCTTTGAAAGCTACCTGGCCCAAGGAGTTGACATCTTCTTTGTCTACTGCAATTCCCTTTCGGCCTCTGTCGACTTTGACCTCTTAGCCAGCATGTATCAAAAAACAATCATAACCCCCTTCACCATTTATAAGGAGCTGGCTCAAAATCGCAACAAACTGGGCCTTCTAGCAGCCAATGCCCAAGGGGCTGCGGGAGTGGAGCGACTTATGACCCAGATTAATCCTCAAATCAGGATTTCTGCCATCTCAAATCTGGCCTGGGTCTATGCAGTCGAGGAGGAGGTGCCAGCAGCTCAACTTGTAAATGCCTATGGCCTTCCTGCCAGTATTGAGTTTTTCAAGGAAAATGCTGTGGAAGAGGTAATTTTTGCCTGTACCCATTTCCCTTATTTCTTTGAAGACTACCAGAAAAAGACCGATTTAAAATGTCTTAATGTGGGCACCCTCATGCTTGAAAAACTTGAACAAGAACTATAAAAAGAGAGCTAGTATTTAGCTCTTTTTTTATACCCTTAAAAAGTAAAATATATTTTACATTATTCTTGTAAAAAGTATTTGACAATGATATACTAGATAGGTCTTTGTTATATTATTTTTTTCACAAAAAATATGTTCGTGAAATTATAGGATATGTGAATAATTAAACAATGATATTTGGAAAGACAAATAAGATTTTAGGGGAGTTGGGGTGAAAAAGTATATACCTTTAGGGCTATTGATAATTTTTGGACTCTTATCGCTTTTTGTTGGGGTTCATAGTATCAACATGGAAGGGGTATTGTCTGGTGACAAAAATCAATTAATGGTTTTTTCTAAGGTTCGGGTACCACGAACCATTAGTTTAATCTTGGCTGGGGGGATGATTAGTCTTTCGGGGAAAATAATGCAGCATATGATGCAAAATAAGTTTGTATCAGCTGGAACCATTGGCATGATGGATAGTGCCCGTTTGGGTATTTTAATTGCCATGCTTATTTTTCCAAGCAGCACCATCCTTTTAAAGTCAAGTTTTGCCTTTGTTTTTGCCTTTCTTGGCTCCCTGGTCTTTCTGGCTCTAAGTCGGATGCTGCCCAAGGGAGATGAGATGATTCTTCCTCTGGCAGGTATTATGTTTGGTAATATCATTGGATCTGTTGCAACTTTTTTTGCCTATCAGTTTCAGATTGTCCAGAACCTATCGTCTTGGCTTCAGGGAAATTTTTCGGTCGTAATGAAGGGCCAGTATGAGTTAATCTACGTGACTGTGCCAGTCTTTATTGCCATCTATATCCTGGCCTATCAAATTACTGTTTTGGGCCTTGGTGAGGACATGGCAGGAAGTCTTGGGATTAATCACAAGCTTTTAACTCCCTTGGTTTTAGTCCTTGTCTCTCTTGGATCAACATCAGTTTTAATCATGGTTGGAAGCATTCCCTTTTTGGGCATTATCATCCCAAATTTGGTCTCCCTCATGTATGGTGACCACCTGAAAAACACCCTCAGTCAAACTTGGATGGCAGGAAGTATCTTCCTGCTTGTCTGTGACATCTTATCAAGGACAGTTATTGCACCTTATGAGATTCCAGTAAGTGTGATTGTTGGAAGTTTGGGTGGTGGGATCTTTTTATTCTTTTTATACAGGAGGATTAGGCATGCTTAGGGAAAAAAATTACTGGCTAAAGATTAGCTTTACAGCCATTCTAGCAGGAGGGCTAATCTTCCTTTATCTGACCTATAATACTTATGGGAATTGGGAGTTTGCTCTGGCCCTTAGAGGTAAGCGGTTAATAGCCTTTATTTTGGTAGCTCTTGCAAGCTCGGTTTCAACGGTAAGCTTTCAAACCCTTACAACCAATCGACTTTTGAGCCCTGGAATTTTAGGCCTTGATAACCTTTATGTCCTCATTCAGACCTTCCTCTTCTTTATTTTTGGAGGGGTCACCATGCTCTCTCAGGAGTCAACAGCCTTATTTCTAGGAACCATCTTCTTGATGACCCTTGTAAGTACACTGGCTATTGTTATTTTTACTAAAAAAGAGGCTGGTAACCTGTTTGAGGTGCTCATGATTGGGATTATCTCAGGTACCTTCTTCTCAAGTATCAGTAGCTTCCTCCAGGTTGTTATGAATCCCAATGAGTATGACATGCTTCAGGGCAAGCTCTTTGCCTCCTTTAGCAATGTCAATACCTACCACATGCTTTTAGCTAGCCTTTTAATTGCTCTAGGAGTTATTTATTTTTTTGCGATTGCAGGCAAGCTTGATGTCATGCAGCTGGGGCGGGATACTAGTATCAATCTGGGTCTTGATGTTTCAAGGATTCAAATGATTAGTCTGATTCTAATCTCAGTCCTTACAGCAACCTCAACGGCCCTGGTTGGACCGACTGTTTTTCTTGGCTTTATTTTATCAACAATAAGTCGGGCCATCTTTAAGAGTTTTGACCACCGCTATATCTTTCTAGCTTCTAGCCTGATTGGGATAGTAATGCTTGTTGGAGGGCAGTTTCTTGTCGAGCAGGTCTTTGGTTTTACAACGACCATAAGTGTCATCATCCAGTTCCTTGGTGGTCTTATCTTTATCGGAAAAATTATAGGAGAAAGAAAGTATGATTGAGCTTTGTGCGGTTGAAAAAAAGATTGGATCAAGGGATATTTTAAAGGACCTTAATCTTCAAATTCCTAAGGGTAAGCTTGTTGCCTTTATTGGACCAAATGGAGCTGGTAAGTCGACCATGCTGTCTTTGATTAGTCGCCTGCAAAATATAAGCCAGGGGAAAATTTACATTGATGACAAGGAGATTAAAAGCTGGTCATCAAGGGATTTATCAAGGAGGCTGGCCATTTTGAAGCAATCAAACAGCTATAATTTAAAAATAACTGTTAGGGACCTTGTATCCTTTGGTCGCTACCCCCATAGCAAGGGGAGATTGACTACAGAAGATAAAGAAGTTATTGATCAGGTTTTAAGGAAGATGAACCTTTGGGATTTGGCCCAAGATAAGATTGATCAGCTATCTGGGGGGCAGTTGCAGCGAGTTTATATCGCTATGATTTTGGCCCAAGATAGTGACTACATGCTCTTTGATGAACCCCTCAACAATCTGGACATGAATCACGCCCAGCAAATAATGAAGGAACTTAGGGGATTAGTCCAAAATGACGATAAGACAGTCTTTATTGTCCTTCACGACATAAATTTTGCGGCCTCATATGCTGATCATATTATCGCCATGAAGGGTGGGCAAATTTTCAAGGAAGGAAAAACTCCCGATATTATCAGGGAAGATATTTTAAGCGACCTCTATGATATGGACATTCAAGTCCATCAAATAATGGGCAAACCATTTTGCCTCTACTTTAATTAATAAATTTACGGAGAATAATAATTATGAAAAAAATGCTGTCAGCACTTGTTGTCCTAGTAGCTCTTACAGGACTTGTAGCTTGTGGAAGTAAGGATACAAGTAAGTCATCAGAAGCAAGCTCAAGTGCTCAATCAGAGGCAAGTAGCCAAAAAACCATCAAGATTAAAGATTCTAATGGCGAAAAAGAAGTTCCTTATAACCCTCAAAAAGTTGTTGTCTTTGATTTCAGCTCCCTTGATACCATGGACTCACTTGGCCTTAAGGACCGTGTAACAGGACTTCCAACAAGCTCTCTACCAAGCTATCTTGACCAGTACAAGGATATTACATCAGTTGGTGGGGTAAAAGAACCTGATTTAGAGAAGGTTAACCAGCTTAAACCTGATTTAATTATTATTGCAGGTCGTCAAAAGGACTATGAAGAGCAATTATCTAAAATTGCCCCAACTGTCTTCTTCGCACCAGACAGCAAAACTCCTTGGGAATCAACCCAAGAAAGCATCAAGGAGCTTGCTAAAATCTTTGGTAAGGAAAAAGAAGCTGACGAAAAGATTGCTAAAATCCAAAAATCAATGGACAGCATGAAGGCAGCCAATGAAAAATCAGATAAGAAAGCTATGATTATCATGGCAAGTGAAGGAAGTCTTTCAACCTACGGTAAGGGTTCACGTTTTGGAATCGTCTATGACTCATACGGCTTTAAACCAGCTGATGAAGATGTTAAGGCAAGCACCCACGGACAAAATGTCTCATATGAGTACATTGCTGAGAAAAATCCAGATATCATCTTTGTAATTGACCGTACCAAGGCTATTGGTGGTGATGATTCAAAAAATGATCTAGCTGCAAATGACCTAGTTAAGGAAACTAAGGCTGGTAAAAACAATCAAGTAATAAGCCTTGATCCACAAGTTTGGTATTTGGCAGGTTCAGGTCTTGAATCTCTTGATGTGATGACAAGTGACTTGCAAAAGGCAGAATAAATCCTATAAAAAATAAAAAATCTCCAATCATGGAGATTTTTTATTTTTTATAATTTGAATAGAAGGCAGGCCAGTAAGATTAAAAGGAGGCTAATTGCTAAAAGGCCAGCCAGTAAGTAAAGACTAAGGTTTGAAGTCTTGGCTACAGGCTCCTTTGCCGCCTGGTATGATTTTTTAGTCAAATTTGACTTGGGCTTAGAATAAGTGGTGGCGATGGGCGAAAAATTCTTACCAACAAGTGGTAAAGCATTACTTAGAATAAGTTGATTATTTTCTGTCTTAAAGCTTGGCTTAGCTTCCTTCTTGGTAACGGCTCTTAACTCCTGGTTAACTGTAATTTTTTGGTCGTTGATGATACTTTCCCCAGGGCTTAAAAGTGGGGTCATGGCATAATCGGCATAGATTTTATCAAGGAGGGCGTTACCAAAGAGGTGTCTGATGAACTCACTGGGCTCATCATCCCAATCTCCAACCCCCATGATGATTTCAATAACTCGCATGCCATCCTTATTACAGGTGGCAGTATAGTTGTAGGCTCCTTCAGGACTTGAGCCTGTCTTTAAGCCATCAACACCCACGTAACCATAGGCAGCACCAGTCTTGGTACCAGGAAGGGAGTAGTTGTAATTTTCAAAGCTATCCTCATAGGGGGTTCCCTTCATGGTTGTGGCTAGGGCCTGGCTTGTAAAGTCAAGAACCTGCGGGTATTCCTTTAAGATGTGGTAGGCTAGGATGGCAAAATCTCTGGCTGTGGTCGCATTTCCCTTGTAGGGGTCGTAGCCCTCTGGATTATAAAGGCCACTAAAGGCTATGGCCTCAGCTCCACCTGCATTATTGAAGTGGGTATTTGCCATTCCTATCTCCTCGGCCTTGGCATTCATCAGGTCAACGAATTTACCGCTATCTCCCTCGGCAACAAGATTTCCAAGCATAATGGTTGAGACATTCGATGAAGGAACCAGGGTCATGGTCGCAAGCTCTTTGACGGGATAGTCCACTCCAGCTACGATGCTAGCATTACTAACGGCATAAAGCTTACTGATATCTTGGTCGAGCTTACTTGCTGTAACCGTACTTTCCATGCTGAATTTACCCTGATTTATGGCCTCAAAAACCAGGTACATGGTCATAAGTTTGGACATGCTGGCTGGATTTCTAATCTCATCTGGATTATCCTGCCAAAGAATCTGACCATCCTTGGCATCAATTACAATTGATGACTTGGGCTTATAATGCTCCGTAACCTGATAGCCTAGGTCTTGAGCAATTTTTACAAGGTCACCTGTTGGTCCCAAGGTATCATCAGCGAGGATTTTAGTGGGCCAGCTTAAAAATAAACAGGTAAATAATAACAAATAGATAAATTTCTTCAAAACATCTCCTTTATAGTATTTTTGGGCATATAAGGCCATTCTAGCATAGTTTGACTCCTCTCCTCTAGTATTTTTGCCATATAAGTTGAAAATTTCTGAAAAAAGGAAAAAAGAGGCAATAAAATGATAAAATATGACTACAAACATTGAAGAAAGTGGAAATAGACATGCGTTTAGATAAATTTTTAGCCAATATGAATCTGGGATCTCGCTCCGAGGTCAAAAAGGATATAAAAAAAGGCCAGGTAAAGGTCAATGGCCAGGTGATAAAGTCAGACAAGTATCAAATTGATGAAAACCACGACCAGATTAGCTTTAAGGGTCAATTAATTACCTATCAAAAATATTTTTACTACCTCCTTAATAAGCCCAAAGGCTATCTTTCAGCCAAGACAGATAGCAGGGACAAGACTATTATGGATTTATTTAAGGCTTCTGATCGAAGGGAGGACCTTTTTCCTGTGGGAAGGCTTGATAAGGACACGGAAGGTCTTTTACTGGTCACCAATGATGGAGATATGGCCCACAGACTGCTTTCGCCTAAAAAACACGTGCCCAAGCTTTACCAGGCCAGGGTGGCAGGAATCATGACGCTTGATGATGTTAGGCTTTTTGCAGAAGGAATTACGATTGATGGAGGTGAGAGCTGCCTTCCTGCAGAGCTTGAGCTTGTAGCAGTCGATGAAGCCCAAGATACCACCCTTATCAGGCTGACCCTTCATGAGGGAAAATATCATCAGGTTAAGCGAATGGTCAAGGCCGTGGGTAAAGAAGTTCTGTACCTAGAGAGGCTTGGTATGGGGAAATTATTCCTTGATGACAAACTAGGGCGAGGAAGCTATAAGATTTTGTCAGAGCAGGAGCTTGAAAAAATTAATGCAAAATAAAAGCAAGCCCAGCTTGCTTTTTGATTATAACTAAATACTTCCAAGGTAGAGGCCACTCAGACACAGCTGCCACAAGTAGTAAGTAAGCAGGATAAAGAGGACTTCTACAAGAAAGATATAAATGCCTTTAATGGGGAATTTTTTTGACTGAAAGTAGGCATGAATTCCAATAAGATAGGGTAAAAAACTTAGAGGTATCATAATTTTTACCAGACCTACCAGTTGAAGGAGGTTGTCATTATTTAATTTCTTGTAAAATTTGAGATTATAGTAGGAAATAAAGGCTAAAAAAACAATTGAGGCAAGACCCATTAGGATTTTTCTGTACTTAAATGATTTACTGATAAAATAAAGGCCAAGAATATAGAGGATTAGGCAGATTATACTGACCAAAATTGACGATTGGGCAAGTGGCATAGGATTCTCCTTTTTACTTTTTGTTTATTTTATTATAACAAATTTTTATCCATCTTTTTCCTGGCTAGAAAATCAAGAAGGACTTGATTTCAGACCCTTAAAATGGTAACTTTAAGGGTAGCTTGTGAATAAAATATATAAAGGAAATAAAATGGTTGAAGTAGTAATCGAATTTTTTAAGCAGTATCTAGGCCCTAAGATGATGGTCTTTATAATTTCAGTCCTTCCTGTCTTAGAACTTAGGGGAGGGCTTGTGGCAGCAAGACTTTTAGACTTACCCTGGTATCAGGCTGGCCCAATTGCCATTTTAGGAACCATGTTGCCAGTACCCTTTATCATCTTCTTTATTGAGAAAATCCTTGATTTCTTAAGTAGCCACGGTCCCATTAAGGGACTGGCTAAAAAGATTGTTAAGGAGGGACGAGAAGGGGGAGAAAAACTTAAGCGTAAGTATCCAAACAGCCTAAATATCGGTCTCCTTCTGTTTGCGGCCATCCCCTTCCCTGGTTTTGGTGCCTGGACGGGAGCCTTGATTGCAGCCCTTTTAGGGATGTCCCCTAAGAAGTCTCTTCCCGCAATCTTTGCAGGAACAGTCATAGCAGCAGTCCTCATGCTTCTTTTGGCCTATCTCATGCCTGGCCTTCTGATAAAATAAGTATTAATTATAAAAATAAGTCCCTTATTTAAAGTGGGCTTATTTATTTTCTAAGAAGATGATATAAATTTTTGCAAAAAAATCTGAAAAGGGATACAATGACCTTGTTAAGCAATTGCTTATTCTTTATTAAAAATTTGGAGGGTCTCAAAATGGCAGATTATACTGAAAAACAAGAAAAAGTTTTAGAAAAAATTTCACATGTTCTAACAAAACTAGATGAAACTGTTGATAAATACAGTGAGTTAGAAGAAAGTGGAAAATCACACCGCATTAGGGAATGGATTGAAGAGAAAAAAGCTATCCATGAAATCAAAAAAATCTTAAAAGAAGTTGATAAATATTCTGACAATGCAGACCGTGAATATGATAAAGAACTTGCTCAGGTTCAAGAATACGTTGAATCTATTGAGGACCAAATCGGATAGATTTATTTAAAAACAAGCTTAAGTAAGGGGCAGGGATGGGTTAATCCTTGTCCCTTCTTTAAGATATTAGCTAGTTTCTATAAAATTTGCAGGCAGGGAAGATTATTCTTGCCTCGTATCTCACAGTAAGGAGGACTTATGGTTTTCTTTAAGTGAGTAGGAGAGTAGATATGAATATTGAAAAAATGACCACAACCGTGCAAGATGCTCTGGGTGAAGCCCAAGGAATTGCTGTAACCAGGCACAATCAAGCCATTGATACAGCCCATCTTTGGAAGATTTTTGTCCAACCCAACCATTTTGCAAGGAATTTTTATACTGATTTAGGTATTGACCTTGAAGGGTTTGAGGGACTGATTGACAAGCAGATAGATGCCCTGCCAAGTATTACGGGCTCAAATGTTGAATATGGTCAAAGTATCAGTCAGGATTTATTTAATATTTTTAATGAGGCTGATAAGCTAAGGGAAGAATTTAAGGATGACTATCTTTCAACTGAAATTGTTCTTTTAGCCCTCATGAAGGTAAAAAACAACAAGCTAACAAACTACCTTTTGAGCCAGGGGCTTACAGAAGGTGAGATGAAAAAAGCAATTGAAGAATTGAGAGGAGGAGAAAGAGTGACTTCACAAAATCAAGAGGAGCAATATGATGCCCTTGAGAAATATGCCACTGACCTGATTGAAGATGTCAAAAGTGGTAAGATGGACCCAGTGATTGGTCGAGATGAAGAAATTCGTGATGTAATCAGGATTTTATCTCGTAAAACTAAAAATAATCCTGTTTTAATCGGTGAGCCTGGTGTTGGTAAAACAGCTATTGTTGAAGGCTTGGCCCAAAGGATTGTCCGCAAGGATGTGCCTGAAAACTTAAAAAATAAGAGAATCTTCTCACTGGACATGGGTGCCTTGATTGCTGGTGCTAAGTTCCGCGGAGAGTTTGAAGAAAGACTTAAGGCCGTTCTTAAAGAAGTAGAAAAATCTGAAGGACAAATCATCCTTTTCATTGATGAAATCCATAATATTGTTGGAGCTGGTAAAACAGAAGGAAGCATGGATGCCGGAAACCTTTTAAAACCCATGCTTGCCCGGGGTGAGCTTAACGTAGTTGGGGCAACAACCCTTGATGAATACCGCCAGTACATGGAAAAGGATAAGGCTCTTGAGCGTCGTTTCCAAAAGGTTTTGGTTAAAGAACCAACAGTTGATGATGCCATTTCAATCCTTCGTGGTCTTAAAGAGCGTTTTGAAATCCACCACGGAGTTAACATCCATGACAATGCCCTTGTCGCGGCAACTCAACTGTCAGATCGCTATATTACAGACCGCTATCTACCAGACAAGGCCATTGACCTAGTCGATGAAGCCTGTGCAAGTATCCGTGTTGAGATGAACTCAATGCCGACTGAGCTTGACCAGGTTACCCGCCGCCTCCTTCAACTTGAGATTGAAGAGTCTGCCCTTAAAAAAGAAAGTGATGACGCTTCTAAGAAACGCCTAGATACTCTTCGTGGTGAGCTTGCTGACCTGCGTGAGGAAGCAAATACCCTTAAGATGAAGTGGGAGACTGAAAAAGAAGAGGTCAATGCCGTTTCAAATAAAAGGTCTGAAATTGATAAGGCCAAACATGAACTTGAAGATGCTGAAAACAATTATGACCTTGAGCGGGCAGCTGTCCTTCGCCATGGTACAATTCCAGAGCTTGAAAAAGAGCTTGCTAAACTAGAGCAAAAAGCTGCTGGTGACAATAGTGATAAGCTGGTTCAAGAGTCTGTGACTGAGGATTCAATTGCAGAAGTTGTCGGTCGTCTGACAGGTATCCCAGTCAAGAAACTTGTTGAAAGTGACCGCGAAAAACTAATGACCCTCAATCAAACCCTCCACAAACGTGTTATTGGGCAAGATGAAGCAGTGGACGCTGTATCTGATGCAGTAATTAGGTCGCGGGCAGGACTGCAAGACCCCAACCGTCCGATTGGATCATTCCTCTTCTTGGGGCCTACAGGGGTTGGTAAGACAGAGCTTGCCAAGGCCTTGGCTGAAAGCCTGTTTGATTCGGAAGATAACATGGTTCGGATTGACATGAGTGAGTACATGGAAAAACATGCTGTATCTCGTTTAGTTGGGGCCCCTCCAGGATACATTGGTTATGAAGAAGGTGGTCAGCTTACTGAAGCGGTGCGTCGCAATCCTTATACCATTGTCCTTCTTGATGAGATTGAAAAAGCCCATCCAGATGTCTTTAATATTCTCCTTCAAGTTCTTGATGATGGTCGTTTGACTGACTCTAAGGGGCGTGTGGTTGACTTCAAGAACACAGTCATGATTATGACAAGTAACATCGGCTCTCAACTCCTCCTTGAAGGAGTGAGCTCAGAAGGTGAGATTTCTGAAGAGACCAAGGAGCAGGTTCTTGATATCCTCCGTGGAAACTTCAAGCCAGAATTCCTCAACAGGATTGATGACACCATCCTCTTTACACCACTTAGCCTAAATGATGTTAAGGGAATTGTTGACAAGATGGTAGCTTCTGTTGCTAAACGCTTAGAACATCAAGACATTAGCCTTAAAATAAGTGATGAGGCTAAAACCTTTATTGCTGAAAGTGCTTATGAACCAGCTTATGGTGCTCGTCCACTTCGCCGTTATATTACCCGTGAAGTTGAAACTCCTCTTGCCAAAGAGATTGTTTCAGGTAGGGTCACTGGAAAATCTGATGTTGTAATCGATCTTCTAGCTGATAAACTTAACTTTAAAGCCAATAAAAAAGTAGAAGACTAATTAAATGAGTGAATCTTTTGGGATTCACTCATTTTTTAATATTATTTGCAGAAAAGTTAGTTAATTTTTGACAAAATGTATCCGTTTTCATAAGATAAATATAAGGGTTATCTTTAATTAAAAGGAGGATTTATATGAAGAAGAAGATTACACTTGGAATGCTTTTAGTTTTTTTACTGGTGCTTGTTGGCTGCGGTAAGGAAAGTAGTAGCAAGGCAAAAGAAAATAGTCAGGATCCAAAGGAGGTTGTTTTATATGTTACCCGTCACGGGAAGACCATGTTTAACAGCGTTCATAGGGCACAGGGATGGTCAGATACGCCCCTGACAGCACCTGGGGTTGAAGTGGCTGAGCAGTTGGGACGAGGTTTTAAAAAAGATAATATTGAATTTGTTTCTGCTTATTCAAGCGATTTAGGTCGTGCCCGTCAGACAGCCAACTATGCTTTAAGTAACAATGGTCAAAGCGACCTTGCCATCAAGGAAAGTGAAAAGCTAAGAGAAGTCTGCTTTGGTTCTTATGAGGGCGAAACAGATGAGGTTATGTGGGGTGATACAGGACGTGACCAGGGTTATGATACCTATGATGACTTCATGTCAGCAGTTATTGGTGGAGAATCTTCGATTGCAGCCATGCTAACTTCCCTTAAAAAACTTGACAGCTCAAATATGTCTGAAGACTGGGATAGTGTCGGCAACCGGATGCGAGAAGAACTTACAGAAATTGCTCAAAAAACCGAAGAAGCTGGTGGGGGAAATGTCCTTGTTGTAGCTCACGGAATGTCAATCCTTGCCATGATTTCTGAAATGACTGATCAAAAACCAGCAGGTGGTCAACTACCAAATGCAAGCGTTACAAAGATTGTCTACAAGGACGGCAAATTTGATGTAAAAGAACTTGGAAACCTTGAATATGTTGAAAAAGGTGCAGCCTAAGAATACCCTAAAAGAAAAAGACTAACTAAGTGTTAGTCTTTTTTTATTAAAGTGATTCATGCTATTAAAGAAGATGGCAATCAGACAGAAGAGGCTTGCAATTAAAAATGAGTCATGCATGGCTCTTACAAAGTAGGTCGGATTGCTGGCTATATCATTAACGTGATGACCTGCTTGATTTGCGACCAAAAGATTCATGCTAAGAGTTGAAACAGCCACACCAATAACCATTCCAAGGTTTCTAGCTAGAGCATTTAGGGCACCTGCGATTCCAAGGTCTTGAGCTTCGACTGAACTCATGACGATTGTATTATTAGGTGCTTGGAAGAGGGCATTACCAAGGGCTGTAACAGCAACGGAGATGACAATAATCATAAGGTCAGTGTCTCTTTTCCAGAAGCTGTAGGTAAAGATTCCAGCAGATAGAAGGATGAGTCCAATCAAGGTAAGTTTTTGACGGTCATACTTGTCAGCAAGAATTCCTGCTACCGGCGAAAAGACAATCTGAACTAGGGGCATAACCATCATAATCATCCCAGCCTGGCTAGGATTTAGTCCCTTAACTTCTTGAAGGTAAAAGGGCATAATCATGGTGTAGAAAAAGGCAGCAATAAAGATGAAAAGAGCACTTAATAAGCTTCCTGAAAAAAGTTTATTTTTAAATAATCTTAGATTAACCAAAGGACTTTCTATTCTTTTTTCAAGGCTGATAAAGATATAGAAGGTGGCAAGAGTTACTAGGAGAAAGGCAAGGGTTAGAAGATTGGCAAGACCCTTATCCTGTACAAGGGTAATGAAAGCGTAGAAGCTTAGGATTAAAACTGAAAGGATAAGACTTCCCTTGTAGTCGATTTTTGTGCTTGTGGCCTTCTTCTTATTTTTAAGAATCAACTGGCTGCTCAAAATTCCTACAAGACCAATGGGAATATTAATGAGGAAGATATAATGCCATGATAGGTGGTTCAAGATGAATCCACCAAGTCCTGGGCCTGCGATAGCTCCAATTGAGACAAAGGCTGCTACACTTCCAAGGGCCCGTCCCCTTGTTTTTTCAGAAAAGGTTTCAGTAATAATCCCGCTGTTGGTACTCATGGTCATTCCTGAACCAATGGCTTGAATGATTCGGGCAACAATCAGCATAAAGAGGCTGCTACTGATCCCGCAAAGGAGGGAACCTATAACAAAGACAATACCTCCCAGCTTGAAGACCCTTGATTTACCGTAAATGTCGCCAAGTTTACCAAAGGGCAACAGGCTACAGCAGATGACTAGTAAGTAGCTTGATACAATAAGGCTCCCCTTATCTTGGCCAATATTTAACTCCCTACAGATGGTCGGTAGGGCAATATTTACGATACTTGAGTCAAGCGTTGACATGAGGGTAAAGACACAGACGGTCACAAGAATTATAATTTCTTTTAAATTGGATTTTTCCTGCAATTTAAATCTCCTTAATTTATTTTATTTTATTCATCTATTTTCTTATGGAATCTACCTGGGTAAAATTCCAGCAAGAACAATCTTAACAGACCTAGGCACCAGATTCAAGGTAATTTTTGAAAAAGCTCTTCTTGCTTGTTATAAACTTAAAAAAAATTGTGATTTTTACCTAGTAAAAACGTATACAAATATATAGACAAAGTAATTGAACAAGTGTCCAATTTTTTATATAATAAAGTAGAGTATACACTAGGAGGGCGATAAACATTGGCTAATAATAAAAAAATAAAAAAATATATCTCATCAACGAGCTTAGCTTTGATTCTTTTCTCACAAGCTGCACCTGTTCTTGCAGCAGCTGACTCAGTTAATCAAAGTAAGCAGGAGGGTTCAAAAGTAAAGGAAGAAGTAACCCCCGCACCTGCACCGGTAGCTTCTTCAAATGTCCAGACATCTAGTGCTCAGGTACCTGTAAATGTTGAAGTGCCTGTCGTATCACAGGAGCAAACACCTGCCGTTAGTGAGCCAAAGCCTGTTGAATCGCAAGTCCCTACGTCTTCTGAGGCACCAGTAGCTTCTAGCGAAAGCCCAAGTAACGGGGCAACATCTGAATCCCCTGAGGCAAGTAGCACAAGTGGCGAGTCTTCAGCAGAAGCAAGCTCTGAGCAGGCTCCTTCATCATCTGGAGGATCAACTGACACCCAACCATCTGTCCCTTCTTCTAGTACGAGTGAGTCAACCTCGGTAGATACAAGTTCTAGCAGCGAAAAACCAAGTGATAACAATCATGGAGCTGAAGGCCAAACCCCTGCAGTCGAAAAACCATCAACTGGTTCAGACCAAATCATATCTAAACCTGCAAGTAGCAGTAAGTTTGAAACAGAGGTTACTCCTCATATTATCGGCCCTGTTAAGGACAGCACCATCTCCCAAGACCTTTTAGTTGATAGCATTACTAAATCAACTCTGAATGGATATGAGCTTCCCCTACTGACTAGCCTAGATAATAAGGAGCAGGCAGCCATCATTGTTGAAGCCCTTAAACAGCTAAATAAACCTTATGCATACGATGCTAAGGCTGATGAGAGCTTTAACAATCTACATTTGGTAAATTATGTTTATGAGCAGGTTTTTGCCAGCAAATTAGGTGATGATTTTGATCAAGTGACTAAATCAGGTGAGCAGGTAGAGGTATCAAAAGCTCAAGTTGGGGATATCCTGGTTTGGAAGGATAGCCAAAAATTTGCCATTTACCTGGGTAATAATAAATTTATCATGGCCGATAACTTCCCAGAAGAGCCAGCCAAGGAAGTAGCAAATACTGACGGGTCAGCTAAAACCGAAGAGCAAAAGGCTCAAGAAAGCAAGCCTTCGGCTGTTAAAATCTTTACCTTAAATACTAGAAAAACAGAATCAAAGGACAAGGATACAGACCTAAAATATGATAATCTGCCAACCGCTGATTATGCTATCAAGGCTTCGGCTGGTAAGACTTTGACCTCTTATGGTCAAGATTTGGTCAAGAATTATGCAGCTTCAATGGATGTAAAACCAGCCCAAGTTACCAAGGATTTCATTGAAAGTATCGGTGACAGTGCCCGTGATTTGGGGCAAAAATACAATGTTTTTGCTTCAGTTATGATTGCTCAAGCTATTTTGGAAAGTGGGTCAGGATCAAGTGGTCTAGCCCGTGCTCCTTATAATAACCTCTTTGGAATCAAGGGTAGTGCAGGTATCTCATCTGTTGTCTTTTCAACCCAAGAGGATGCAGGGAATGGACAGATGTACTCAATCCAGGCTCCATTTAGGGTTTATGGTAGTTCAGCCCAGTCGCTTGAGGACTATGTTGGTCTAATCCGCAACGGAATTAGTGGTAATAGCGAAATCTACAAGGGTGTTTGGAGGTCAGAAGCTAAGAATTACTTGCAGGCAACTGACTATCTAACAGGGCGCTATGCTACAGACACCCAGTACAGCAACAAGCTTAATTCCATTATCGCAGCCTACAATTTGACACGATTTGATGAGCCAAAGGCTGATCCTGGTGTCGTTATTCAAGATGTTAAAAATATTCCAAGTGAATACAAGGATGCCATGGAATTTACAAGCTACAATGGCTTTAACTACAACTTGAGTGGCTCATACCAGATTGGTCAATGTACTTGGTATACTTACAACCGTATCAAGCAACTTGGTGGAAATGTTGGTGATTATATGGGTAATGGGGGCGACTGGGGGATTAATGCCATGCGTCTTGGCTACAAAACTTCAACGACTCCACAAGCAGGATACGCTATAAGCTTTAAGCCAGGTGTGGCTGGAGCTGATGGTACCTATGGTCACGTAGCCTTTGTTGAGGCGGTTACTCCTGATGGAATCCTTGTATCTGAAAGCAATGTTGTTAACTTGCAGACAGTATCTTACAGGGTTATTCCAAATGAAGTGGCCCTATCTAGCGGGGTTATGTACATCGCACCAAAATAAAGGAAATATAAAAAAGTCGCATCCTAAAGTAGGACGCGACTTTTTTTGTTGGTTCTAGTTCATAATGTAAGCCATGACTAAATCATAGGTATTTTTTAGGGCATCAATATGAGTTCTTTCCATACCGTGGCTGCTTGCAACACCAGGACCGATTAGGGCTGCCCTGATATTTGCTCCCCCACTTAGGGCAGCAGAAGCGTCACTTCCGTACATTGGGTAGATATCAACAGCATAGCTGAGCTCCCCTTCTTGAGCCAGATTTATTAATCTACTTGTAAGCTCATAGTCATAAGGTCCTGATGAATCCTTGGCACAGATTGAAACATCATATTCAGTACAAGCCAGGTCAAGACCAATACATCCCATGTCAACAGCCAGAAGTTCTGTGATATCTTCTGGAATCCATGAAGCTCCGTGGCCAACTTCTTCATAGGTTGAAAAGATAAAGGTTAAGTTTGTTTTTGGCTTAAGATTATTTTCCTTAAGTTCTTTTAAGAGGCTAAAAAGAATGGCAACTGAAGCCTTATCGTCAAGGAAGCGTGACTTAACAAAACCAGATTCTGTAACTTGAACCTTGGTATCATAAGCCACAATATCACCGTTTTGGATGCCAAGTTTCTTAACTTCATCCTTTGATTTTACTCGCTCATCAATTTTTACTACCAGGCTATCAATATCACGTTCCTTGGTTGATGCATCAGGGAAAACGTGAATTGACGGAGTTTTTGAAAGAACTGTCCCTGTATAAACCTTACCTGAACGGGTAATGATATTACAGTATTCTCCGTCAAGGGTTGGAGTTAGTGGCCCCCCAAGTTTTGTAAGTGAGAGTGTTCCATCATCGTTGATTGATCTGACCATAAGACCCAAGGTGTCAACGTGGGCACTTAGACCGCGAGTTTGGCTGGTGTCTTCTCCCTCAAGGTGAACTAAAAGATTTCCCTTGGGAGTTATCATGGGCTCATAGCCTAAATCATTAAGGCTTTGGCCCAAAAAATCAATGGCATTTCTGGTATAACCGCTTGGGCTATCAATTGAGAGTAGGTCAACTAGGAAGGGAATGGTTTCATCTTTTTTAAACATAATACATCTTGTAAGTAAAATTCTTACAACCTTTCTAAATTATTCTTCTCTAAATTATAACATGAAAAAGCCCCATTTTTTTAATAGGACTTAGTTTTTTAATACTTAGTAGTTACTTTTGGTAATGAGACCATTGGTCACAATGGATATGGGGGCAAGACTATTATCGGGGTCGACAACAACGAAATAAAGGTCGACGCCTGCTGGCACGTAATTTTTCATGACCGTTTTTGAATAATCGCTAAGAAGCCCATTGACAGAGTCAAGAAGCTTTTTTCTTTCCTGGTCGGTGTGCTCCCTAGATGCCTAGCTTAAATAATCGTGCATCTTATTAACGGCAATAAGGTGATATTCATTGAAAGTATTATCATACTCCACCCTAAAATTATCCTTTAAGCCTTCAATGGTAGTCAGGCCACGGGCGATTTCTAGGGCATGTTCTTCCTTAATTTTTGTTTCAGTCATTTGATTTTGGTTGGTAGTTGCTGGAGGATTTACTGGTGCCAGTGAAGCTTCAACTTGCTTACCAGTAGGCTTAATAGTTGAGCTATCATGCTTTTGAATTTTAAAGGTCAGAAGAAGCAGTATAAGAGCTCCTATAGGCAGCATAGATAGCCAGAAGCCAATTTTTTTGTACCAAGGTCGATACAAAACATACAGTTTTCCGTCCCCTCCTCTAGTTTTTTGAACCATAGCTCAATCTCCTATTGTAATAATTTTTCAGACAACATCATAAACATTGTAAGGTTTTCTGAAAGATTTTGCAAAAAAAAGAACTGCCAGGCTTTTCCTTAAGGGGTATTTTTTGTGAAATTTTTATTTTTGAGCTATTTTAGCCGTTAGTCTATGCCAATTTTCAGGAAATCCTAGGCAGGCTAAAATTTTGTTGATGGAGATTGATTTTAAACGATTATCGAGGGTATTGATTCTTTTGTGGATAGTATTATGAAGGATGGCATACTGCGTTTGACTAAGAAAGCATTGGAGGATAATAAGGGCTGTATAGACACTATTTTGAGACTCGCCAACTGAAATGTCATATCGCTCATGTAATTCTGGGAAGTATTTAACGGAACCATGCCAGGAAAAACCAAGAAGCTGATTGTTATGGGCACAAACATTTCTAACCCTTCTTAGGTGTTCTAAAAAGGAAATCAATACATTTGGATAAAATGGATCTTTAAGGGGAGTCGGAGCATTGGCATTGATAAAACTTGTAAGGCTAAAGGCAATTTTATTTTGGAGATTTTCTGGTAGGTAAATAATAATTTTTGCGGTTTGGCCAAAAGTTAAGTAGTCTATCAAAACCCAAATGGGAACCTCTTGTCCATGTTCTTCTGAATAATCTTTAAGGGAATTATTTGCTTTTTCATTGTTGATATTTGATCTTAAAGTATCCTTTAGATTGTTAATTAAATACTTTAAATCAGAATCTGACTTACTATAAGAGCCTTCATCAAGATAGGCTGAAATATTTAGTGGGTGCTCTTCAGCAAAATTGTAAGCTAGAATGCTTTTTATGTGATGTTCTGTCTCAGCTAGGGCATTAAACAAGGCACTCTTGATTTCTTTTTCGAATATATAAAGGTGGGTAATCTCGTCAAAAGTGGCATGTTCAATGTATGTTTTTTCATCATCAAGCATGAAAAATTTGCTATAGCCATTGATAATAGTGTGATAATTATTGGTCAAAAGGTAATCACGAGCCCTATTATCATCATCTATTATGAGCCCTCGATTTCTAAGTATCGATAATTGATCATCCAAATTTCTAAAATTTTGCAAGAAAAAACCTCCATGTAAGTCCATGGAGGTTTCGCGGTGGTCCTCGTAAGGATTACACCACTATCTCTATGGAGCAATGATAGTAAAAATAAAATAATTTGTCAAATTTTTGATAGATTAAATATACAATTAATATCCGGTTATTGCAAAAAAAATATTTTTTTGTGATTTTTTATTTAAATATTAAAGTGAGTTTGAAAAATTAGTATTTATATATGTTATACTTTAATGGAATATTTATGGTTTTATTTTATTATAAATTGTATGCATGTATAGAATGGGGAAATATTAATGGATATTTATAATGATATTCTAGCCGAACATGAACGTGATTTACGTGAGTTTGAAATAGTTGAACATATTACCTTTATTAATTCAAGATTACCCGAAGGTGAAAAACTGACACGTCAGGAACTTAACGGTATTAGGGATTCTCTTGATGATTTTTTTGAAAGAATTAATTATAGACAAAATCCAATTCGTTATATTTTTAATAATATAGAAAAAATTAGACCTGATATTCGTGAGGTAGAAAAACTTAAGCTTTTAGCTATAAATATTGATTATTTATGAGTGACAATAAAGAGTTAAAAGCATAGGGTATTTCTAATCTACAGCGTCTTCATGATTCAGCTACAGCTGTTGCGGTTGCTGATCCTCGTCTTGATATTAATGAATGTGCTATGGATAAAGAAATGATGACAGCTTTAAATGTCAAAGAGGGTGATGTTGTTATGGCTTTCCGTGACCCAGTACTTCGGGATGGGGCTGTACGTGCTTATACTGTTAAATTTGATGATTCAGTACACGGTATAGCTGTTAACCCACTTGCTGATAAAAGTCATGATATGGACTTTGATGGTGACACAATGGGTATTAAAAAGTTAAACAGTAAGGCTGCTATTGAAGAACTTAAAGCTAAGTTCTCACATGTTAATAATATGGTTGATAAGGGTGCTGGTAAAGATGAAAATGGTCTATATCCACTTTATTTCCAAAGTGGTATGGATATATCAAGCGCTATAGCCTTCCAAAAAGAGAATAATGATGGTGTAAGTGAGATTGAAGAACTTCTTGAAACTATTAAAATTCAGGCTAATTCATCATCTGAAAAAATACGTTCAGCAGGACTTCGTAAATTTAATGAATTTAGTAAAAAAGTATTTCGTGAGGTTGGATTTGGTACTGAACATATCGACCTTACAAGTAATCAAACGGTAATGAATTCATATACAAGTATTGTTCGTAATAAAGCTAAGGGAAACCCCGCAAAACTTAAAGAAGTTGCTGACTATAATGGTTATAAACTAGATGTAGAAGGTGGTGATGATAAAGAAGTAATTCAAAGTATTGCTGATATGTTAAAAGAAGGTCGAGAAATTGTAATCAAGGAGGTATGTGAACACTCACTTATGGGTGAAAAAGAAGCTCGGGATATTCAGTTTGCGTCAGGTATTAAGAGTGATGATACAGGACTTGCTGGTTCTACGTCACAACGTGCTGTAGCCACATTTAGGAATCGTGGATTAACTGAAGTTCTTGAGATAACATATCCCATTACCCAAGGTACACTTCAAATTAAACATGATGCTGCAAAAGCCAATACAGTTAACGTTGCTTTGTCTATTAAACTTAAAAATTTATATGACGGTAAATCAGCTGATGGTGTGCAAAGTGATTTGTTAGTTGAAGATTGGAAGGGTGAGATGGCTAAGTTGTTTACAGATGAATTAGATGTTGATTATAATGAGGAATATTTAGACACATTAGCAAATATGCTTAGTGATGGTTATGGTCGTGTGATGTCACTTGCTAAAGCTACAGAACTATATGGTTCGCCATTTGATAGAATTGCCTATGGACAAAATGGTTACGAAATGCTTAATGAGTTTGCCTTGCAAAATCGTAATATTCTTGAGGGGGTACATATCGGAGAAATTGCACCAACTAAGATTCGTGAAGCTTATGATAATAGTAAATTTGCAATAGCAGAACGTATAGTAAATGAACCAACACCTGTAGTTAAAGATCCATATGATGATATTGACTATGATTATTTTGATCGTAATACTAAAGGTGGTAGTGATGAGCCTAAACCACGTGAGGAACCTAAGTTTAAAGACGCTGATTTAAAACCTAACATGAAAAAAGTAGATGATCATGATATTGAGATTGATTTCTAATAATGATAAAAGAGACCTTTAGGTCTCTTTATTTTGTTACATATATTAGGCACTCATATTGTCATATATGTTATAATAATAGTAATATAAGATAAACGGAGTTTATACGTGATAATGTAAATGATTTATTCAATATTTTTATAGGCACGTAGTGAGACGTTTATGATTAATGAAATTTAATTAAAAGGGGTTTAATATGGCAACCAAACGAAAAAAATACTTAAATGATGATGTACCAGCTAGTTATCAAATGTTTTTACGTGAAAATGAGTATGAACCTGATTATTACTCGCTTGAAGAATATGAAGACGCTTTAGATTATTTATTTAATAATAGTTATTCGCAATACGTACTTAATCAAGGTGTTACCTTTGACCGTAAGAGTCGATTGATACGAGGTATACACTATACGCTTGAATCACTTAATGATTTTTATAGACAGTCCGATGCTGAATATATTAAACATTCATTACCATCTCAATTAGATTTGAAAATGCGTGATTTAAACGGTATTAAAAGCCTTGATGATTCTAAATCAGGTGGTGTTGAAGCTGCTGTGATTAATGTTGTAAATAATCCACGAATAATGGGTAATTTTACTACAGCCTTAGGTATGCAACTTGATTTAACTAGTGAAGAATATGATTTTTATATAAAAAGTAAAGGTAAAGCCATTACTCAAGAAGCATTTGATTTTTATGAATATACTAATAATACGCAGACTAAACGAAAGACTAAATCTAATGATTTTGAAGATCTAGGACTTGATTATAGCGACCCTAATTTTGCATCTAACAATGGACTTTTTGTTGATAAAAATAAAAGCATATTTGATTACGAAAGCTTTCTTAAAGGAGACTTTGGGGATGGCTTTGAGAATATTTTTGGGTCATTTTTTACTGATTAAATTTAAAATAGTCTTTTTATTATTCCTATAGGCCTTAATCTATTACCTAAAACAGTGTTTTTCAATATTTTGGTTAAAGCTCTGTAAATTCCATCTATTCTGTGATAAGATTAGAATAGTTATTAAATATTAGGAGGACTAGACTTGACTACAAACTTGAGCATTGCTGATGCTATGCAAAAGATTATCGTATTAGATTACGGTAGCCAATATAACCAATTAATTACCCGCCGTATTCGTGAATTTGGTGTGTTTTCTGAGCTTTTAAGCCACAAGGTTACGGCTCGTGAAATTCGTGAAATTGACCCAATTGGTATCATCCTTTCAGGTGGGCCAAACTCTGTTTATGATGAGGGAGCTTTTGGGATTGACCAAGAGATTTTTGAGCTTGGGATTCCAATTCTTGGTATCTGTTACGGAATGCAGCTAATTACTGACCGCCTTGGTGGTAAGGTTGAGTCAGCCAACAACAGCGAGTACGGAAAAGCTATCCTTAAGCATGCTGATGAGGCTGTTCTCTTTTCAAGTACTCCAAGTGAGCAACAAGTTTGGATGAGTCACGGGGACTTGGTTACTAAGCTTCCAGAAGACTTTGAGACTGTAGCGACAAGTTCAGACTGTCCGATTGCTGCCATCCAAAATACTGTAACCAACATGTACGGTGTGCAGTTCCACCCAGAGGTTACCAACTCAATCTACGGAAATGACCTTCTTAAACACTTCGCCTTTGACGTATGTAAGGCGCGTGGTGACTGGTCAATGGATAACTTCATCGAGATGGAAGTTCAAAAAATCCGCGAAAAAGTTGGCGACAAGAAGGTTCTTCTTGGTCTTTCAGGTGGAGTTGACTCATCAGTTGTAGGTGTTCTTTTACAGCGTGCTATCGGTGATCAATTGACTTCAATCTTCGTTGACCACGGACTTCTTCGTAAGGGTGAAGCTGAGCAAGTTATGGATACTCTTGGTGGAAAATTCGGACTTAATATCATCAAGGTTGATGCAAAAGACCGTTTCATGGACAAGCTTGCTGGTGTTGATGACCCTGAGAAAAAACGTAAAATCATTGGTAATGAGTTTGTTTATGTTTTTGATGACGAAGCAACAAAACTTAAGGGTGTTGACTTCCTAGCTCAAGGAACTCTTTATACTGACGTAATTGAATCAGGTACTGATACAGCTCAAACAATCAAGAGCCACCACAATGTTGGCGGACTTCCTGAAGACATGCAGTTTGAGTTAATCGAGCCTTTAAATACTCTATTTAAAGATGAGGTGCGTGCTCTAGGTATCCAACTTGGTATGCCAGAGGAAATCGTTTGGCGTCAGCCTTTCCCAGGACCAGGTCTTGCTATCCGTGTTATGGGTGCCATCACTGAAGACAAGCTTGAGATCGTGCGTGAGTCAGACGCTATCCTTCGTGAGGAGATTGTAAAAGCAGGTCTTGACCGTGATATCTGGCAGTATTTCACAGTAAATACTGGTGTTAAATCAGTTGGTGTTATGGGTGACGGCCGTACCTATGACTACACAGTAGCCATTCGTGCCATTACCTCAATTGATGGAATGACAGCAGACTTTGCCCAAATTCCTTGGGACATCCTCCAAAAAATCTCAGTTCGTATCGTAAATGAAGTTGACCACGTCAACCGCATAGTCTACGACATTACGAGCAAACCACCAGCAACTGTTGAGTGGGAATAGAGTTTATAAAAGCAAAAAGCCAATAACCATAAGGTTACTGGCTTTTTTAGATACACTCTGACAACAGTATGACAACTAAATGTAAGAATAATACCTGCTCGTCAGCTCTTCGAGCTGACCACTGTCACGTGGGGTGAGCAAAGAAAAGAATGGTTAAATTGTAAATTTAACCATTCTTTTCTTTATTATTCTTAGTGTGTTGATTGCCATTAAATTTTGGCTTGTATACGCGATCACCACTTACAGAAATCTGACCAAAAAATTTATTTGCTACCTCTTTCATAGCATTCGGACGAAGATGAGAGTAGGTGCCTAATGTAGTCTTAATATCGGCATGCCCTAACCTATTTTGCATTTCTAGACTATTCATACCTAATTCAAGCATTAAACTAGCATGAGAATGTCTTAAATCATGTACCCTAATTTTTTTAACACCTGCAAATTCTGCATGAATAGATATAATTCTTGAGAGAGTAGATTTTACTAGGGGTAAGCCTGTTAAAGAAAATATGAAATCTATATTACCTACCTCCTTTTGTCTTTCTTTCCACTCCATCATATAATTTATAGTATCCTTATCTAAATACAATAATCTAGTGCTTGATAAAGTTTTAGTATCATTGATTGTGTACTCATCTTTATTTTTGTAATACATAGATTTATGAACATAAATTGTTTCATTTTTAAAATCTAAATCTGACCAAGTCAATGCTTGCAACTCACTAGTCCTAATACCTGTCATAAAGAAGAACCAGAAAATGATAAATTTCTGATACTCTAGCAAATCACTTTTATCAAAAGTATTAATAAATCGTTGAAATTCCTCTCTTGTCCAAAAATCTACTTTTGGTTTTTCTTTTTTTACATTACCAACTATTTTGGCAGCATTTTTATTTAAGTACCCTAATTTAATAGCTAAATCAAATACTTGTTGTAAAATTTGATGAACAGATCTAATATAATTATTTGAAAGTCCCTCTAAATACAAGTCATTCTGAAATTTTTTAACCAATGCAGGAGTTATTTCATCAAGCCTTTTTTTATCAAAGAATTTAAGACGTTTTAATTTAGATTTTGTCATATCATATGTCCTAGCTTGAACGCTTTGACGATAATCTGGAATAAAATATTCATTTAAAAAATATTTAAAATTAATATTACCTTGCCTACTAATATCCACGTGTTGTAATTTGTATTCATCATGCCACTTTTTAGCTTCCTTTTGAGTAGTAAAACCTCGCTTAGTCTTAGATATTCGCTTTCCTGTTAAATCATCAGTGCCTAAAGATACAATTGTATAATATGTTCCACGTTCCTTATCTTGATAAACATTTGAAATTTTAGGCATGTTCTTTTAGCTCTTCAACATTAATTTTTGTACCAAGTAATTCTTCGGCTATTTCTAGTGGAATATATCCAACTCCATTTGAGCGGTAAAGTAATACTCCTCTTTGAACCATTAAATGTTTACCTTGTCTAATTAAATCCTCAGACTGCCATTTTGTTAATCCTAGTTTCATTAATAAATCCTTTTTTATTAACATATCATACCTCGTCGTCAGTTTCTTTAAAAAATGTAATAGGTAAAGTATCATCTTTACCGTCCCAAGCATAAGCATGTGATGCCCAGCGATCAGTATCTTCTTGCATAGTTAGTTTCATAATTAATTCAAATACCTCTTTTTGATTTTCTTCTGAAAGCATTGCTAGAAATGATATAGCTTCAGCTTGTTCCCTTGTTTCAAAAGTTACTGGTACGTCAAATCCTCTTGTTTCGCTTGTTTCAAATTTAAATCCACGCATTTTAGTTCTCCATTTTCGTAATTTTATTTTTTAAGAAGTCAAAATCTTCTTTTGTTTTAGGGTATATTCTTGGGAATATACGTTCTTTAAGTGTTTTGTCAATAAATTTATTTCTATCATTATCTGAATACAATTCCTTAAAATCATATTTTAAAGTTATAAAATCGTCATCTGAAATCTGTTTTTCCCTCGGAGTTTCTAACTTGCAAGTTTTAGATAGGGTAAAAGTTTTTCCAAAAAGTTCCAAGCCTTTTTTCTCTTCTTCAATTTTAGTACCATAATTTACTCGACGTATAAATTGGTTTATATCTTCACCAATTAAATTCGCAAAGAAATTTTCTGCCTTTTGATAGTTTGACATTATTATTATTCTAGGAACAACTAATTTATTTTTATATCTAGCAGACATTTTTGCAGTGTTTAATGGATCAAATACTTTTAACCAGTCTGAAGGTGTTATTGAGTCAAAACGTAAATCGTCTAAAATCATAATATCCTCCCCATAATAATCATCAAAAGGATTAGTAGAACCTGCAGAAAATATATTACTATCAAACCCATTAGTAATCCCATATTCTTTAATTTTTTGTGCTATTTATCTAGCAAAATATGTTTTTCCAACTCCTGGACTACCTTCAATGTAAAGAACGGTTAAATCATATTTTTTATTTTTAAGTTCCTCTAATCTTAAAACAGCAGATACCTCACCATAAAAATTTAAAGCATCTCTAATTTGATTTTGATTATTTCTAAACATAAATCTTAAATTAGGATCTTTTATCAAATCTAAGTATTTTAATTTACCACTATCAATTTCTTCAAGTATGTAATCAAGGGATAGATTAGAATTTTTACGCTTAACAACAGCCTTTCGATTAATCCATTCTTGAGATTTTAAGTTATAATATTTGATATAATCAAAAGTGTCAAAAGTTTTAACCTCTTTAGGATCATACATATGTTTATCAGGATTTTTAGCATGAATAAGGTAGGCAAGTAAGTTGTCCTTATTATGAGGACCTCTACTAGGTTTCTTGATAAATTGAGGTTCAATTCCAAGTACATTCGATAGCTTAGATATACTGGTCTTACCTTTAAACTCAATGAAAACATGGACATGAGGATATACCGGTAAATCATTAATTCCACTCACATCTTTATCGTGTATAATCATACCTGTAGCAAAGTCTTCATACGAACTCGCCAGTCTGTTATAAATTTCTTCGAGTATAGAATCCTTGTTTAATTCAATATCCTCAAATAATTTAGTTTTATTAATATCCCAATCCCAATACTTAGCTTTTAATTGTTGTTCAAAACTTAATATTTTATATCTATCTGTTTTGGTAGCCATTAATAACTCCTTTAAGAAAATAAGTGTCTATTTAAGAGAATAAAGCGTCTATTTAGCTCACTTTTTTTCTAAATAGACACCTAAGTAGACGCCTACCAAGCCTTTATTTCACAAAGATACCCATTTTTAGGTTATACCCAAGGGTCCAATAACCATAGGGGTTTTGGTGGTCAACAAGCTCTCAAAACCCCGTGCGTTAGAATGGATTTGTGAAGCAAAGTGTCTATTTAGCACCTGTTTTCAAAAAACTCTTTGACTTAACTTCCAGTTGGTCGTGAGCAAACGATTAGCATAGCTTTTTGGTAGCATGAGCTTACTGCCTTTTTAGGGCAACGCTCACGCTACCAAAACCATGTTTGCTCTACTTGCTGGAAGTTAAGCTTTAGAGCTTTCAGAAGTAGTAGTAGTGATCTTAGAAACGCCATCAACAACAAGTTTTAGTTTCTTAAAAGAACCACTCTGTCCCATTGTTACCCACAAAGGCTTGACAACTGGATTAATAAATTTTACTAAACCTATATAGTTGGAATCAACCAAATCAGCTACAGTATCAAAATCTTTAACAACTTCAATAACAATACCATTTACTTGAGATATATCAGCTCCTACACTTTCTAAAGCTCTTACTACATTTACATCTATACCTTTTAAAACATATTTAGCAATTTCATCTGTTTTATTCCTATCTTTATAGATATAGGTTGGTTTCACATCAACAAAATCAATGTAAAGTTCAGTAGGAATATCAAATTGTTTTGAATCAAAAACTAATTCTCCTAATTTAATATCTCCTAGAAGTGATACTTTAGTATTTTCAGTCATGAAAAGTTCCTCTTTTTTTTATTTAAATATTCTGCTAAAGCCTTTTTTATTTTCTAAGACTTCTAATCTGTTTTGTAATTCATTAATTTTTTTTGATTGAACACTCACTTGTTTAGTCAGACTGGCGAGTTCAGTCTGAAGATTTTTACCATTATGGAAAAGTTTTCTTAAACTATCGTCAAGAAATCTTTCTGATTTTGCTTTTTTTGATTCTTCAATATTTCCAAATATTTCACTAATGGCTTGTTCTTTTGTTTTTCCAGAATCAATCATTTCTGCCATGTCTTTGAAACAATCAAGATCATCCTCTGTAAAGTAGTAGATAGTACGATTTTTTCTTCCTCTACCGTTTATGACCTTTGTACGCTTAAACTCATAGCCCGATATTCTAGTAATATCAGAACGCCATTTACGAATAGTATCGTATGAACGACCTAACTCTTTAGAAAGTGCAGCATAATTATAATTCATTAATCAAATCTATAACTTTAAGTTTTTGCCTTGACTGTTTTAATTCTAATTCTCCCCCTTTTTCAAGAAGCGTAGAAGCATACTGTTCAGTCATTTCTGCCAAGGAAACATATAAATCTATCGTATTAGCATATTTAATTTCTTCTACCGATTTTCCTATCAGTAAAACGTTAGCTATTACATTTATACCACCTAATAAATCATTCAAATCAAAATTTTCATTGCTAATCATTTATCTTCTTCTTTCTTTTTGTTACAATTGCAGTAGTTAATTTACAGAATCGTCTTTCTTGCAGGTTGGACGATTTATTTATATTATTCCCCCTTCACGTTTTTAATTCACTAAATTAGTTTTAACTTGTATTAATGAATCTAAATTTAATTTACAGCAAATTAATTATTTTGTCAAGGTATAAGTTGTAAAAATGAATTTAAACTTGGAAAAGGAAAGGTACAAGTATGGAAGAAAAGTATTTTATTCAAAATTTTGGTAGTAATCTAGCCAGACTGCGAAAAGAAAGAGATGTTAAACAAGAAGAGTTAGCTAATGCAATTGGTGTAAGTAAAAATTCTATATCCAATATTGAAAAAGGAAAGGCATATCCTACTTTTAATAATTTAGACAAGATTGCTAAGTTTTTTAGGGCTACCCCTACTCAACTTTTTGGTACCAATCAAGATATTGAATTAGAAATAAGTGCAGAAAACATTGATGAATACAATGAGAAAGCATTAAATATTTTGAAAGCAAATAAAATTGTCAATGATTATTATAAAGAAATGATTGATTTAGAAAACGGTAAGGGAGATCCAATTTTTGGCGAAACAGTTCATGCAATATTTTTAGCATCGTCACTTATGAGAAAAGACCAAGCTACTACTGACGATGGAACACTTATTTATAAAAATTCTGTCACAGGAAAAATGATGCCAGTTAGTGATTGGAGCGATGAGTATACAATTCCAGTTAAAGAGCCAAGCAAATTAGAACAATTATTAAGTAAAAAAGATGAATTGTTAGAAATTGCTAATCTAATTGACTACATAAAGGAAAATGAAGGAGTACTCAATCATGGAAAAGAAAACTAATCTAACACAAGAAGTAGCAAGTGAAATAAGGGTGAACAACATATACTAAGTGGGAAAAAGGTGATAGAGAACCAGAAAAAATAGATAAAGAAATAAAAAACATATCTGACAACAATTTGACAACAAAAGAACTAGAACAGAACAAATAAGCTATTATGTATTGTATTACTATCCACTAAAAATAAGAGTTTAAACCAACTCAAAAATATATATTAGTGAGTGGGAATAAAATAAAAAACCTCCTAGGAGGTTTTTTTGTTTGTTGGTACATACGAACATTAGCAGCAAATCAATACTTATTTACACAGATATGATTTACATCTCTTTTCTTATACTGGTATGCTAAAGTTGTGATATATAAAACAATTAGGAATTTACACTCTTAAGTTGTAGGGGAGATAATAAGCATATGATTCACGTTTTTGACCTTGATGGAACTTTGGTTTTTAATGGGGTAAGTTTTAGAGAAGACATAAAAGATGCCCTCAATCAGCTAATTGATGAGGGACAGGAGGTAATTTTTGCCTCAGCTCGTCCAATCAGGGACATGCTACCACTTTTGGAAGACTTTTCAAGTGCCCATTTTATTGGTGGCAATGGTTTAATTATTAAAGATAAAAAAGGAAATATTGAGGTTCTTGCGGCCATTAATGAGGAAGCAACTCAAAGGATAGAAGAGATTATTAGTAACTATCAAGTAAGTTATCTGATTGATGGAAGCTTTGACTATGCAGCAAGCATTCCTGATAGTCATCCTATAAAGAAGCAAGTTGATCCTGGGAATTTGGCTCAAAAGGTGGAGAGAAAAAAGATATCACCTGCAATTAAGATACTTTTACTTGATTTAAAAGATGATATTTATGAGGCAGTGTACCGGGAGCTTACGGATAATTTTGATGGGGAGCTTGAAATTTATAAGCACAGGGCTGAAGGAGGCATAGATATAAGTGCGGCAGGTGTTAATAAATATTCAAGTCTTAAAAGATACCTGCCAGAAGGTGCCGCATACACCGCTTGGGGAAATGATGCTAATGATATTAAGCTCATAAACAATGCCAGTAGGGCCTATTTGGTCAATCCCGCAGGGGAAGTGTTAAAAGAATGCCAGCACCATGAAAACTTAACCATTATTCCTGGACAAGATTATGTGGCTGGGAGTATTTTGGACAACCAAAGGAAATGTTATAATATCTGATATTAAGTATCGGATAGTGGGTGGGGTATATTAAATTTGGAGGAATTACAGATGAATGATGAATTTTATATGGAAAAGGCAATTGAACTTTCAAAACTTGCTGTTATCCACGGGAATGAACCGTTTGGAGCAGTATTAGTAAAGGACGGGGAGATTGTATATACAAATGAAAATCAGATACATACAATGCATGATCCGTCTTTTCACGGGGAAACTGGACTGATTAGGAGATTTTGTACAGAAACAGGCATCATGGACCTGTCTGATTACACCATGTATTCAAATTGTGAGCCTTGTTTTATGTGTAGTGGTGCTATGGTTTGGGCAAAACTTGGTAGGCTTGTTTATGCAGCCAGTAATATTGACCTTGAACATATTTTGGGAAGCCAAGGATGTAAATGCAGCGAGATTGTTTTTGAAAATTCATTCCACAAACCCCAAGTAACATCAAGTATCTTACGAGAAAAAAGCCTTGAAGTGCTAGATTCTTATTTTGGGAATGGAGTAAATTAATACCTACCGGATAAACAAATAAATAAAAACCTCCGTTGGAGGCTTTTTATTTTATAATAAGGTACTTTAGTCCCAAGAATTACAAAGTATTTTTTCCAAAATTATGAATATTTCAAGGCAGAGTTCTATTTTTAAAATTCAATTATCTCATGGAAACCATTCCTATTTTTACAAAGCTCTATTAATTTTGTTTTAGCTATTATAATATTGTAGGGCTGTTCTGCTAAAAAGTGCGAATAGTATAATTTAGGGAGTGAAATTTTGTTTTTTTCCCCATATTCTTTTGGGGAAGAGAGAGAAAGTTGAGCAGATATTAAATCTCCTTTAATATTTCTAGCGATTTTCATTTTATATTCATCCTTCCCTTCAGGAGAATTTATAATCCTGTTAAGATGACCGTTAAAGTTTTTAATTAATTTTTCAACTTTCTCAAAATTTTTAATATTAAATTCATCCCTTAAATAATCATGTATATCTTTTTTTCCAACTAGGAGGAGTTCTATTTGTGAAATATCTTTTTCTGATAATTGCACAGAATACTTCGTTTTTTCAGATGTTTTAACCCAAATCCAAGAAAGTAAATAATAATCCGGCAAATCATATTGTTCCCCGAAGAGCCATCCTGGCTTCATTTCTCTGTTTTTGTTTAAGAACGCCAGCTCAAAAGCGAAAGTAGGGAGTCCGGGTTCACCTTTTATTTTTCTATAATTAGCTGCAGTTTTCAAATCTATATGATGAAGAATATCATCTCCAAATAGTTCTTTTGAAACTAATTCAATATCTGATCCACGCAAATCATGAGCTTTGTTCGAAACTTCAAGATGTGAAATAAGTGGAGATTTTTTAAGATGTTCTACTACAATTTTTTTTATGACTTTTTCATTATCTAAATCGTAATTTATACGAGATTTTTGTTGCGTGTTCTTTAAATTTAATCTATTATTCATATCTATATTGAATTACCTTATTGTTGCCAAGAATTTTTTCATCTGCTAAACCATATACACGGATTGAGCAGCCTTCATAATCTGCAAGTTCATTCCACATAACTGCAAAATTGAACATGTCAAGTAAGCTTGGTTTTTCATTCAAAGTTAAAAATAGTGTTTCATATTTATTTTCTTGATGTGTGTAAAACTCCATTAATTGATGTGAAGCAGCGACAAACCATTTATCTATTTGCTCTTCAGTGAGATTTGCTTTTCCTTCTAAGCCATCGTCTTTTGTTAAATAAATCAAAGCCTTTCCATCTCTTTCAAAAACTCCCCTTGCTTTACAGGGTTGCCCCCCCTAAATTTAGCCATTGACCAAAACACATTAGGGATTCTAAGTATTGAATTCCGAAAGCCAAAACTCTATCTTCTCCTTCTCCAACGGTATAGGTCAATCCTACCTCACCAGATATTTTATCCAAAAGATATTCTAATTCCTTTTGTCTTTCTAAATTAAATCGTGAAGCGTATCTCCTAATCATATGTAATAATCTCCTCTTATATTTGGTATATAGCACTAAAGTTACATAAATATTGTAACATTATTTTCAATATTTAGTGATAAGATAATAGATAATTGAAAAAATTTTACTTTGTTCAAAAAAATATTACAAATGCACATACCTGTAAATTTGAAAAAGAATAAGGAGGATTAGAAGGATTAGAAAGAAGAGGTCGAGGGCGTAGTTCTTGAAAATCAGGAAGATGATGTCTGGTTTGTTCTTTAAGTGTCCTTTGAGAATCCTGTAGCGGTAATTCCTTAGGGGGATACCTATCTGCCTACAGTTTCTGTCATATCTGGTTGAAAATTGCTGGGAAAAATCAAGCCAGGCTGTTTGGTAGTTGCTAGCTGTAGCATCAATTAAGTTATGAGCATAGACCTTGATGAAGGGGTGGTAGTAGTTTTCGGCTTTTTCACAGATTTCAAGGATTTTTTGCCCAAGCTCCTGAACCTCCTCAAGGGTTAAATCCTCGTAAAAAAGGAGGTCTTCCACTAGGGTATAGATTTTTGAGTAGCAGGTGTCAAAAATCCTTCGCTCGGTTATTTGTTTTTGCGGCTTTCCCGTATAGTAGACGGCCGCAGTGGCTGATATGATGGCCACAAGGATTGTGATAATCGAGTCAATATAAGCCAGGATATCATCAAGAGATAGGCTTGAATTTGTAAGCAGGTAAAAAATATTCATGGGCGGCACCCTTTCTCTTTCTATTCTTATAAGTATTATAGCAGAAAGACCGTAGATTATAAGAAAGTTAGGGCTTGGGACTTAAAGATGGTAAAATAAAGGAAGACACAAAAGACAAGGAGAAAAGAATGGATAATTTTTTTGTTTGCCCAGTAATTATTAGCGAAGAAAAGGGAGAAATAAAGCCCTACCTAACATATATTCCTGCTATTGACATCTATATTCAAGCCAATTCAGTGGCTGAGTCAATGGAGCTTGCCAGAAATACCTTGGGCGAATACAGCCTAAAAAATGAATTACCAGCCTCAAGCTATGAACTCCCGCAAGCTTCTGGTGAGGACGACTTGGTGACCTTGATTGATGTTGATGTAAGAGCCTATAAGGCTAAGTATGACACAAGGCCAGTCAAGAAAACGGTCAATATTCCCAAATACCTGAATGATTTGGGAATGGAGAGGAAACTTAATTTTTCAGACCTATTAAAAAGGGCTCTGATTGATGAGTTAAGACTTTAGGGTTTTAATTTTAGGGTTATATTAGGGTTATATAAATAGAGAAGGGGTTTATCATGAAAAATATTAAAAAAATTGCTGTCTTCCTCACCATAAGTTCCATCCTTGTTCTAGTAGTTTACGGGGCTTTGTCTTATCTGAAAAAGCCATCCTATGCTTATAATCCCGTACCCACCTTTTACTTTCATGGCTACAGCGGGACTAAAAACTCAACTGCTTCGATGATTGCTTATGCCCAAAAGAACTACGGGGCTACCAAGGTGTTTACGGCTAGAGTGGGAAGTGATGGGGGTGTTACGCTTGATGGAGATTGGGGGGCTGATATTGATAAGCCTCTCATTCAGGTTGTTTTGGACGACAACACTAACGCTGACATGGATCTACTTGCGGTCTGGTATGCGAATGTTATTGACAAGGTGAGAAGGGAGCATGCCTTTGATAGCTATAATACGGTGGCCCATTCCATGGGGAATTCTGCCCTTCAGTACCTTCTTCTTAAGGAGGGAGCGAATGAAGATTTTCCCAAGCTTTCCAAGGAAGTTGCTCTTGCGGCTCCCATTAATGGGGTCATAGGACTTGATGACCAGCTGCACGAAAATTACCTTGAGGCAAATGGATATCCTAAGATTATTAGTGGTAATTATGCCTACTATCTTGATCAGATAAATAATTTTCCCAAAAATCAAATTGATATCTTAAATATTTACGGAAACTTGGATGATGGGACTGATTCCGATGGAAGTGTGACCACGGTTTCAGCAAAATCACTTAAGTACTTGGCCAGTAAATATGCCAAATCCTACCAAGAGGTGGAAATCAAGGGCGAAGACGGCCAGCACAGCAAGCTTCATGAAAACAGCCAGGTCGATAAGATGATTTGTTCTTTCTTGTGGCAGGAGAAGGAGTAAAATAAAAAAACCTGAATAAATCAGGTTTTTTTATTATTTTTGGTAGTCTCTTTTGAGAATGCGGATGGTGTTTAAAACGGCGATGACTGTGACTCCAACGTCTGCAAATACTGCCTCCCACATGCTTGCAATCCCAAAGGTACCAAGGATGATGAAGAGAAGTTTGACACCAAGGGCAAAGACAATATTTTGGATAACGATTTTACGGGTGAAACTTGCGATTTTGATGGTTGTAGGAATCTTTGATGGCTGGTCTTTCATGATAACAATATCAGAGGCTTCAACGGCCGCATCACTTCCGACACCACCCATTGAGATACCAATGTCCGCAAGGGTCAAGGCTGGGGCATCATTAATTCCGTCTCCTGTGAAGATAATTTTTTTATTTTTAACGTGAGATTTTTCCTTTAATTTTTCTAAAATCTCAACCTTATCTTCAGGCAGAAGTCCTGCATAAACCTGACTTAGACCAAGTTGGCTGGCAATATCTTTTGCGACCTTCTCATTATCACCTGTAAGCATGACAAGATTTGTAATGCCAAGTTTTTTAAGGTTGTCAATGGCAAGCTTAGCGTCATCCTTAATCTTGTCTGAGACGGTTATAATTCCTAGGAATTTGCCATCAAGGGCCACATAGATAAGGGTTCCGCTACTTGTACTAGCCGTAACCTTTAGACCAAGAGCTTCCATGGCCTTCATATTACCTACAACAAGCTCTTGTCCGTTGACAAGTCCCTTCATACCGTGACCTGCAACCTCTTCAATTCCTTCAGTCCTATAGTTACTTAAATCAATCTTATTATAGGCTAAGACTGACCTAGCAATAGGGTGATTAGATTCTTTTTCAAGGGCTGCCACAAGAGCCAGTAAATCCTGGTCAGATAGCTTGCTGTGGTTTTCAATCCTTGTTACTTCAAAGACTCCCTCGGTAAGGGTTCCTGTCTTGTCAAAAACAACTGTATCGACATCATTGAGGGCTTCAAGGAAGTTACTTCCCTTTACCAGGACACCGTGCTTAGATGAGGCACCAATCCCTGCAAAGAAGCTTAAAGGAACAGAGATGACAAGGGCACAAGGGCATGAGATAACCAGAAAGACTAGAGATCTTCTAAACCAAACCATCCAGTCGCCACCAGCTAAAAGGGGAGGAAGAATGGCAATTAGTACGGCCGCAAGAACTACCAAAGGAGTGTAGTAGCGGGCAAACTTACTGATGAATTTTTCAGTCGGAGCCTTAGAGTCGCTCGCATTTTCGACCAAATCAAGAATCTTGGCCACGGCTGAGTCCTCATAGACCTTGCTTGCCTTAAGAGTAATTAGTCCTTCTTGGTTGATGGAACCACTAAGGACTTGGTCTCCCTTGGCTACTGAGACTGGAAGAGATTCCCCGGTCAAAGCAGCGGTATTGACGCTTGATTTTCCATCAATAATGACTCCATCAACTGGCACCTTCTCTCCAGCCCTAACGACAAAGATATCACCGACCTTTAGAAGGCTTGGGTCTACTGTTTTAATTCCAGCGTCAGTCTTTAGATTGGCAAATTCTGGTTTGGCTTCAAGAAGGCCTGAAATAGAGCGTTTTGAGCGGTCAACTGCCATATCTTCAATGATATCACCAATTTCATAAAGAACCATTACGGCAACAGCCTCAGGATACTCTCCGATTAGGAGGGCTCCAATGGTAGCAATGGACATGAGCATGTTTTCGCTGAAAAAATCTCCTGTCATAATATTTTTAAAGGTCTTCCTTAGGACTCCTTGGGCCGCAATCAGATAAGAGAGCAGGAAGATTCCTGTACTTAGGGCCTGGTTGCTTGACTTAAAGAAGATGGCCAGGATACAAAAGGCAATACTTGTCAAGATAAGGCTTGCCTTTTGTTGGGCTTCCTTATCAAGCCTGAGATTGAAATTTTTCATAATATATTCTCCAAACATGATATTTAATTCATATGTAAATTTTATCATACGAGTTTTGAAAGTCAAATAATAAGTCAGATAATTGCAGGTAATCAAAAAAGACCTGGTAGCTACCAGATCTTTTTTAAGTTTCCTCATAGGAACAATAAATATCCTTATGGAGGCTACATTTGGGATTAAAGGGCGATTTGCAGTTCCTACAAGCTAAAAGTTTGCTGTATTCCTTGTAGCTATATTCACGCCCGCACAAGGAGCACATGGTAGATAGATCATGGCCCATATAGGGAAAACCGATAAATTTATGATTTTCCAAGGAATCATGACAGAGGTAGCAGGCAAAAAATTTTTGACAGAAGCTACATTTATTGGCGACGATATCTAAATGGCTACTGTAATGAATGCAGCTACCATTTGCTTCTACAGATAGGCCGTGGATGACTTGTTTCATCTACTGCCTACCAGTTAGCTTTTTGGGTAGGAAGACATAGACTAGGCTAGCAAGTAGGGCCTTAATTGTGTCACCTGGGATGAAGGTAATCTGCAAGTAGATGGCTTTTAAAAGGGGCATCTTGCTTGCTGGTGATAGATGAAGTCCAAGGGCACCTAGGAAGTCAAGTAAGAGAACTCCAAAGATAAAGGAGATGACAAAGGTCTTTAACAGGGTAATTGGCTGGGGAAGTTTTTCAATTGAATAAGAGATGAGAAAGGCACATAGGGGATAGGCAAAGAGATAGCCTGCAGTGGGACCTATAAATGATGCTGCATTTCCCTTGCCACCTGCTAGCAGGGGAAGTCCGATTGCTACCATCAGAAGAAAGACTGTAACAACGGTAAAAGATTCCTTCTTGTTAAGCAGAAGACCCGTAAGAATAATGGCTAGGTTTTGGATGATGAGAGGAGCCGGAATAAAGGCCAGGGGAACTGATGGGAAGAAGCCAAGAACGATAATCAGGGCAAGCATCATGGCAGAAATGGTCAATCTTTTTGTTTTCAAAATAAAATCTCCTATATTTGTTAACTAACTTCATTGATATAGGGTAACAAATATAAGAACATTTAGCAAGATAATTTTTTAATGGTATATCAGATGAAATAAAAAAATAGGAATGACCCACCTCCTACCGCAGTACAACTGTTTCAAGGGGAGTTAGACCATCCCTGCGGTACCCATTATACAAGATTTTAATTCTTAACACAAAAAATAGGTAGAAGCGTCCCACCTCCTCCACAGTCTGACTGCTTCATGGGAGTTAGAAGGCTTCTACCTACGAATTTGATTATATAGCATTTGAGTTTTTAATACAAATGGGAATTATCAATCAGCTAAGGAATATATACTTATTAGCACTTGAATCTTGATTACAACAAAGTAAAATCACAGAAGTTACTTTTTTGCTATAAATAGGACCCAGGCTACCTAATTTTGATTTACTTTACTAAAGCTTGGAAAGGTATTATAGTAAGGTAGATATTTACATAGAAGGAGGATGCAATGAAAATTGGATTTATTGGAATGGGTGTCATGGGACATGCCATTGTGAGACATTTTATGGCGGGAGGACATGAGGTTTTTATCTACAGTCGGACAAAGGCTAAGGCTTATGACCTGCTTGAAGAGGGAGCTAAGTGGGAAGATAATCCACTTGAGCTTACCAACCATTCAGATGTTGTCTTTACCATGGTCGGATACCCTCAAGACGTAGAGGAGATTTATTATGGGCCCAAGGGGATTTTTGAAGGGGATGTTAAGGGTAAGCTACTGGTCGACTTAACTACCAGTACGCCAAGCCTGGCTGAAAAAATCCATGAAAGAGCCCGCGACTTGGGGGCAGAGTCCCTTGATGCTCCGGTATCCGGTGGGGACTTAGGAGCCAAGAATGCCAGCCTGTCAATTATGGCCGGAGGGGATGAAGAATCTTTTGAAAGAGCCCTACCCTTATTTAAACTAATTGGGAAAACATTCAGTTATCAAGGGACTGCTGGTAAAGGGCAGCATACCAAGATGGCCAATCAAATCATGATTGCAGGGACAATGACTGGAATGACAGAACTTCTAGTTTATGCACAAGGAGCAGGTCTTGACCTTGAAAAAGTAATTGAAACAGTAGGTGGTGGTGCTGCTGGAAACTGGTCTCTAACAAACTACTCACCAAGGATTCTTAGAGGAGACTTTAGCCCAGGGTTTTTTGTAAAGCATTTTATTAAGGATCTGGGTATTGCCCTTGATGAGGCAGATAAAATGGGTCTTGATCTACCAGCGACAAGTCTTGCCAAAAAATTATATGATGACCTAGCTAATCAGGGCTTTGAAAACGATGGAACCCAGGCCTTGATTAAATTGTGGTGGAAGTAGGAAATGGAAGAAGAAAAGAGATATTAATCAATATCTCTTTTTATATATGTAGTTATGTCCTTCTGGTAGGAATTGTTTGCTTCATCCCACTGGCCACTATTACAGTAATCAGCTATTTTATAGCCCATGTATGGTCCTGTTGTAAGACCTGATGATCCAAGGCCACTTGCTGCAATGATATTAGGATTATCGGTTAGGGGAGAAAAGAAGGGGGCAAAATCACCAGTGTAAGCCCGAGTTCCCACCCTAAATTCATGGGGGGCATCAAATAATTCCTGGGCCAGATTTTGATCAAGAAATTGTTTGGCATAGGTGGTTAAATGAAGGTAGGCTTCTTCGGTTGGTGCAAGATCCCAGCCGCCATCATTTTCATGGGTGGCACCTAGAATTATCTTTCCGTGGGGGAAGGGGATTAAATCAGCCTCTCCGTCAAGAACAACCACCGGCCATTCATGATTATCTTTAAAGCCTGTCTGGTAGACAAGAAGTTGCCCCTTTTGGGGTCTGATATCCACCTGATAACCTAGAGGAGCTAATAAATCTTTAAGGTGGGGCCCAGGGCTTAGGATAACATAATCAAAGCCCTCCCTTTTAGTCTGACTTGTAACCATGATTTTTTCATCATCGTCATTTTCTTCATTTGTAAGAAGGCTGGCTCTTTCCTTGATTATTTGGGCTCCATTTTGCTTGATTATCTCTTGCATCCTATTCAAATAATTAAGCCCATCCAAACGGCCACCACCGGAAATCTTAAGGGAAGCCTGCTCCTTTAAAAGAGGGACTTCTTTTTTAGTTTCCTCAGGACTAAGAAGGCTAATTTGACCAATCTCTGGAGCCTGCTCCCTTTTTTCGCGGGCAAATTCTTCAAGCTTTTTAAGACTTTTCTCAGGACGGATAATCAGGGTTCCTGACTTTTGATAGATGGATGAGTCAAGGCCGAAGTCAGTGACTAATTTTTCATAAAAATGTGCCCCGTCCTTGGCCAGTTGATACCACTTTTTGTTCCGTCTTTTAGACAACCAAGGGGAGATGATTCCAGCACTTGCCTTGGTCGCTTGTCCCAATCCTTCATCAAAGACAGTTACTTGGAATTTTTCAGGGTCCAAGTAGGCAGCAGCAGTCATTCCGATAATTCCACCACCAATTATAGCTATTTTTTTCATAGGTCTCCTTTCAAGTTCAACACCCTTATTTTCTCACAAACTATAAGTAAACACCAGACATCAGAAGCCAAGCCTAGTAATTTTTGAGTCAGCTTTTATGTGCTATAATACTAGCAAGCTCAATAAACTGATGGACGAGAGGATTAACAATGAATGAAGTAGAGTTTAGCCTAATAGGTCTAATTATTTTTTTATTAATAATGGCCACAACCTTATTTACCCTTAAGAAATTCAAGGATATTGAGTCCATGGGACGGGCTGAAAAGGCCATGAAAGAACAACTTGAAGCAGATAAAGACTTGGAAGACTTCGAGGCCCATTTACTGGTCGAAGAACTTACAAAAGATGATTTTGAAGCTCTTGATCTGGTAGAAATTAAAGACCAGAGTGTGGTCATGACCATAACAGATTTGATGACAAACTTTTGGGCTGATTCCCTAGTCAAGGGAAAAATCGAGGGACAGGCAGATTTTTACAAAATAGTCCTACCTACCAGCTTGAATCAGGCTGGTGGCCAGGCAAGTACTACACCCGTCCAGGGTATCTATAAGGGTCTTGACGGAAAAAGTAATCAAGCTATTTTTCAAAAGGTTGATACAAAAGCCCTCAAGCCGTCTCTCATAAGTCTAAGCTCTCTTATGTCCCTATCGTCTTTGATTGTTGGCCAGTATTACATGGATGAGATAAACAAAAGATTAAATTCCATAAATGAGGCTGTTTCAAGGATTAATGATTTTCAGGAGAGGGAATTTAAAAGTCGCATTATGACCCTCTTACTTCGAATCGGAAAGATAAATCATTTCAGCTCTGAAATTATTAGTAATGAAAGTTTGAGGCAAAATAAAATTGTTAACTTGGAGGCTTTAGAAGGGGAAGGGGCCCAGTTGCTCCAGCAGGTAAATCTAACCATATCAGATTTAATAAAAAAGGGACTGGCTGAAAGCTTTAAGACCTATGAGAAGAAGACCCAAGAGCTTGCCCTCATGCTTGACTACCAGGAGATACTCCTAGCCATCTTGGGTGAAATTAGTAAGTTAACCCAGCTTTTGGGAAATGGCCAAATTTCTGATGAAATCAGCTTTGACCTTTATGAAAAGTATAAGGAGCAGTCAGCCAAGCTTGTGACCAGCCTTTCTGACTGGCAAAAGACCCAGCTTGACCTTTTAGAGATTGATCTTAATCAGGCCAAAAGGAAGAAGCAAGATCTGATAGGAATGACCCAGGGGGCGATTAAGGACAAGTGGAGATACAAGGAGGTTAGCAAGCAAACAGTTGAGCAGATAAGAAGGCAGCTCAACTATGAACTTTTAAGTATCGACCAGCCCAAGGAATTTGATGATGAGGATTTAGAAATTATCGTTGATAATGGCCACTATTATTACCTGGACCGTTTGGATGATTCAAGTAATAGTTAGATTAAACAGGGGAGAGTAGTTGTGGCTACTCTCTTTTATTTACGAACATTAATAGTATTAATTTATATATAATTCGTAAATACTTTTGACATTGATTTTTTTCCTTGTTAAAATAAGGGAAAATATTAGGAGGTTTGATTTTGACTAAGAATCCACTTGTTGCTGTAATTATGGGGAGTACATCGGATTGGGAAACCATGAAGCTTGCTTGTAATATTCTTGATGAGCTAGAAATTCCTTATGAGAAGAAGGTTGTCTCAGCTCATAGGACACCAGATTACATGTTTGAATTTGCGGAAGAGGCACGCGGGCGTGGTCTTAAGGTAATTATTGCTGGTGCTGGAGGGGCAGCCCATTTGCCAGGAATGGTTGCTGCTAAGACGACACTACCAGTTATAGGGGTTCCTGTTAAAAGCCGAACATTAAACGGCCTTGACTCTCTTTTATCAATCGTTCAAATGCCTGGGGGAATTCCAGTAGCAACAACAGCCATTGGACAGGCAGGAGCGACCAATGCAGGCCTTTTAGCTGCTCAAATTCTTTCAATAAATGACCTTGACCTAGCTCAAAAACTTGACCAAAGACGTGACAGCTTAAGGGAGCTTGTTTTAGAAAGTAGTGACCAACTTGACTAAGATGATACTACCAAGAGCAAAAATTGGGATTATAGGCGGCGGCCAATTGGGTCAAATGATGATTTTTTCGGCCAAGGAAATGGGCTATCAAACAATCGTCTTAGACCCTGATGAGACCTGTCCAGCTGGTCAGGTTGCTGATGAACAGATTGTGGCTTCTTATGACGACTTTACAGGCCTAAAGGACTTGGCCAAAAAATCAGACCTTCTGACCTATGAATTTGAAAATGTCTCAGTTGAGGCCTTGGAAAAATTAGGGCAGGACATCAACCTCCCCCAGGGAGTCAATCTTTTAGCCAAAACACAGGACAGGCTGGCTGAGAAGGATTTCTTAGAGAGCTGTCAGATTAAGATTGCCCCCTATAGGAGGATTGAAACGGAAGCTGACCTTAGAAAAGCTCTAAATGATTTGGGCTATCCTTCTGTCTTAAAGACTAGCCGCGGTGGTTATGACGGGAAGGGACAGCTTGTTTTAAGGGAAAAAGAAGATTTTGAAGAAGCCAAAAGCCTGCTTAAGCTTGGAACTTGCGTGCTTGAGGCTTGGATTCCCTTTGAAAGGGAAATCTCGGTCATCGTTGCAGGAAATGGCTATGACTATAAAACCTTTCCTGTAGCTGAAAACATCCATGTTAACAACATCCTTCATGAAAGCCTAGTTCCAGCAAGGATAAGTGGTCAGCTGGAAGATAATGCCAAGAAAATGGCCCTAATCATTGCAAATAAACTTAAACTAAGGGGCGTTTTGGCCATTGAGATGTTTGTCGGCCGTAAGGGTGAGCTTTATGTTAATGAACTTGCTCCAAGACCTCATAATTCTGGCCATTATACAATCGAAGCCTGCGATTTTAGTCAATTTGATGCCCACATAAGAGGGGTTCTAGGCCTTCCTCTAGCTGATATTAAGCTCTTATCAAGGGCAATCATGATTAATGTTTTGGGTGAGAAGTTATCAGCCTCCTATGAGCTTATGAAAGAAAAGGATGATTGGCATTTTCACTATTACGGTAAAAAAGAAGCGAAAGTCGGTAGAAAAATGGGGCACATTACTATTTTGACTGATGACCTTTCGACTAGCATGGATGAGATAGACAGAACTAATATCTGGTAAATCTTAATATTTGAAAAAGCACCTAGTTTAAACTGGGTGCTCTTTTTGATAGCAGTCATTTTCAAAAAATTCGATAAAGAAAACATATAAAAAATAAGCTTAAATATATGATTTTAGAAAGTTTTTTATTATATATGAGCTTTAAGGATAATTACGAACGTTAAGATAAAAAACTTAGATAATATTCAATAATTAATTGACGGAGATATTTTTCTGGTGTTATACTTTACCCATAGAAAACGAATATTACCTGAAATACTTTATTTAAAATTAAGATTATGGAGAAAAAATGAAAAAAGGTGAATTACTCTATCAAGGAAAAGCTAAAGAACTTTATTCTACAGACCAAGATAATACCTTGTGGGTAGAATATCTGGATCAGGCAACTGCCCTTAACGGTGTAAAAAAAGACCAGATTATTGGTAAGGGACAGATGAATAATCAAATAACAAGTCTAATATTTGATGTTCTTACTGATAGAGGTATCGAAAGTCATTTTATTGAAAAAATTTCAAAAACCGAACAATTAATCAAAGAAGTTCAAATCATTCCTTTAGAGGTTGTTGTCAGAAATTTTGCTGCTGGAAGTTTTTCACGAAGATTAAATGTTGAAGAGGGCACTGAATTAGCCTTTCCAATTGTTGAATTTTACTATAAGGATGACGCCCTTGATGATCCATTCATCAACGATGAGCACGTTAAAATTTTAGATATTGCAAATGCTGGTGAGATTGCTGAAATCAAGGAACTTGCCTTAAGAGTCAATGAAGAGCTTAAAAAACTTTTTGCAGGCATCAATATTAAATTAATTGATTTTAAAATTGAAGTGGGACGCGACATTAACGGAGAAATCCTTCTAGCTGACGAAATTTCACCTGACACTTGTCGCCTATGGGACATGGATACAAATGACCACCTAGATAAGGATATCTACCGCCGTGACTTAGGTGATTTAATTCCAGTTTACCAAGAAGTACTTGATCGTTTAGAGCAGTTGAAGTAAAAGTTTATTAATAAAGGGAGAAAAAAGAAAATGTATTTTGTAAAAGTTTATGTAACCTATAAGGAATCAGTTTTAGACCCTCAAGGAGAGGCTGTTAAAGGAGCCATCCACCGCTTGGGTTATGATGAGATTGAAGAAGTTAGGATTGGTAAATACTTCGAGCTTAAGGTTGCTAAATCAGACCGCGATATTGAGCCTGTAATTGAAGAAATCTGTGACAAGCTTCTTGCCAATGTCAACATGGAAACCTACCGTTATGAAGTTGAACTAGTGGAGGAAGCCTAGGAATGAAATTCGCTGTTATTGTTTTTCCAGGCTCAAACTGTGATATGGACCTTTTATGGGCTGTAAAGGACATCATGGGAGCTGAAGCTGAGTATGTTCGCCACGATGCAACAAGCCTTGAAGGTTTTGACGGAGTCTTACTACCCGGTGGTTTCTCTTACGGCGACTACCTACGTTGCGGGTCCATTGCTCGCTTTTCATCAATCATGGATGAGGTTATCCGCTTTGCCGAAGAAGGAAAACCCGTCTTTGGTACCTGTAATGGATTTCAAGTTCTTACAGAAGCAGGCCTTCTACCAGGAGTGCTTCTAAGAAACGAGTCCCTTCATTTCATCTGTAAACCAACCCCATTAAAGGTTGCAAATAACAAGAGTAAATTCACCAGCGAATATGAGGAAAATGAGATTATCAATATTCCCGTTGCTCACGGTGAAGGAAACTACTACTGTGATGATGAGACCCTTGAAGAACTTAAGAAAAATAATCAAATTATTTTTACTTATGAGGGTGAAAACATCAACGGAAGCCGCGAAAATATTGCGGGAATTACAAATAAGGCCGGAAATGTTCTTGGGATGATGCCTCACCCAGAACGTGCCATGGAAGAATTACTTGGGTCAGTTGACGGTAAGAATTTTTTCAAATCAATTTTGAAGAACTTTGGAAAGGTGCAATAAACTAATGGTAAAAATGATCGAACCAACAGCAGAAGAAATCAGAGACAAGAAAATTTATGCTGAATGGGGTCTGACTGATGAAGAATATCGCATGATTTCTGAGGATATCCTAAAACGTCTGCCAAATTACACAGAAACAGGTCTATTCTCTGTTATGTGGAGTGAGCACTGCTCTTATAAAAATTCTAAGCCAGTCCTAAGAAAATTCCCAACCTCAGGCCCTCAAGTACTTCAAGGTCCTGGTGAGGGAGCTGGGATTGTTGATATTGGTGATGGACAAGCTGTCGTTTTCAAGGCTGAAAGCCACAACCACCCATCAGCTGTTGAACCTTATGAGGGAGCAGCAACAGGTGTTGGTGGAATTATCCGCGACATCTTCTCAATGGGTGCTCGTCCTTTAGCCATCCTTGATTCCCTAAGATTTGGCGAACTTAACAATCCACGCACCAAGTATCTACTTGAAGAAGTAGTTGCAGGGATTTCAGGCTACGGAAACTGTATCGGAATTCCAACAGTTGGTGGGGAAGTAGCCTTTGATGAATGTTATGAAGGAAATCCTCTAGTTAATGCCATGTGTGTGGGCTTAATCGACCACAAGGACATCCAAAAAGGTCAAGCCAAGGGTGTTGGAAATTCAATCATGTATGTTGGAGCAAAAACGGGACGTGATGGCATTCACGGGGCAACATTTGCCTCTGAAGAATTTGTAGAAGGTGAAGAACAACAAAGGTCTGCTGTTCAAGTAGGTGACCCTTTTATGGAAAAACTTCTTCTTGAAGCCTGTCTTGAACTTATTTTAAATCATTCAGACATCCTAGTTGGTATCCAGGATATGGGAGCAGCTGGTCTTGTCTCATCAAGTTCTGAGATGGCCTCAAAAGCTGGAAGCGGTCTAAAACTTTACCTGGATGATGTTCCCCAACGTGAAACAAACATGACTCCTTACGAGATGATGCTTTCAGAATCACAAGAAAGAATGCTTATCTGTGTTAAAAAAGGCCATGAAGCAGAAGTCGTTGAGCTCTTTAAATTATATGATTTAGATGCTGTAACCATTGGTCATGTAACAGACGACGGTCAATATCGCCTCTTCCACCAAGGAGTTGAAGTGGCAAACCTTCCAGTTGATGCCCTTGCAGAAGATGCACCAGAATACATGAAAGACAAGGTTGAGCCAGCCCGTATTAAGGAATTTGCTGGGCTTGAAAACTTCCTTCCTAAAGTTGAGGATGCTACAGCAACCCTAATTGAACTCCTCCAACAACCAACCATCGCCTCTAAAAAATCAATTTATGAGACATATGACTCACAAGTTTTAACCAACACAGTTGTTAGACCTGGAAGTGATGCCGCAGTCATTCGTGTCCGTGGTACCCGTAAGGCTCTTGCTATGACAACCGATTGTAATGCCCGTTACCTCTATCTCAATCCAGAGGTTGGCGGACAGATGGCAGTGGCCGAAGCAGCAAGGAATATCGTAGCCTCAGGCGGACAACCCCTTGCCATTACAGATTGTTTGAACTACGGATCTCCTGATAAGCCAGAGGGGTTCTGGGAGCTTTGGACATCTGCAGATGGAATCTCTGAAGCATGTAGGGTTCTTAACACACCAGTAATCTCAGGGAATGTTTCCATGTATAACGAAACAAATGGCCGTGCCATTTACCCAACTCCTGTAATCGGAATGGTTGGACTAATTGAAGATGTGGACCATATCACAACTCAAGACTTTAAAGAAGCAGGTGACTTAATCTACCTACTTGGTCAAACTCAAGCTGACTTCAATGGATCTGAAATCCAAAAAATGCAGTTGGGCCGCATTGAAGGTAAATTAATGGACTTTGACCTGGCTCATGAAAAAGCCATGCAAGATTTAGTTCTTTCAGCCATCAAAGAGGGGCTTCTTGCCAGTGCCCATGACCTATCAGAAGGTGGACTTGCTGTTGGTCTGGTTGAATCAGCCTTTAAAAATGGTCTTGGTTTAGATGTTGAAGTTAATATGCCAGCAAGGGATCTCTTCTCTGAAAGCCAGTCCCGCTTTGTTCTTTCAATCAAAGAAGAAAACAAGGCTAGGTTTGAAGCTCTAGTAGGAGATAAGGCAAGCTACCTTGGTCGTGTAACAGATAGTGGACAAATTAACATCAAGGCCTGTGATGACACAGTAGCACTAGCAAGTAAGACTGCTAAAAACCTATGGGAGGAAGCAATTCCATGTCTTATGAAGTAAAAAGTTTAAATGAAGAATGTGGAGTCTTCGGAGTATGGGGGCATGATGACGCAAGTCGCATCACCTACTTTGGCCTTCATAGCCTTCAACACAGGGGACAAGAAGGAGCAGGAATTGTCTCAAATGACCAAGGAAAATTACTTGGTTATAGAAATCTTGGCCTCCTGTCAGAAGTTTTTTCTGATGATAATACAATTGACCAACTAAGCGGTCAAAGTGCCATTGGTCATGTTCGCTATGCGACAGCTGGTAATGGGAGTGTCGACAACATCCAACCCTTCCTCTTTAATTTTTATGATGGACAAGTAGCTCTTGCCCACAACGGAAACCTGACAAATGCCAAAAGTCTTCGCCGTAAACTTGAAGAGGTAGGAGCAATCTTTCACTCAAATTCTGATACAGAGATTTTAATGCATCTAATCAGACTGTCTCAAGCAGAAAGCTTCCTGGGTAAACTTAAGGAGTCATTAAATACAGTTAAGGGAGGCTTTGCCTATGTTCTTCTGACTGATGACGCCCTTTATGCAGCCCTAGATCCAAATGGTTTTAGACCCCTATCAATTGGTCAAATGAAGAGTGGTGCCTATGTGGTAGCCTCTGAAACTTGTGCCCTTGATTCAGTTGGTGCTGACTTTGTAAGGCATGTCAATCCAGGTGAGGTTATCATCATTAATGACCAAGGAATCACCATCGACAGCTTCACAGATGAGGTAAATCCATCAATCTGCTCGATGGAGTATATCTACTTTGCACGGCCTGACTCAAATATTGCAGGTGTCAATGTCCACACTGCCCGTAAAAATATGGGACGGGCCTTGGCTCGTGAGGCTTATGTCGATGCAGACATGGTTATCGGTGTTCCAAACTCTTCTCTTTCTGCGGCTAGTGGATATGCTGAGGAATCTGGTATTTCCTACGAGCTTGGTCTGGTTAAAAATCAATATGTAGCCAGAACCTTTATTCAACCGACTCAGGAATTACGCGAGCAGGGTGTTCGTATGAAACTTTCTGCTGTGCGTGGAGTTGTTGAAGGTAAGAGGGTCATCATGGTTGATGACTCAATTGTCCGCGGGACTACATCAGGTAGGATTGTAAAACTTCTTAAAGAAGCTGGAGCCAAAGAGGTTCACGTGAGGATTGCTTCTCCCCCTCTTAAATACCCATGCTTCTACGGAATCGACATTCAGTCTCGTCATGAATTAATTGCAGCCAATCACAGCATTGAAGAAATTCGTGAGTATATTGGGGCAGATTCACTTAGCTTTTTAAGTGTTGACGGTGTAGTCGAATCAGTAGGACTTGACTATGATGCTCCTTACGGGGGATTATGTATGGCTTACTTTAATGGTGATTTCCCAACTCCCTTGTATGATTACGAGGAAGAATATGAAAAGTCACTTGAAGAAACAACGAAATTTTTCTAGGAGGAAATCATGGCAAATGAATATGCAAAAGCTGGCGTCGATGTCGAAGCTGGTTATGAGGTAGTTGAGCGTATTAAAAAACACGCAAAACGTACAGAACGTAAGGGTGTTATGGGAGCTCTTGGTGGTTTTGGTGGCTGCTTTGACTTAAGCCAGTACGAGCTTAAGGAACCTGTCCTTGTTTCAGGTACAGACGGAGTTGGTACCAAGTTAATGCTTGCCATTAAAGAAGATAGGCATGACACTATTGGTATCGACTGTGTTGCCATGTGTGTTAATGACATCGTAGCCCAGGGGGCAGAACCCCTTTACTTCCTCGACTATATTGCTACAGGAAAAAATGTTCCTGAACGCTTAGAGCAGGTTGTTGCTGGAGTAAGCCAAGGTTGTCTTCAAGCTGGTGCTGCCTTAATTGGTGGGGAAACAGCTGAAATGCCTGGTATGTATGATGTAGACGACTATGATCTAGCAGGTTTTGCGGTCGGTATTGCTGAGAAGAGCCAACTAGTAACTGGTGAAAAAATCAAGGAAGGACATGTCCTTTTAGGTCTTCCTTCAAGCGGAATCCATTCAAATGGTTATTCCCTAGTTCGTAAGGTTTTCTTCCAGTCTAACAATTTTTCAGGCACTAGCCTTCTACCTGAACTTGATGGTCAAAAGCTGGCTGATGCCCTACTTGAACCAACAAAAATCTATGTGGAAGAGCTACTACCTCTTGTAAAAAATAATCTGGTTGATGGAATCTCTCACATCACAGGTGGTGGTTTCCTTGAAAACATTCCGCGGATGCTACCTGACAATCTAGCTGCTCAAATTGAACTTGGTTCATGGCCAGTCCTTAATATTTTCAAAGCCCTTGAAAAATATGGTCAAATTCCACCAATGGAAATGTATGAAATCTTTAATATGGGACTTGGAATGGTCCTTGCAGTTGATCCGTCAAAACTTGAAGCAGTTAAGGAACAACTAGCTATGATTAATGCACCCTTCTATCAAATTGGATCAGTTACTGAAAAAGTTGACCAGGCAGTTGTTTTCTTAGGAGATGAGGCATGAGGGTTGCTGTATTAGCTTCTGGAAGCGGAAGTAATTTTGAAGCTATTGCCCAGGCTGTAGAGGCAGGAAGGCTTGACTGCAATCTTGCCCTTGTCTTCTCAGATAAAAAAGATGCCTATGTCCATGAAAGAGCCAAAAAGTTTGGGATTGAATCCCTTAGTTTTTCGCCCAAAGACTTTGCCTCAAAAGCCGATTACGAAGCAGAACTTTTGACCCTTTTAAAAAACAAGGAAATTGATCTATTAATTTTAGCAGGTTACATGCGTCTGATTGGAAGGGACATTTTAGAAGCCTTCCCTAATAAAATAATCAACATCCATCCATCACTTCTACCAGCCTTCCCTGGCCTTCATGGTATCCGTGATGCCTATGACTACGGAGTTAAATATACTGGTGTTACAGTTCATTATATTGACGCTGGAATTGACACAGGGGCCATCATTGATCAGGCTGTTGTTGAAATTAAAGAAGATGATACCCTAGAGAGTTTGGAAAACCGCATTCATCAAATTGAACATATTTTATATCCCCAAACCCTCGAAAAATTAATCAATAACAACAAATAAGGAGAATATTTTGTCTAAAAGAGCACTAATTAGCGTATCTGATAAAGCTGGTATTGTAGAATTTGCCAAGAAACTTGCAAGCCTTGATTTTGAAATCATCTCAACTGGTGGAACAAAAAAAGCACTCGATGAGGCTGGTCTAGCAACTATTGCCATCGATACGGTGACAGAATTTCCAGAAATGATGGATGGTCGTGTAAAAACCCTTCACCCTAAAATTCATGGGGGTCTTCTTGCAAGAAGAGATGATGAAAACCACCTCAAGGCCATGGAAGAAAATGATATCCAGGCCATTGACCTGGTTGTTGTTAATCTTTATCCTTTCAAGGAAACCATCCTCAAAGAGGGAGTTACAGAGGCAGAAGCCATTGAAAACATTGATATCGGTGGGCCAAGCATGATCCGCTCAGCTGCTAAAAATAGCCAGGACGTAACTGTCTTAGTCGATCCTGTTGATTATGAAAAAGTTTTAGAAGAACTTGCAAAAGAAGGTGCAACAAGCCTTTCAACTAGGAAGAAGCTAGCAGCCAAGGCATTTAGACATACTGCGGCATACGACGCTTTAATTGCAGGTTATTTGACTGAAAAAGTTGGTCTTGAAAGACCTGAAAAATTAACTTTGACCTATGATTTAAAAGAATCATTAAGGTACGGGGAAAACAGCCACCAAAGGGCAGCCTTTTATGAAAATCCCCTTCCGGTAGCCTACTCAATTGCCCAAGCTAAACAACTCCACGGAAAAAAACTTTCATATAATAATATCAAGGATGCGGATGCTGCCATCAAAATTTCTCGTGAATATACAAAACCTACAGTCGTAGCCTTAAAACACATGAACCCTTGCGGAATTGGAACAGCCTGTGACATTGATACTGCCTTTGATCTAGCCTATGATGCAGACCCACTTTCAATCTTCGGCGGAATCATTGTCTTAAACCGTGAGGTTGATAGTGTAACAGCTGAAAAAATGAGCAAAATCTTCCTTGAGATTATCATTGCACCAAGCTTTAGCCAAGCAGCCCTTGAGATTTTAAGTCGTAAGAAGAATATCCGCCTGTTAACCCTTGATTTTTCAAGCACTAAAACAAGTGATAGGGAGACCGTCTCTGTCTTAGGTGGCCTTTTGATTCAGGACCAAGACTTGCCAGAAAGTGACCTCGTTCAAAATTGGCATGTCGTTACTGACCGTAAACCAACCAATGAAGAGCTTGAAGCCCTTGAATTTGCTTGGAATGCTGTTAAGCATGTTAAATCAAATGCCATTTTACTTGCTAGTAAGGAGCAAACAGTAGGTATCGGTGCAGGTCAAATGAACCGTGTTGGTTCAGTTAAAATCGCTGTTGAACAAGCCCAAGAAAGCGGTAAGCTTGAAGGAGCAGTTCTTGCAAGTGATGCCTTCTTCCCCATGGATGACTCAGTTGAATTTGCCGGTGAAAATGGCATTAAAGCCATTATTCAACCAGGAGGATCAATTAAGGACCAGGATTCCATTGATATGGCTAACAAATACGGCATTGCCATGATCTTTACTGACGTTCGTCATTTTAGACATTAAGAAGGAGTTAGCTTTGAAGTTACTAGTAATTGGAAGCGGTGGTCGTGAACACGCCCTTGCTAAAAAATTTTTAGAAGATGATAAGGTCACTCAGGTTTTTTGTGCCAAGGGTAACCCCGGTATGAAAAAAGACGGAATTACTCTTGTTGATATTCCAGAAGATGACCACTCAAGCTTAATCGCCTTTGCTCAAAAAAATGATGTAGCATGGACCTTTGTAGGGCCAGAAATCCCGCTTGCAAATGGAATTGTTGATGATTTTCAGCAGGCAGGACTTAAGATTTTTGGGCCAGATAAGGCGGCAGCTCAGATTGAAGGGTCTAAGGACTTTGCCAAGAAACTCATGGACAACTACAAGATTCCAACAGCAGCCTATGCGACCTTTACAGACCTTGATCAGGCCAAGAAATACGTCGAGGAAAAGGGTGCCCCAATTGTAATTAAGGCAGATGGGCTTGCAGCTGGTAAAGGTGTTGTTGTTGCCTTGGATATGGCAACGGCCCTAGAGGCTCTTGAAGACATGCTTGAAGGTAATAAATTTGGGCAATCAGGATCTAAGGTTGTCGTTGAAGACTTCCTTGAAGGAGAAGAGTTCTCCCTACTAGCCTTTGTCAGAAATGAGAAGGTTTATCCCATGGTTATCTCTCAAGACCACAAAAGAGCCTATGATGGTGATCTAGGACCTAATACTGGCGGGATGGGAGCCTACTCACCAGTGCCCCAGATTTCTAAGGAGACTGTTGATCTTGCCATTAAAGAAGTCCTTCTTCCTGCCGCCTCTGGCATGGTGGCTAATGGCACGCCCTTTACTGGTATCTTGTATGCAGGACTTATTGCAAGCCAAGACGGCCCTAAGGTCATTGAATTTAATGCCCGCTTTGGTGACCCCGAAACCCAAGTAGTCCTTCCAAGGCTTGAAAGTAGCCTGGTTGATATTATCACTAATCTTTTGGCCGACAAGGAACCTCTTTTGGCTTGGAATAATCAAGTGACCCTGGGTGTAGTTCTTGCAGCCGAAGGATATCCTGGGACTCACAAGAAAGGAATGATTCTTCCTGACTTTAAGTCTGATTCTGTTAATGTTTATTATGCAGGTGTTGCTGAGAATCAGGCAGGGAAACTTACTGCAAATGGTGGACGAATTCTTCTCTTACAAGCCTCAGGAGAAAGTCTTGAAGAAGCTCAGGCTGAGATTTATGGCCTACTAGCAGAAACTCCACTAGAGCACATGTTTTACCGTAAGGATATTGGCTTTAAGGCACAAGCCAAGAATTTATAAGCTTAAAAGCCATAAGGGAGTAGTTAGTATCCCTTGTGGCTTTTATTATGGTCTTTATTAATTCCAAGGCTAGATTTCCCAGGTTTTACATTGGACACCAAAGGTGTATAATATAACTACTATATTAGAGAACTTTTAAGAATGGAGGTTCGTATGTCTGAGGCAAAAAAAATTAATGCAAAAACGCTTGAAGAGGCCAATAAAATATTTAAGTTGATGGGTAATCCCATTCGTTTGCAGATTCTTCACCTTCTTTCCCAGCAGGAACTTAATGTTGGAAAGATTGGTTCAATCCTAGGCCTTGAACAGTCGGCTGTGTCCCATCAATTGTCGCTTCTTAAGGAGGAGCAATTGGTCAGCTCAAAGAGAGAGGGAAAATCAGTCTACTATCAACTAGATGATAAGCATGTAGCCCATGTTATTAATGATACCATTGAACACGTTGAGCATATGTCCAAATAAAAGAACCCATCCTTTCTTTAAAAAGGGGATGGGTTTTATAATTGTCTAGTATTTTTTAAGGTAGATGGTGTCAATGAAGTGGTTAGATGACTTATGAAGGATCACATCAGCTCGATTTCTTGTGGGTCTAATATAATTCCTCAAGTTGACGAGATTTACTTCCTGCCAGGTGCTTTTGGCCAAGTCTTCTGCTTTTTCTCTGGGCCACTTGGCAAACTGGTGGTAGTAGTTCTTGGAATCGTTTTTGGCAAGCTCTAGGAGGCTGTTGAAACGTTCCAAATACCAATCTTCAATATCTTCTTCATCAGCGTCAACATAGATTGAAAAATCAAAGAAGTCAGACATGTAGAGGAGATCATTTTGCTGATTCTGAAAGACATTAATCCCCTCTAAAATCAAGATATCAGGTTTTTCAAGGACAAGCCTTTGATCAGGGATAATATCATAAATTTCATGCGAATAAAGGGGGACTGAAACTGATTTTTTCCCACTTTTTATGTCATATAAAAAATTAAGGATGGCTTCCATATCGTAAGATTCTGGAAATCCCTTGCGGTGCATGAGCTTGTTTTCCTTGAGGTAGGCATTGGGGTACAAAAAACCATCAGTTGTCACAAGGTCAACCTTGGTGTTTTTAAAAACCCGGGCCAAGAGAGTCTGCATTAGCCTTGCTGTGGTGCTCTTACCGACAGCAACACTTCCTGATATTCCAATAATCAGGGTGGGAGTTTCATTTATCTTTTGGAGGAAGAGCCCTTTTGAGAAGGTCATATCATCCAGGTTCTTTCGGTAGATACGTAAAAGATGAACCAGGGGATGGTAGACATCAACTACATCCTGCATATTTATGCGGTCATTTAGGGAGCGAATGCTTTCAAGTTCTGCCTCAGTTAGTTTAGGAATGCTCTTCTTATACAAGTCTTGCCAGTCTTTACGGTCAATTCGGTCAAAATTAATAAATTCTCTCATATCTTTCCAATAATACCACAAAAAACGGTTACATGTTAAATAATATGTTAGAAATGTGTTAGAATAGATGAGTGTTATTTGCTTTAGGATATGGCTAGATTAGTGGATTTTTTGGTGGTTTTTTATAAATTGTGAACCTGCTAAACTTATCTTAACTACTAGCTAGATTTATAATGGGCAAATGCAGGTAGCTAGATTTAAGCCTAGCTAAAAAAAGAGAAAGAGGTTGAAGTAGTTGGCTAAAATGTACTTTGATGAAAATCCAGATGCCAAGCATGACATTCATGAGTTGAAGGTAACTTTACTAGATGTACCCATGTCATTTTTGACTGATAGTGGTGTTTTTAGTAAGACACAGATTGACTTTGGTAGTCGTGTCCTCCTTGACAATGTTTCCATGGAGGAGGGAAGTAGCCTGCTTGATGTAGGTTGTGGTTACGGGCCAATTGGCCTGACCCTTGCAAAAAAATACGGGGTAAATCCAACTTTAATTGATGTTAATGAGCGTGCCTTGGGTCTTGCCCAAAAAAATGCTGCAAGTAATCAAATCAAGGCTCAAATCCTTAAGTCTGATGTCTACCAAGGAGTTTTGGGAGAAAAATTTAATCACATCGTTAGTAATCCACCCATTCGGGCAGGAAAAGCGGTGGTTCATTCAGTCCTAACAGGAGCCTATGACCATCTGAACCCTGGTGGTGATCTTGTAATTGTCATCCAGAAAAAACAAGGAGCTCCGTCAGCTCAGAAGAAAATGGAGGAAACCTTTGGTAATGTTGAGGTTGTTGCCAAGGAAAAAGGATACTTTATCTTAAGGAGTGTAAAAGAATGACTTATAGGATGATTGATCTTATTCAGAAAAAAAGGGATGGATATGCTCTTGATCAAGCTGAAATCTACTGGTTGGTAGATAATTACGCCAAGGGTGTTGTTCCTGACTATCAAATGTCGGCTCTTGCCATGGCTATTTATTTTCAGGGTATGACTACAGATGAAACCCATCATTTAACCATGGCCATGGTTGATAGCGGTAAGCAGATTGACCTTTCTTCCATTGAGGGAGTCAAGGTTGACAAGCACTCAACAGGTGGAGTTGGGGACAAGGTGAGTATCATCTTAGGCCCTCTTGTGGCAAGTTTTGACGTTCCTGTTGCTAAGATGAGCGGGCGTGGTCTTGGTCATACTGGTGGTACCATTGATAAGCTTGAGTCAATTACAGGCTTTGAGACTGAACTTCCTGAGGAGCGTTTTATTAGCCAGGTTCAAGATATCAATCTTGCCATTATTTCCCAGTCAGATGAATTGGTTAAGGCTGATAAATTACTTTATGCCCTGCGAGATGTGACGGCAACGGTTGATATTATACCCTTGATTGCAAGTTCTATCATGAGTAAGAAGATTGCGGCAGGAGCTGATGCCATCCTACTTGATGTGACAGTTGGAGATGGAGCCTTCATGAAGAATCTTTCTGATGCTGAAACTCTTGCAAGAACCATGGTTGATCTTGGTAAGGCTGTTGGGCGTGATACAGTAGCTGTCTTGACTGATATGAGGGAGCCTTTGGGTTATACGATTGGTAATAAGCTTGAGATACTTGAAGCTATTGAGGTCATGGAAGGGCGTGGTAGTAAGGAATTAACTGACTTTATCTGCCAACTGGCTAAGATTATGCTTGCCCTTTCAGGACTTGAGAAGACTGAGCAAGAAATTCATGACCATCTGGTTAATGGAGCTGCCCTTAAAAAATTCGATGAATTTATAAGAGCCCAAGCTGGTGACCTTATAGACAGTAGAAAGCTTAATAAAACGAAGTATTCTTACGACTTTAAGGCGGATCATGCAGGATTCATTGAAGAACTTCCAGCAGATATTTTAGGTCGTTTGGCCATGAAGGCTGGAGCAGGGCGTGCGACAAAGGCTGATAAGATTGACATGGATGCAGGAATTGTCCTTAAAAAGAAAATTGGCCATGCAGTAGAGGTGGGTGACATAGTCTTCACTATCTACTATAATAATAATCTGGCCCAATCTGATATTGAAGCCGTTCGTCCATCAATTAAGATTGGCCCTAATAAAAAAGAAATAAAAGAAATTTTGGAGATTATCAAGTAATGACTAAGTTAAACAAATACATTGACCATACGGTTTTAAAGGCTGATTCAGCCAAGGAAAAAGTAAGCCAAATCATTGAAGAGGCTAAAAAATATGACTTTAAGAGTGTCTGTATCAATCCTACATGGGTAGAATTTGCAGCCCAAGAGCTAAAAGACTCTGATGTTTTAGTATGTACAGTTATTGGCTTCCCTCTAGGGGCAAATACTCCTCAAACCAAGGCCTTTGAAACTTCAAATGCTGTAGCTAACGGTGCTAATGAGGTTGACATGGTAATCAATATTGGTGCCCTTAAGTCAGGTGACCTTGATTTAGTTGAAGCTGACATCAAGGCTGTAGTTGATGCAAGTGGTGACGCCCTCACTAAGGTAATCATCGAAACTTCCCTTCTTACTGACCAAGAAAAAGTTACAGCTTGTAAGATTGCCAAAAAAGTAGGAGCTGATTTTGTTAAGACTTCAACTGGTTTTTCTACAGGTGGTGCAACAGTAGAAGATATCCGCCTCATGCGTGATACAGTAGGGCCTGACATGGGTGTTAAGGCAAGTGGTGGAATCTACAGTGCTGCTGACGCTGAAGCGATGATTGAAGCTGGAGCAACAAGAATTGGGACAAGTGCCGGAGTTGCCATTATGGAGGGTGAAAAAGCAAACGATGGATATTAAAAAGTTACAAGCTGCTGCTATTAATGCCAGTAAAAATGCCTATGTTCCTTACTCAGATTTTCCAGTAGGGGCTGCCCTTCTTACCATTGATGGGAAAATTTACGAGGGCTGTAATATTGAGAACGCATCATTTGGCCTTACAAACTGTGCTGAAAGAACGGCTATTTTTAAGGCCATCAGTGAGGGACAGGAGAAGGGCGAATTTGTTGCTCTTGCTGTTTACGGCGACAAGGCTGCAAAACCAATCTCACCTTGCGGAGCTTGCAGGCAGGTAATGGTTGAATTCTTTGACCGTGATTTTCCAGTTTATTTAATTTCTAATACTAACCAAGTTAAAAAAATTATGATAACCGACCTTTTACCCTATCAATTTGATGAATTAAGTTGATATGTTACAAAATTACTCTTGTAATTGTTAAATAAATGTAATATAATTATTACCTGTAGGCATTTTTATGCCATATAGAAATGGAAAAGGTGGAGTCAATTTCATGAACAAAAAAATCTTAGCAGCAAGTCTTGCAACTGGTGCAGTTTTAACCTTAACAGCATGTGGGTCTCGTGATGGTGGAGCTTCAAAATCAGGTGATACCGATGTAAAAGTCGCTATGGTAGCCGATACTGGAGGTATTGATGACCGTTCCTTTAACCAATCAGCTTGGGAAGGTCTTCAAGCTTGGGGTAAGGATCACAAACTTTCAAAAGATAAGGGCTTTACCTATTATAACTCAGGATCTGAAGCTGACTTTGCCAACAACTTCAGCCAGGCAGTAGCAAGTGGCTACAACCTAATCTATGGTATCGGCTTTAAGTTGACTAAGGATTTAGAAGATGCTGCTAAAAATAATACAGATACTAAATTTGTTATTATTGATAATGAAATTGACGGCCTAGACAACGTAGCAAGTGCAACATTTGCCGACCAAGAGGGGGCATATCTTGCAGGAGTAGCTGCCGCTAAAACTACTAAGACAAACAAGGTAGGATTTATCGGTGGTGTGGAAAACGTTGTAATCAAACGTTTTGAAGCAGGTTTTGTGGCAGGTGTTAAATCAGTTAACCCTAATATTGATGTAAAAGTTGACTATGCCGCAAGCTTCTCAGACGCTGCCAAAGGAAAATCAATTGCCTCAGCCCAATATGCAACTGGTGCAGATGTAATCTACCAGGCTGCAGGTGGGGTAGGAAACGGAGTTTTCTCTGCTGCTAAAGATGAAAATGAGAGAAAAGACGAAGCTGACAAGGTTTGGGTAATCGGAGTTGACCGCGACCAAAAAGATGAAGGTTCATACAAGTCTAAGGACGGTAAGGAATCTAACTTTGTTCTTGGTTCAACAATCAAGGAAGTTGGAAAAGTTATCCAAATCATTAGTGATGAGACAGTTAAAGGCAGCTTCCCTGGTGGAAAACACATCGCCTATGGTATCAAGGATGGATCAGTTGACTTTGCTCAAACAAACCTTTCAAATGATGCTAAAAAAGCTGTAGAAGATGCTCGTACTGAAATTAAAGATGGAAAAATTACAGTTCCAGAAAAATAAAAAAAGAGATTAGGAAAATTCCTAATCTCTTTTTAATTTGTTAAATGGTAAACATTTGGGGCTCTTGGAAACTTTTTATGAAAAACGTTCGTTTTTTGCCCTTTTAGAAAACGTTTTCTATATATTAATCTTAAGATTATCTTGTAAAAATAAAAATAATGTACTATAATTTACTTGAAAGTGATTGATAGCAATCATTAGCTAGGAAAGAATAAATTTTTGGAGGATTAACTTTATTATGAACAAACGTGTTTTAGGTGCTGGTCTTGCAGCTACAGCCCTCTTATCGCTTACTGCTTGTGGTTCACGTGATGGAAAAGACTCATCAGCTAAGTCTGAGGGGAAAACAGACCTTAAAATTGCCATGATTACTGATACAGGTGGTGTTGATGATAAGTCATTCAACCAATCAGCCTGGGAAGGAATGCAAGCTTGGGGTAAAGATCACGGTCTTTCAAAAGATAAGGGATATACTTACTTTGTTTCAACAAATGAATCAGACTTTGCCAACAACTTTGACACAGCAGTTGCTGACGGTTATGGCCTAATCTTCGGTGTAGGTTTCAAACTTCAAAAGGCTGTTGAAGAGGCTGCTGCTAAGAATACAAGCACTAAGTTTGTAATCATTGATGATGAAGTTACTGGTAAAGACAATGTAGCAAGTGCAACATTTGCCGATCAAGAAGCTGCATACCTTGCAGGAGTTGCTGCTGCTAAAACTACTAAGACAAACAAGGTAGGATTTATCGGTGGTGTTGAAGGTACAGTAATCACTCGTTTTGAAAAAGGTTTTGTGGCTGGTGTTAAATCAGTAGACAAAAACATTGACGTAAAAGTTGACTACGCTGCTGACTTTGCTGATGCTTCAAAAGGTAGAACAATCGCTGCTGCTCAATACGCAAGTGGAGTTGATGTAATCTATCAAGCTGCTGGTGGAACTGGTGCTGGTGTCTTCTCTGCTGCTAAATCAGAAAATGAAAGAAAAGACGAAGCTGACAAGGTTTGGGTAATCGGAGTTGACCGTGACCAAGCTGATGAAGGTTCATACAAGTCTAAAGATGGTAAAGAATCTAACTTCGTTCTAGGTTCATCTATCAAGGGTGTAGGTGCTGTTGTTAAGGCTCTTGCCAACGAAACAGTTGACGGAAAATTCCCTGGTGGAAAACACGAAGTATTTGGTATCAAAGACGGATCAGTTGACTTCGTTGAAACAAATCTTTCAGCTGACGCTAAAAAAGCTGTTGACGCTGCTCGTACTGAAATCAAAGATGGTAAAGTAGAAGTTCCAGAAAAATAATGAAAATACCATGAAAACGAGAATTATTCTCGTTTTTGTGTGCCTAAACTACTTACAAATAACCAGGGATTTTGATATAATTATAATCATCTATGCAAATGGAAAAGCAGATATCACTTCCATGGTAGGAATAAAAAGACGAGGAAAAATTAATGGCTGAAAATGTTATTGAAATGCGTAATGTCAGAAAAGTCTTTGGTAATTTTGTTGCTAATGATAATATCAATCTGACCCTTCGCAAGGGAGAAATCCACGCCTTACTTGGTGAAAATGGAGCCGGAAAGTCAACCCTTATGAACATGCTTGCAGGACTTTTAGAGCCTACAAGTGGGGAGATTTTAATAAATGGTCAGGTTGAGAAGATTGACTCTCCGTCCAAGGCTACAAAACTGGGTATCGGAATGGTCCACCAGCACTTTATGCTGATTGATGCCTTTACGGTAACTGAGAATATCATCCTAGGTGATGAAAAGACATCAGGCCTAAAGCTCAATACTAAGGATGCGGCTAAAGAGATTGAAGCCCTGTCTAAAAGATATGGTCTTGAGGTGACACCTGATGCTTATGTCAGAGATATTGGTGTCGGCCAGCAACAAAGGGTTGAAATTATTAAAACTCTTTACCGTAAGGCTGATATCATCATCTTTGATGAGCCAACAGCAGTTTTAACGCCTGCTGAAATTGGTGAGTTAATGCAAATCATGAAGGAGCTTGCTAAGGAAGGGAAATCAATCATTTTGATTACCCACAAATTAGATGAAATTCGTGAGGTTGCTGATCGTGTGACTGTCATTAGACGTGGTCAAATGATTGATACAGTTAGCGTTGAAGGCCGTTCTAACCAAGAACTGGCTGAAATGATGGTTGGACACAGCGTATCATTTAAGACTGATAAGATTGAGTCGACTCCAGGGGATGTTGTCCTTGAGATTGATTCTCTTGTGGTTAATGAGGGACGCGGAGTGCCTGCTGTAAATAACCTAAGTCTTTCAGTAAGAGCTGGTGAGATTGTTGGGATTGCAGGTATTGACGGCAACGGTCAAAGTGAGTTAATTCAGGCTATTACAGGTCTTCGTAAGGTTGAAAGTGGCCTTATTAAGATTAAAGGGCATGAGGCAACTAACCTTACGCCACGTAAGATTACAGAAATGGCTGTTGGTCACGTTCCTGAAGACCGTCACCGTGACGGTTTAGTTCTTGACATGACACTAGCTGAAAACATTGCCCTTCAAACTTACTATAAGTCACCTTTAAGCAAGCACGGCTTCCTAAATTACAAGGAAATCAATGCCCATGCAAGGGAGTTGATTGAAGAGTTTGACGTAAGGACAGCTAGTGAGCTTGTAGCAGCAAGGTCTTTATCTGGTGGTAACCAGCAAAAGGCAATTATTGCTAGGGAGATTGACTTAAATCCTGACTTACTTATCGTCAGCCAGCCAACTCGTGGTCTTGACGTTGGTGCCATCGAATATATCCACAAACGTCTGATTCAGGCACGTGATGAAGGAAAGGCTGTACTTGTAGTAAGTTTTGAGCTAGATGAGATTTTAAATGTTTCAGATAGAATAGCTGTTATCCATAGTGGTAAGATACAAGGAATCGTTACTCCAAAAGATACCAACAAGCAAGAGCTTGGTATCCTGATGGTTGGCGGGAAAGGAGGAGAGACTAAGTAAGATCTCTTCTTCCGCTTAGTCTTAATTATTATGAAAACATTTGACTTGAAGAAATTCTTAGTCCCAGTGGTGGCCGTGTTATTTGGTTTCCTATTTGGGGCCATCATCATGCTAATCTTTGGCTATAATCCTCTTTGGGGTTATGAAGATCTTTTAACTTCAGCCTTTGGGACAACAAGAAGTATCGGTGAAATCTTTAGAAGTATGGGGCCTCTAATTCTTACGGCCTTGAGTTTTGCGGTCGCAAGTCAAGCTGGACTCTTCAATATCGGAATGAGTGGACAGGCCTTGTGCGGCTGGATGGCAAGCGTTTGGTTTGCCCTAAGCTTCCCAGATATTCCAAGACTTGTTATGATTCCTCTTTTAATCATCATTGGTATGCTTGCAGGTGCTCTAGCCGCAGCTATTCCAGGGATTTTAAGGGCCTATCTTGGAACCAGCGAAGTTATTGTAACAATCATGCTTAACTACGTTGTTCTCTTTGTTTCTACTTATTTAATTCACTATAAATTTAGTAAAAATATTCTAGCTGAGAAGGATTCAACCCTCCAGGTTGGAGCTAATGCTACCTTTAGGACAGAGTGGCTATCATCAATTACCAATAATTCACGTTTGAACATTGGGATTTTCATCGCCCTCATTGTTTTAATCCTTGTCTACATTATGATGACTAAAACAACTCTTGGTTTTGAAATTCGCTCAGTTGGGCTAAATCCTTTTGCCAGCGAATATGCTGGTATGTCAAGTAAACGTATTGTTGTAAGCTCGATGCTTATCGCAGGAGCTCTTGCAGGACTTGGAGGTACAATCGAAGGACTTGGAACCTTCCAAAACTTCTTCGTTCAACCATCTAGTCCATCCATTGGTTTTGACGGGATGGCTGTAGCCCTTCTGGGACAAAATAGCCCCCTTGGAATCCTCTTCTCATCATTCCTCTTCTCTATCCTAAAGGTTGGGGCACCAGGAATGAACAAGACAGGAATTCCACCAGAAATCGTAAGTATTGTTATTGCAAGTATTATCTTCTTTGTGGGGATTAAATATGTAATTGAAAAAATAATCCCAAATTTCAAGGAAAAAGGAGGTAAGGCATAATGGATTTAATAACTATCTTTCAATTATTGATTTCATCAATGCTCATCTATGCAACTCCCTTGATTCTAACAAGTCTTGGAGGAACCTTCTCTGAGCGTTCAGGAGTTGTTAATGTGGGTCTTGAAGGTATCATGGTCATGGGAGCTTTCTCAGCCATCGTCTTCAACCTAACTTTTACAAACCAGCTTGGTGCAGCTACTCCTTGGATTGCCTGCCTGGCTGGAGGAGTGGTGGGTCTTCTTTTCTCACTAATCCATGCCCTAGCATCAGTATCTCTTCGTGCCAACCAAATTATCAGCGGTACAGTAATTAATCTGATGGCACCAGCATTAGCCGTTTTCCTAACAAAAATCCTTTACGGGAAGGGACAAACTGATAACATTAGAGAGAGTTTTGGTTACTATGACTTCCCAGTCCTTGCAAAAATTCCTGTTATTGGTCCAATTTTCTTTGAAAAAACATCCCTTGTGGGTTATGTGGCCATCCTGATTTCCTTTGTTGCCTGGTATGTTCTCTTTAAAACACGCTTTGGCCTTCGTCTAAGAAGTGTGGGAGAAAACCCTCAAGCGGCTGATACTCTTGGAATTAACGTTTATAAAATGCGTTACCTAGGAGTTATGATTTCAGGTTTTCTTGGAGGAATTGGGGGAGCAATCTTTGCTCAGTCAATCTCGGTTAACTTCAGCGGGACAACAATCGCAGGTCAAGGTTTCATCGCCATGGCAGCTATGATCTTTGGTAAGTGGAATCCAATCGGAGCCATGCTTGCCAGTCTCTTCTTTGGATTATCTCAAAGCTTGTCAGTAATCGGTGGTCAGCTTCCACTATTTGCTAATGTTCCTATTGTTTACTTGCAAATTGCACCTTACGTTCTTACAATTGTCGTTCTTGCAGTTTTCCTTGGTAAGTCAACAGGACCAAAAGCTAACGGTGTTAACTACATCAAATCAAAATAAAAGTAGAACCAACAAATCTTCAAAAATTTGTTGGTTTTTATTTATCTTTATGGATTGAATGGTTATAATAGACTTAAAATAGCAGAGGAGGTAGTCACGTGGAAGTTCAAAAAATAGAAAGTCATCAAGGAAGAGAGCTCCTGCTTTCAAATGAAATCACTGCCAATGTCCTTGAGAGCTTCATAAGCTACCTGGATACAAGTCCCAAAACAATTGAAACTTACACCAAGGCTCTTAGGCAGATGTTCAAATATTTTGCCTTAAATAATATAAAAAATCCGCAAAGAGTTGATATTTTGGCCTACCGAGAGGGACTTAAGGATAGTGGACTTAAGCCTACAACTGTTCAAAACTATATTATGGCAGCAAGGATTTTCTTCCAGTGGACGGCTCAAGAGGGGATTTATCCCAATATTGCTGACAGGATTAAGGGAGCAAAGCTTGATAAAAACCACAAAAAGGACTATCTCACAGCTGAGCAGGTTAAGCACATCATTGGAAGTATCAAGCAAGATACAGAAGAGGGTCTTAGGAATTATGCCATCTTTTCTTTGATGATTACAGGTGGTTTGAGGACTGTTGAAGTTTCAAGGGCCGATGTTAAGGATTTAAGAATTTTGGGTCGTAATACTGTTCTTTATGTCCAAGGTAAGGGGCGGGAGGAGAAGACCGAATACATCAAGGTTTCTCTTCCTGTCGAAAAGGCCATTAGGGATTACTTGGCCAAGCGTGAGGATTTAGGCGAAGACAGCCCACTTTTTGCTTCCACCAGTAATAACAGTCGTGGTAAGCGACTTACTACTAGGTCAATCTCAACTATTGCTAAAAAAATTATGAAAGAAGCAGGCTATAATAGCGAACGACTAACAGCCCACAGCCTCAGACATACTGCCGTAACCCTAGCCCTCCTTGCAGGACATGATATAACAGAAGTACAGCAGTTTGCCAGACACTCAAGTCTCAACACAACCATGATTTACAACCATGCCCTTGACCGCGATAAAAATGGTTGCAGTGACGGAATATCGAACTCTATTTTTTGATGGATCTGTACAATTTTGAAGGATTGGTGATGTAGATGGAAGAACTTTTTAAAGAAGTTGAAGAAATAAAACATAAATATAAGAGCCATTTTAAAAGGGACATGCCTGATAAAATCATAGGTTGGTGGGATCCTGTTAATATTGCAAGTTATCCGAATGAGTTGAAAGATGGAGTTAGGAGAATGAATGAGGATGTTGAAAATGCTATAGCAACCAATACTCCCTTTCAATCAATACCAGATGATTTATGGGATGAAATTATTTTTTAAGCATTAGTATAAGCTAGTGCTTTTTTTGATCTTTATTTACCTTTCAGCCATTTTTTCTTAAATTTTTTGATTTTGCTAAAAAATGCAGAGGGAAATGATGGAAGTTTTATTTTTGGGCCAAAACAATTGATCTTTGTCATCTAGCCCAATTTTTTAAGAAAATATTTTTTTGCCTTCAACATTTACAAAAATTATAAAATATTTTCTTAAAATATAAATATTATTAATATACTTAAATATATAAAATATATTAATTAAAATAATAAAAAAATTAACTATATTAAATATATTTAAAAATAAATATTATAATTAACATCTACTTCCGCAAATAAGCATTAGCGGAAGTAGAAAAGAAAACCAAAATTAAGATATGTAATATATATTATTTTACAAAATCAATTAGTAAAAAACTTAAATATATAAAATAAATTAAATATTTAAATTAAATGCACAAAATAATAAATACTTATATTAAAATGTAAACTTTCAACTTTTTTCTTCTTTTCTTAAATAAAGTTGATAATACAAAAAAATCAATCTGTAAAATGCAGAAGAGAGATAAATGAAGTAGATTCTAAAAAATACAATAAAAAACCTCCCTACACAAGTAGAGAGGTTAATGTTAGTTATCGAATGACGATTAGTTTTTAGCTGCAGAAGCGAATTCTTCTTTGCTGAAAGCTTCGTTGATGATGTCTTTAAGTTGTTTAGCTGAAGCTTGCATTTTTTGAGTTTCAGCGTCGTTAAGTGGGATGTTAACTGGACGAACGATACCGTGAGCACCAACAACAGCTGGTTGACCGATAAATACGTCATCAATTCCGTATTGACCTTCTTGGAATACAGAAAGTGGAAGTACTGAATTTTCGTCGTTAAGGATTGCTTGAGTGATACGAGCAAGAGCTACAGCGATACCGTAGAAAGTAGCACCTTTTTTCTCGATGATTGAGTAAGCAGCATCACGTACTGATACGAATAGGTCAACAAGACCTTGCTCATCGATTCCTTCAACATCTTGTAGGAATTGTTCAAGTTTAACACCAGCAACGTTAGCATGTGACCAAACTGCGAATTCTGAATCTCCGTGTTCACCCATGATGTATGCGTGGACGCTACGTGCATCAACTCCAACTTTTTCAGCAAGAGCTTGACGGAAACGAGCTGAGTCAAGAGAAGTTCCTGATCCGATAACGCGTTCTTTAGGGAATCCTGAGAATTTCCAAGTTGAGTAAGTAAGAACGTCAACTGGGTTAGCAGCAACTAGGAAGATTCCGTTGAATCCACTTTCAACGATTTTAGTAACAACTTCTTTGTTGATACGTAGGTTTTTCTCAACTAGGTCAAGACGAGTTTCACCTGGTTTTTGAGGAGCACCAGCTGTAAGAACTACAAGGTCAGCATCGTGTGCGTCTGAGTAGTCAGCAGCGTAGATTTTTTTAGGTGAAGTGAAAGCAAGAGCATGGCTAAGGTCTTCAGCATCCCCTACAGTTTTTTCTTTAAAGATATCAACAATTCCAAGTTCTTGGGCGATACCTTGGTTAACAAGTGCGAAAGCGTAAGATGAACCTACAGCTCCATCACCAACAAGAATTACTTTTTTGTGTTGTTTAACATCAGTCATTTTTAAATCTCCTCTATTAAATTTAGATTAATTTGGATGGTTCTTGGAGAAAAACCATCAGACAGGTCAATTATACCACTTCGTTTATGCTTTGTCATTCGATTAACAAAGATTTTAAGTAGATTTTAAAGACAGCCTCAAAAAATTGTTATAAACAATTCACTTTATAATGCAACACCATACATAATGCTAGGATGATAGGTTTAGCTTTCATCCTTCATTTCCTTGATTCTCTCAAGGTCAGGTGTAACCCGAAGGGTCTTTTGGCCAGTATAGGTGACAAAACCTGGAGCAGAGCCAGCAGGCTTATTTAATTTTTTAATCTCAATCATATCAACTTGGACCAGGTTTGACATTCTTGCCTTAGAGAAATAGGCAGCAAGCATGGCAGCTTCTGTAACGACCTCATCACTTGGACTAGGGTTATCTCTTAGGACAACATGACTTCCTGCAAGATCCTTGGCATGGAACCAAAGGTCATTTTTCCGGGCAATCTTATGGGTCAACTGCTCATTTTGCAGGTTGTTTTTCCCAACTAAGATTAGACTTCCATCACTTGCGATATATCGCTCAGGATCCTTAAGTTTCTGGCGTTTATTATCCCTTTTTCTAAGTTTAATATAGCCTGTTTGGATTAACTCTTCCTTGATTTCAGCGATTTCGGATAAGTCAGCCTGGGCCAGGGAATTTTCAACACTTTCCAGGTATAAAATAGCCCGTTTGGTCTGTTCAATTTGACTGTTGAGATATTTAACTGCCTGCTTTAGCTTTTGATACTTGTGGAAGTATTTTTGAGCATTTTGGTTGGGCGTTAAGGCCTTATTTAGAGCTATTTCAATCTTTTGGCCGTCATAGTAGTTATCAAGGATGACAGAATCCTTGTTGTTTGGTACCTGATGGAGGAAGGTTGTAAGAAGCTCTCCCTTTTGCCTGAAGCTTTCAGCCTTGTCGGTTGCCTTAAGTTCACGCTCTTGTTTCTTGAGTTTTTGGCGGTTCTTTTTAAGCTCATTGTCAACCTTACGGATAACCTCGCTTGCTACCTGGCGAACCCGGTCACGCTCAGCCTTATCTGAATAATAGGCATCTAAAAGCTCAGATAGATTATCATAAGCTAGATAATCATCGGCTAATTTGAGGGCCGAAAAATTGTCACTTGAGGGATAAAGAGATGGGCATAGATTGTTGATAAAATCATGGAAGGACTTTATCTTCTCATTGGGAAGAAGCCTTTTTTCAAGGGCTATTGCCGTATCTCGTCCTAGACCTTGAAAGGCCTTCTGCAAATTATCCTCAGTATTTAAGATATCAAATAATTTATCATCACTTACAGTAAAAGGATTAATCTTACTGTCACTAGGTGGTGCCAAATAGGTACTTCCTGGAAGAATGGTCCGGTAGGCATTTTGCGAGAATCCCACATGCTTGATTGATTCAAGAATCTTGTTTGATTTTCGATCAACCAAAAGAATATTTGAATGTTTACCCATAATTTCACAGATTAGGGCAATCTCCATGGCATCTCCGATTTCATTCTTGCTGGAAATTTCAAAGATAATCTGCCTATCGTTTTCAACCTGCTCGATACTGTTAATGAGAGCACCATTTAGGTACTTTCTCAAAATCATTACAAAGGTTGTAGGAGTCTTTGGGTTCTCAAAAATGGTCTTGGTCAGCTGAATACGACCAAAACTTGGGTGGGCAGACAAAAGAAGCTTGTGGGTCTTACCATTCCCCCTAATTGTTAAAACCAGCTCCTTATCAAAGGGTTGGTTTATTTTTTGAATTCGTCCACCAGTCAGACTACTCCTGAGTTCAGAGGTCATATAGTGGAGAAAAATACCATCAAAAGCCATGTTATTTATTCCTAAAATCTATTATTTCGAAATTACGATCAAGACTTTCATAGTCACATGTTAAGAAAAGCCTGTAATTTTCGAGTGATAGCTTCATTTTATCAGATAGATAATTCTTTGAATAGCCTTTAAAGGCCATAGACCCTAAATCACTATCCATCTCTTCATCATAAACAGGGTCTACAAAGTCAGGATCTACAATCAAGATTCTAAAGTGATTAAAGAGCGAACATGAACCCTTTCTGGAATGAATTCCATTTCCATCATCCATGTCAAAGATTAGTTTTGCAGGCTGGTCACCAATCATTTTATTAATTTTTTCTTGTACATTTTCAGTCATTTTTAAATACATAAATACCTCCCTTACCCCCTCATTCTATCACTTTAGGCACGAATTTTCTTGCGTGAGGACTTGCTTTTAGGTATAATTAGGAAATTAGTAATTTTCTAGTTATTTTAGGAGGGAGAAGGATGATTTGAGAACCGATGCGAGGAAACTTTCAAGAGATTTGAAGCTTGTTTTAGGAATTTTGATACTTATTTTTCTATTTTTGATTCCAAGTTTCAGAAAAAATATCAGGGCCGAGCAACTTGATGCCATATTAAATGTTGCGACCAATGATAAGATTGAAGACATTTCCACCCAAGACATCAGCCAGCTTTTAGATAATAATCTAGCTACAACAGTTATTTTTATAAACCCCAAGAATGAGGCTTTAAATCAAAAATTTTATGATTATGTCAGCCAAAGCAAGGGGAATACTAAATTAAACCGTAAGATCTATATTTACGAGGAAATTTACCCCAATAAGCTAGTTGAAGATTTAAAGGTTGATATGGATAATAAAATCCCTGTTGTTTTCTTTGAGGGAGACAAGAAAACAAAGGTAATTTACTTTGACCTTTCAAGCAACCTTGATCAGGATTTTGCTGACAAGCTTAATAAAATGTCATTACAATAGGAAGAATTTAGGAGAAAACTATGAAAAACAAGAAACTAGTCTTTACCGTCCTTGGTCTGGTAATCCTTACCTTGGGTGCCCTTATCCTGCCCCAGCTTAATAAGAAGAAGGAAGCAAAAGATGATAAGCAGCAAATCGGTGTTTTACAGTTTGTAACCCATCCAGCTCTTGATGAAATATATAAGGGAGTCAAAGATGGTCTGGCTGAATCAGGTTTTAAGGATATTAAGATTAACTTTTTAAACGGTGAAGGAGACCAAAGCAAACTCCAAACCATGAGTAAGGAGCTTGTAGCCCAGAAAAATGATGCCTTAATTGGGATTGCAACCCCAGCTGCCCAAAGCCTTGCTAACGCAACAACAAGTATTCCAATCATTATGGGTGCTGTAAGTGACCCTGTGGGAGCTAAACTTATCAGTAATCTTGAAAAACCTGATAAGAATATTACAGGTGTATCAGACAAGTTCCCTGTGGACAAGCAGCTTGACCTTATGAAGGAGGTCCTACCAGATCTTAAGACTGTGGGTGTCCTTTACTCAAGTAGCGAGGATAATTCTAAGTCACAGGTGGCTGAATTTAAAAAAGCAGCAGAAGCTTCTGGTATTGAGGTCATTGAGTATGCGGTACCTTCAACAAATGAAATCTCAGCAACCATGGAGGTCGCAAGCTCTAAGGTTGATGCCTTCTACACACCGATGGATAACACTGTAGCTAGTGCCTTTCCAACAGTTATTAACATTGCCAACAAGGCCAAGAAACCTGTCTTCCCAAGTGTTGATACCATGGTTGAACAAGGTGGTCTAGCAGCTGTAGCCATTAACCAATACGATCTTGGTAAGGCTACTGGAAAAATGGCTGCCAAGGTTCTTAAGGGAGAAAAAATTTCAAGTCTTCCAGTTGAAGAATTTAGCGAAGTTAAGCCAGTTGTCAATGAAGATGCAGCACAAAAACTTGGCATTACCCTACCAGAAAAATTACTGGCTGAGGCTGACAAGGTAAAATAAAAGATAAAACTCGTGACCTTAATCGCGAGTTTTTCCTAATAAATCAAGTAAGAACACAGAGGATAATTTATGATTTTATCAACCATCAATCAAGGTTTATTGTGGGCCATCTTAGGGCTTGGAATATACCTGACCTTCAGGATTTTAAACTTTCCTGATATGACCGCAGAAGGTTCTTTTCCCCTCGGAGGGGCTGTCGCTGTAACCATGATTAGCCATGGTTTTAACCCAGTCATCTCAACTCTTGCGGCCTTTTTAGCAGGAGCTCTTGCAGGACTTACTACAGGCCTTTTATATACCAAAGGGCGGGTTCCAACCCTTCTAGCAGGTATTCTTGTTATGACTTCTTGTAATTCCATCATGCTTATGATTATGGGACGGGCTAATTTGGGCCTTTTAGACAATAAACGCCTGCAGGACTACCTACCCTTTGAAAACCCAGACCTTGCAATCTTGGTTCTTGGACTTTTGGCTGCAACTTTTGTCATTGGCCTTATGATTTTCTTCCTAAATACCAATTTAGGCCAGGCCTTTGTAGCCACTGGAGACAATTCAGACATGGCCCAATCTTTAGGGATTAATACAGGTAAGATGGAGCTTTTAGGCCTTGTTTTGTCAAATGGTATCATAGGTCTTGCTGGTGGCCTTATAAGCCAAAGTGACGGCTATGCTGACATTAACAAGGGAATTGGAGTCATTGTAATCGGTCTTGCAAGTATTATCATTGGAGAGGTCTTCTTTGCCAATGTAAGCTTACTTGAGCGTTTAATGGCCATTGTGATTGGAAGTATTTTCTACCAAATCATTATCATGCTGATTATTCGCTTAGGCTTCAATACCAACTACCTAAAATTATTCAGTGCAATCATCCTTGCCATCTGTCTAATTATCCCAACATTAAAGGACAAATTTTTCAAGGGGGTCAAGATAAATGCAGGCAATAATTGAGTTAAAAAACGCGACCAAGATAGTTGATAATGGTAGCGATGAACAAAAGGTAATCCTAGATCAAGTAAACTTGACCATTAACCAGGGTGACTTCATTACAGTCCTTGGGGGAAATGGTGCTGGTAAGTCTACTCTCTTTAATACCATTGCTGGAAATCTGACTCTTACAAGCGGCCAGGTCTTCATCATGGGTGAGGATATGACCAAAAAAACACCTGAAGTTCGGGCCAAATACATTTCAAGGGTCTTTCAAGATCCTAAGATGGGAACAGCTCCCCGAATGACATTGGCTGAAAATCTAGCTGTGGCAAGACTTCGAGGTGAAAAAAGACGACTTGTGCCCAGACGACTTGCAAGCTATAAAAAAGAGTTTACTGAATTGGCCTCAAAAATCGGCAATGGCCTTGAAAAACACATTGATACGCCAGCAGGAAATCTTTCAGGCGGTCAAAGGCAGGCCCTAAGTCTTCTTATGGCAACCATTAAAAAACCAGATCTTCTACTCTTGGATGAACATACAGCAGCCCTTGATCCGAAAACAAGTAAGTCCTTAATGAAGCTTACTGATGAACTGGTCAAAAAAGACCAACTAACAGCCCTTATGATTACCCATCATATGGAAGATGCCCTAAAATACGGCAATCGCCTCCTAGTCATGCAGGACGGAAAAATCGCCCAGGACTTGAACAGTCAGGAAAAAGCTAAGCTAAGCATTCAGGACTTTTATCAGATATTTGAGTAAAAAAACGTTCGCAAAGCGAACGTTTTTAGTTTTCTATCCAAATCCTAAATTGTAAGTTTTTTTCTTTGGACTAGCTTAAATATTACTAGGCACAGCAAGTAGATTAGCAATTGACCCAAACCTATATATCTAATCAGGTATAAGTTTACAGGCTCAAAATCCTGAATTTAATGCTGAAAGGGCCAAGGGAATTGTAGATAAACTAACTACAGGCGACACTTTTTCAGATGTTTCGTGGATGTTAGGAGAACCTATTGTAAATTTCAGCCAATCTGTTGTAGATGATACTATTGAGGCCAACGCTCGTTTTCATTCAAAGGTTGGTTTAAGACCGCTTATTGTTAGGAGGACATCAGGACATGCTTGCGATTGGTGTGCTAACCTTGCTGGCAGCTATGATTATCCTTACGGTATGCCTAAAGATGTGTTTAGGAGACATGAACGTTGTAGGTGCGTGACTGAATATAAACCAGATAAAAATAGAAAGCAAAATATTTGGTCAAAGGAATGGCAAGATAATAGAAAAAATGATAGAGTTGAGACAAAAAAGAGCAGGTTCCTGAAGCTTTTAAAATGCCGAAAATTAAGGCAAGTGGAGCTCTTAATAGGTATGGCAAAGAATTTGATGCTTTTGAGTCAATTGGTCATAAAGAAGCATTGGGAAAGAAGATGTATATCCAGTTTGCTCAAAGAAAGGACATGGATGCGGCGGGGCTTATCTCAAAGAATGGAGGTGTTCCGCTGAAGGATGCCCTCCAAGTTTACCAACATGTTTTTAGGGATGACCATCTTCTTGAAGTGGGAAAAATTGGGATGTTTGATCCTGACTATGATATAGCCCAGTCCTTTTCAAGGATTTTTGCAGGAAAGCCCGAATCTCACGACTTAACTATGATTAAGCATGAATTGTTAGAGTCAAAAATTATGAGAGCGAATCCGAATATGATTTACAATGATGCTCATAGGTTAACAAATAAGACCTATAATTATTTGGAAGAATTAGACGAATGGAAAGACAGGAGGAGTGGCGGTGATTGATTTAAAAAAGAATAAAGTAACAGATAAAGAAATTATTTATGACTACTATCTTTCTGATCTTGGTGATTTTTCTGATGAGGGGATTCATGGTATAATTTCGGTTAAAAAATCCGACCTTAGTTATAAGGTTATTAAAAACGATGAACATCCCTGGTTTAAGTCAACGCATTCTAAAGTAAGGCGTGCAATCCATGGTTTTATAAAAAAGGATTCGTATCCTGAAACATGGTTCACTCCAGACTAACAAGCACTAGCATGAGCTAAGTGCTTTTTTTGTGCAGTCAGGAGGACGAATGCAATGAACACAGAAGAATTTATTGAAAAAGTAAAGAAAGAAATCAGTAACTATGTAAGAGTAACTGAACGAGAAGACCTAGTAACGCCTGAAGACATTTACACAGTTTGGTACTGCAAGACTATTCAGAATCACAAAGGCCTATTTGGTACTCCTTAGAGAGAAGTACAATAAAAACCCCGATGTCAGGGAAAAGAATAAAACTCAATATTATAGCGATCTTGAGCGTGACCGTACGAAGTACCGAGAAGTCAAGAATATTTTAGGTAAATCAGCACCCAAAACATTGGAGGAATACCGAAATATTAGGTATAATGGTGATAGTAAGTACAAGGAATTAATGCAGAATTACCGTGATTTCATAAAATGGAGTAATTCTAATTTCCCTAGTGAAAAATCGCTTAATGGACATTACAAAACCCATGGAAAAGAGTTCGGGAATATTTCTAAAGAAGAGTATATAAATAAAGCTGTTAATCTACTAGCTGAACCTATTTCAGATAAAATATTGGGTTATGAGTATAACGGAAGACGTGTACGCTACGATAAAGAAAAAATATATTTAGTCTGGGTAATTTAATTAAAGGAAGTATTACTACGTTATTTAAACCAGATGAGGGAGTTGATTATTTTGAAAAGAATAAAGAGCGAGACACCAGAAATTCAAAAAGTAAAATGGATTGACGGAGAAGAGTATGTAAATTGTCCGGTGTGTGGTACTATGACGGCTGTATATGATATTTGTGACAATTGCGGGTGGCAAAATACTGGTGAAACAAATATCGACGGTGGCCCCAACAAAATGAAATTAGTTGAAGCACAGGAAGCTTACAAGCAAGGTTTACCAATTAGATAACAAAATAGGTTAGCACTGGCATAAGCCGAGTGCTTTTTTTATGCCTTGAACAAAGTACAAAAAGAATCATCGTGTGTACACGTTTTTAAAAGATTGCCAAAGATGGTATAATAGACGTGGTGGGAAATAACATATATACAATTTTGATAAGTGATCTTTTGGTTGTTTTTATAATTCAAATTATTAAGTTAACCTTAGAAAAAGAAAGGATTGAAAATGAGAAAAAATGAGATTGCGGATATCCAACTTATTAAGTGGCTTTTGGAAAATCAAACAGCTTATAGGATAGGTAAGGCTACTGGAATAGGAGATACAACTATTAGCCGCTGGAATACTGGGAAAACAGAACTCAAAAAGATGTCTTTTGACAATGCCATCAAGTTAACCGATTATGCAAGAGAGCTGAAGGAAGAACTTTAGTTTTTGGATATTTTACTTTAACCACCCTTTGGGCGTGGTTTTTTATTTACCTTGCTAATGTTTCAAATCTTTCAGTAAAATTTTCTATAAATTTAGAATAATGTAAATTCTTTGAAAATATGTGATTACATGATATGATATTTTAAATGAATATTAAGTTCATTAATAAACAAGAAGAGGAAATTACTATGACGACTTATAATTTTTCAGCCGGTCCAGCAGTTTTACCAGAAGATGTTTTAAAAAAAGCTCAAGAGGAGCTTCTTAACTATAAAGCTAGCCAAATGTCCGTGATGGAATTAAGTCACCGCTCCAAACTCTTTGAAGACATTATCAAGGGTGCGGAAGATTTACTCAGAAAATTAATGAATATTCCAGATAACTATAAGGTTCTTTTCCTCCAGGGGGGAGCAAGCCTTCAGTTCACAATGATTCCTCTTAATCTTGCCCAAAATGGCAAGGCCCTTTATGTCAATACGGGAGCTTGGGCTAAAAAAGCCATCGCAGCAGCCAAGGAATTAGATAATGTCCAGGTGGAGGTCATCGCAACGAGTGAGGATAAGAATTTTACTTACGTGCCGCAGATTGACCCTCAAAAGATTGACCAGGATGCTCGCTACCTTCATATCACGACCAATGAAACCATTGGAGGGATTGCCTACAAGGAGATTCCAGACACTGGTAGGGTGCCTCTAGTGGCTGACATGTCATCAAATATCTTAGCCAATGACTATCAGGTGGAAGATTTTGGACTAATCTATGCAGGAGCTCAAAAAAATATTGGTCCTGCAGGGCTGACACTTGTCATTATTAGAGAAGATTTAATAAAAGATGATTTGAATCTACCACCCATGCTTGACTACAGCGTATTAGCCGAAAATGACTCTATGTACAACACACCTCCGACATATGCTATCTATGTGGCAGGACTTGTCTTTGAGTGGCTAGACGGCTTAGGGGGACTTGAAAATATCCTTAAAAAGGACCAAGAAAAGGCCAAAATCCTCTATGACTACATTGATTCAAGTGACTTTTACCAAAGTCCCGTTGATGTACGCTTTCGCTCAATAACCAATATTCCCTTTATTACAGGGGATGCTGAGCTTGATAAAAAATTCAATGAGGAAGCTAAAAAAAGAGGTTTTGAAAACCTAAAGGGGCACAGATCAGTCGGTGGGATGAGGGCCAGCCTTTACAACGCCTTTCCTTATGAGGGTGTTCTTGCTCTAGTTGATTTTATGAAAGAATTTGAAGAAGAAAATAGGGAGAAATAGATGTACAATTTAAAAACCTTTAATGCCATTGCCCAGGAGGGACTGGATAAATTTGATAAAAGACGCTATCAAATTAATAAAAGTGACCAGCCAGATGGAATCATCCTTAGAAGTCAAAATCTAAAGGACTATGACTTTCCAAAGTCTACTCTTGCTGTGGCAAGGGCAGGTGCTGGGACTAATAATATCCCTGTTGACCTTTGTAGCGATAAGGGAATTGTTGTCTTTAATACACCAGGAGCCAATGCTAATGCCGTTAAGGAGCTGGTCCTTGCCAGTCTTCTTTTGAGTGTTCGCCCCATCCTCCAGGGGGCCAACTGGGTTAAAACCCTTAAGGGCGAGGACACTGAAAAGCAGGTTGAAGACAATAAGAAGCAATTTGCAGGACATGAGCTTTTAGGTAAAAAGCTAGGCGTTATCGGCCTTGGGTCAATCGGGGCCATGGTCGCAAATGATGCCTACAGGCTTGGGATGGACGTAACAGGATATGATCCTCATGTATCAGTAGATGTTGCCTGGTCTATCTCAAGGCGGGTCAAAAGGGCTAAAAGTATGGCCGAGGTCTTAAAAAATAGCGATTTCGTTACCATTCACGTCCCTCTTTTAGACTCAACCAGAGATTTAATTGGTCTAGAGGAGCTTTCTATGATGAAAGAATCAGCAAGCCTTCTTAATTTTTCTCGTGGCGAGATTGTAAATGTTGAAGAAGTCATTGAAGCCTTGGAAGCTAACATGATTTCAGAATATATCTCAGACTTTGCTGACCCAAGGCTAATCCAAGCAGATAAGGTCTTGGTCCTCCCACATCTAGGTGCATCGACTGAAGAAGCTGAGGTCAACTGTGCCAAAATGGCTGCCTCAACCCTCAAAAAATTCCTCGAAACTGGTAACATCAAGAACTCTGTCAATTTTCCTAATGTCGAGATGGACTTCCAATCACCCTACCGTTTAACCATTATTAACAAAAACATTCCCAACATGCTTGGGGTCATCTCTTCTTTAATTGCCCAGGAAGAGATTAATATCGACAACATGGTTAATAGGGGTAAGGGAGAATATGCCTATACTCTAGTTGATATAGCCAACAGTTCTGATGATAAGATTGAAAAAATAATTGAAAAATTAGGCCAAGATGAGAATATTATCAGAGTCCGTGCCATTAAAAATAAGGAGGTTTAAGGTGGTTCAAGTAAAAGCATTTAAAGCAATTAGACCAAATGAGGAGCTGGCTTCTAAGGTCGCAAGCCTTCCCTATGACGTTGTATCTTCTTTGGAGGCTAAAGAGCTTGCTGAAGGTAATCCCTATTCATTCTTCCATATAGATAAGGCTGAGATTGACCTGCCAGAAGATTTGTCACCCTATGATGACAAGGTCTATAAAGAAGCTGATGACAAGCTTACTTCCTTCAAGGACAAGGGCTGGTTTATTCAAGACGAAAGTAACAAATACTATATCTATCAGCTAACCATGAACGGAAGGGCTCAGACGGGACTAGTTGCCACAACCTCAATTGATGACTATATTGATGGGAAAATCAAGAAGCATGAATATACCCGCCATGAAAAAGAAATTGACCGGATTAATCACATTAAGGCAACTGATGCCAATACAAGTCCCATCTTTTTAACCTATAGGGGGCTGCCTACTATAAGTACAATCATCAATGACTGGAAGAAAGCTCATGCTCCCATCTATGATTTTTCAAGTTACTATGATGTCAACCACCAGGTTTGGCTCCTAGATGACCCCCAAATTATTACTGACTTAGAAGAAGCCTTTAGTCAGGTCGCAAGCCTTTATATAGCGGACGGTCACCACAGGACAGAGTCAGCAGTCAAGGTTGGGATTGAAAAAAGGGAAGCAGGACAAGGAAGCCCTGAAAGTGATTACTTCCTTTCCATTCTTTTCCCAGATCAGGAGCTTGAAATCTTAGAATACAACCGTGTTTTAAAGGTTGATTTACCAGTTGACTTCATGGAGCAGCTGGCTCAATCCTTTGATATAAAAGAAACTGAATCAACTAAACCTGAAGAAGCAGGAGTTATAAACATGTACCTGGCTGGTAAATGGTATCAATTGACCATTAAAAAAGAGCTTCTAGCAGATGATCCAGTTGATGGACTAGATGTTTCCTACTTACAGGCCAAAGTCTTTCATGATATATTTGGTATTGAGGATATTAGAAGTGATAAGAGGATTGACTTTGTTGGAGGAATCAGAGGAAGTGCGGAACTTGTTAAATTAGTTGATTCAGGTGAGTGGGATTTAGCCTTTGCCATGTATCCAACACAGATGAAGGACCTATTAGAGGTAGCTGACGCAGGACTCATCATGCCACCTAAGTCAACCTGGTTTGAACCCAAGCTTTTATCAGGCCTTTTCCTACATGATTTGGAAACCAGATAGCTTACCAGTAATAAAAAATTAGCCTTTTTGGTTAATTTTTTTATTTTTTTGCAAAAAAAGACTTGCCAAATGCGTTTTTCCATGTTAATATAACAAAGGTTTAATAACAACCGTACCAAAGACAGTAGGGGGAGCAATCCGTAATTCCTACCGAGGACGAAGATTATCGATGAAATAAATGATATTTTTTGTACTCTCTATGTCTTGGGCAAGAGGGTTTTATTTTGCCCACAGAAATAATAATGGAGGTAAAAAAATGAGTGAAGCAACAATTGCTAAAAAAGCAGAACTAGTTGAAGTTTATGCACAAAAATTTGCTGACGCTACAAGTGTTGTAGTTGCAGATTCACGTGGACTTACTGTTGAGCAAGATACTGTATTACGTAAACAATTACGTGAAGCTGGTGTTGAATTCAAAGTAGTTAAAAACTCAATTCTACGTCGTGCAGCTGAGAAAGCTGGACTTAACGAACTTGCTGAATCTTTCGTAGGACCAAGTGCTGTAGCATTCTCAAATGAAGATGCAATCGCACCTGCTAAAATCCTTAGCGAATTCGCAAAAACTGCTGACGCACTAGAAATTAAAGCTGGTGTAATCGACGGACAAATCTCTTCAAAAGAAGAAATTGCTGCAATCGCATCTCTACCAGGACGCGAAGGATTACTATCTATGCTACTTTCAGTACTTCAAGCTCCTGTCCGCAACGTGGCATACGCTATCAACGCCGTGGCAGAATCAAAAGAAGACGTGGCATAATTTTAGACTTTTGGTTTAAAAATAACTACGCATATTAAAATTTAAAAAATAGGAGAATAACAATGGCATTAAACATTGAAAACATTATTGCTGAAATTAAAGAAGCAACAATCTTAGAACTTAACGATCTTGTAAAAGCAATCGAAGAAGAATTTGGTGTATCAGCTGCTGCGCCTGTAGCTGCTGCTGGACCTGCTGCTGCCGCTGAAGAAAAAACTGACTTCGACGTTGAACTTATCTCTGCTGGAGATAAAAAAGTTGCAGTTATCAAAGCTGTACGTGAAATCACAGGTCTTGGACTTAAAGAAGCTAAAGAACTTGTTGATGGAGCTCCTGCAATGCTTAAAGAAGGTGCATCTAAAGACGAAGCTGAAGAAATCAAAGAAAAAATCGAAGCTGCTGGTGGAGCAGTTACACTTAAATAATCTTTTCTTAGATTTTGAAAAAGAAGAACCTCGTGTTCTTCTTTTTTTGTACCAAAAAATCCCATTAAGACTCATTGGTGTTCTTTTTGTGTTTTTTGTAAAAACTCCTTGACAAAGCTGTAAAAGACCCTAGACACTGGCCTTATCTCATTCTTGACTTTAAATGGGCACTTAATTTACTATAGATAAATAGGATATATGTTAAAAAAATCATATGAAAAGGAGAAAAAATGAAAAATTGGCAAAAACTTATTCTAGTATTTGTAGTAGCAATTATTGCCCTCTTTAGCAGGTTTGTCCTCCATAATAATGGTCTGGCTGAGCTCATAGTCACAGTCGTTGGACTTTTGTTGGCTGGATCGATGTTTATTGGGATGATAAAAACCATTAAATCAGGTTCTTACGGGGTCGATATCTTAGCCATTACGGCAATATTGTCAACCTTGGCCATTGGGGAGTACTGGGCAAGTCTTATCATTATTGTAATGCTTGTTGGCGGAGATTCTTTGGAGGACTATGCAGCTCACAGGGCCAGCCGTGAGCTTGACTTACTGATTTCAAAGAGTCCTGTCAGGGCTCACCTGCAAACTAGTGATGGTCAAATTAAAGATATTGATGTCACAGAAATCAAGGTTGGCGACACCCTTCTTGTTAAGCCTCTTGAACTGGTTCCAGTTGACGGGAAGCTTCTATCAGCTGAAGGAGAATTTGACCAATCATCTCTTACGGGAGAGAGTAAGCCCGTTAAGATTGGGAAAAATCAAGAAGTCCTCTCAGGGTCGATTAATGGTGACGCTAAAGTCTTAATTCAGGCAAGCAAGCTTGCTAAGGATTCAAAATATCAGCAAATTGTTTCCCTTGTTCAAGACATTAAGGATAAACCAGCCCACTTTGTAAGAATGGCTGACCAATATGCTGTTCCCTTTACCATTATTTCCTATACAATTGCCGGACTAGCTTGGATTTTTACTAAAGATGTCCACCGCTTTGTTGAAGTTTTGGTGGTAGCAAGTCCCTGTCCTTTGATTTTAGCAGCTCCCATAGCCTTTATTGCAGGAATGAGCCGGCTTTCAAGGAACAATGTTCTGGTCAAAAATGGTACCGTTATTGAAAAACTTGCAGCCATCAAAACTGCCTATTTTGATAAAACAGGAACTCTTACCAAGGGAGATATGGCCATTGATCAAATAATCCCTGCAGCTGATAATTACAGCCAAGATGACCTTTTAAAGGTGGCTGCAAGCCTTGAAGAGGCTAGTAACCATATTCTTTCTCAGTCGATTATTAAAGGAGCCAGGGATAGGAATTTAGAGCTTCCTCAGGCCGATAACCTTAAGGAGATTGCAGGAGAAGGGCTTACAGGTCAAGTACAAGGAAAAAGCTATAAGATTGGCCGCGATAGCTTTATTGGTCTTAAAACAGCCCCAGATGCCTCAACAAGCGTTTATCTTTCAGAAGATGGCAGATACATTGGAAAAATTATCTTCACAGATGAGTTAAGGCCCGATGCCAAGGAAGTTATCAGTGACATGACAGGCCAACTTGACATCAAAAATGTCATCATGCTTACAGGTGATGACAAAACTGTTGCCTCAAAAGTTGCTGGAGAGCTTGGTATCCCCAAATTTTACGGGGAGCTTATGCCCGAAGAGAAGCTTGATATCATTAAGAAGACACCTGCTGATCAAAAACCAACTATGATGGTCGGAGACGGAATAAATGATGCCCCATCCCTTGCCTTTGCAGACGTTGGTGTGGCCATTGGTAGCAAGGGAGATTCAACCATAGCCAGCGAAAGTGCTGACCTTGTCATCCTTAAAAATGACCTATCTAGTTTAGTTAAATCAATCACAATCAGCCGTGACACCATGAATATCGCTAGACAAAGTGTTTGGATTGGGATTTCAATCTGTATAATCCTGATGCTTGTCGCAAGTACAGGACTAATTCCAGCCATTGTTGGAGCCTGCCTGCAGGAAGTTGTTGACACCATAACCATCCTCCATGCCTTAACAGCCTTGAAAGACAGGAAATAAGGAAATATTTTAATTGATATGGCAAAAAATACCTTATAAAAGAATTAAGTAAAAATACCTAAGATAGATAAGAAAACCCAGCAGATAAATTCCTTACTGGGTTTTCTTTTTTCTTAGATGACATTTTAATTTCTAGCTTATTAGTAGTTGGGATTAGGAAAAGCAGGTAAAAAATTTTAAAATAAAGAAAAAATTATTATAAAAAAATAAAAGTTGCGACCTTGAAGAAATGCCTATAAATAAGGGTCTTAGTTATTAGCTTATAACATCTTTCCGAAAAACTATAATTTTCTTGAAAGATGTTTAGGTCTATGATAGACTACTATTAGAATTGTTTACTCAAAATTTTAATTAAATTAGAAAGAAATTATTTTATGAAACGTGAACGTCTGCTTGAAAATATTGAAGATTTGAAAAAGATCATGCCCACCTATGTCCTCGAATACTACCAATCAAAATTAACAGTTCCCTATAGCCTGACCACCTTATATGAATATCTCAAGGAATATAATCGATTTTTTACCTGGATGATTGAATCTGGTGTCTCTAAGGCACTTAAAATCTCAGATATTCCCCTTGATGAGCTGGAACATCTGGCTAAAAAGGACCTAGAGGCCTATATTAACTATCTAAGGGAACGTCCTAGACTTAATACCCACTCAACCCAGTACGGGGTCTCTCAGACGACCATTAATCGTACCTTGACCTCTTTGTCCTCTCTTTTTAATTACCTGACTGAGGAGGTTGAGGATGAGTTTGGTGAGCCCTACTTCCACCGTAATGTCATGAAGAAGGTTGCTACCAAGAAAAAAAGGGAAACTTTGGCTGCAAGGGCTGCAAACATTAAAAACAAGCTCTTTTTGGGTGATGAAAGCCAAGAATTTTTGGATTTTATAGCTGATACTTATGAGGAAGGCTTAAGTCCCAGGGCTCGGTCATCCTTTAGAAAAAATATGGAGCGAGATTTGGCCATTATTGCCCTCATGCTGGCTTCTGGAATCAGGCTATCTGAAGCCGTTAATATGGATATTCGGGATATTAATCTAAATATTATGACCGCTGAAATAACTAGAAAGGGAGGAAAACGTGATGCTGTAGCTATTGCTCCTTTTGCAGGCCCCTACTTGGAAGAATATCTAACCATTAGGGAAAATCGCTACAAGCCTGAAAAAAGGAATACGGCTTTTTTCCTAACGACTTACAAGGGAGTTGCTAATAGAATGGATGCTTCTTCTATTGAAAAAATGGTAGCCAAATACTCTCAGGCCTTTAAGGTTCGAATTACCCCCCATAAACTCCGCCATACGCTAGCAACTAGACTCTATGCTGAGACCAACTCCCAGGTACTTGTTAGCCATCAACTGGGTCATTCTAGCACCCAAGTAACTGACCTTTATACCCACATTATCGATGAGGAGCAAAAAAATGCCCTGGATAAATTGTAAATAAAAAACGAAGGACTAATCCTTCGTTTTTTTCTTTTTTATAGAACTTTATAGTCCTCTAAGGCGTCAAGGGCACGATTGGCAATATTTGTATAACGTTCTTTCTTATCACGAATGCGTTCTGGCCACTCCTCAATAATACCAAAGTTTACATTCATTGGCTGGAAGTTTTTGCTGTTGGCATGGGTGACATAGTAAGGAAGGGCTCCAAGTGCTGTAGTACGTGGTAAAACAACCTCATCTTCTCCTTTAAAGAGACGGGCTGCATTAATTCCAGCTACAAGTCCACTCGCTGCCGATTCAACATACCCTTCAACTCCCGTCATTTGACCCGCAAAGTAAAGGTTGTCTTGTTTTTTCGAACGGAAGGTTTGCGTAAGCAGATTTGGCGAATCCATGTATGAATTACGGTGCATTACCCCGTAACGGACAAATTCAGCATTTTCAAGGCCTGGAATCATTCGGAAGACCCGTTTTTGCTCACCCCATTTTAAGTGGGTTTGGAATCCTACAATGTTATAAAGGCTTGCTGCTGCATCATCCTGACGGAGTTGAACCACTGCATAAGGAGTTTTAAAATCACCATCACGTTTTCCTGTGTACTCATCTGGATACTCAAGCCCAACAGGTTTCATGGGCCCGTAAAGCATGGTTTTAAAGCCACGGGCTGCCATAACTTCAATAGGCATACATCCTTCAAAGTATTTTTCCTTTTCAAACTCAGAAAGTTTGGCAACCTCAGCTTCAATTAGGGCCTCCTGGAAGGCCACAAATTCTTCCTTGGTCATGGGACAGTTTAAGTAGGCTGCTTCACCCTTGTCGTAGCGGCTCTTCAAATAAACCTTGTCCATATCAACTGTTGCAATATCGACAATTGGAGCTGCTGCATCGTAAAAATAAAAACCATCACCATCATTAAGGGCATGAATCTTTTCAGCAAGGGTATCGCTAGTTAGAGGACCTGTTGCAACGATTGTAATTGCATCTGTTGGCAGTTCTGTAATTTCATCACGAATAACCTCGATTAATGGGTTATTGTAGATCTTATCTGTTACAAGTTGTGAAAATCCTTCACGATCAACAGCTAAAGCTCCGCCAGCAGGAACACGAGTTTCATCAGCTGAATTAATAATAAGACTATCCATCTGACGCATTTCTTCCTTCAAAAGACCTACGGCATTAGTGATTGAGTCCCCACGAAGGGAATTTGAACAAACAAGCTCAGCGAAATTATCTGTCTTATGTTGAGGAGTTGGCTTAACCCCACGCATTTCATATAGTTTTACCGGAATGCCACGTTTAGCAATCTGATAGGCTGCCTCAGAACCAGCAAGACCAGCCCCTATAACATTAATATAATCTTTCATTTTAAATCCTATACTTATTTATTTTGGAATAGAAAAAACATGAATGATCATGCTTTTTCATCCGTAATTTCTATTTTACCACATTTTCCTCATAGTCTCCCTGGCTACAAACAACTTGTTTGCCTCCACCGCGAACTTTTTTCTCTACTAGATAGTGACCACATTTAGGACAATCGCGGCCAATTGGCTTATCCCAGCTGGTGAATTCGCAGTCAGGATACCTATTACATCCATAGAAAAGACGATTCTTCTTGGTCTTACGTTCAATAACTTGCCCTTCCTTACATAGGGGACAGGTCACGCCAATCTCCTTGACGATTGCTTTGGTATTATGGCAGTCAGGAAAATTGCTACAAGCATAAAATTTACCGTATTTACCAAGTTTTATGACCATGGGATGACCACAGACATCACAGTCAAAACCTGCTGGCTCATCCTTGATTTGGATTTTTTCCATCTGGTCTTCAGCAGTCTCAAGCTCCCTTGAAAAGGGCTTATAAAATTGATCTACTACTTCAACCCATTTCCTTTGGCCTTCTTCAATCTTATCAAGATTATCTTCCATCTCAGCTGTAAATTTAGCATTTACAATATTAGGGAAGAAATCAACGATTAGGGTATTAACAATCTCACCCAACTCAGTTGGTTCAAAACGTTTGGCATTGAGTTTTACATAATAACGCCTTTGAATGGTTTCAAGGGTTGGTGCGTAGGTTGATGGACGACCGATACCATTTTCTTCCATGGTTTTAATCAGGGTTGCTTCGCTATAACGAGCCTGCGGTTGAGTAAAGTGCTGCTCAGGTTTTAGGCTGTCTTTTACTACAGTATCACCTTCAACCATGTCAGGAAGCATCTTATTCTTGTCAGCGTCATTATAAACAGCCATATAACCATTAAATTTGACCTGACTACCGTTAGCCACAAACATAACCCCATTTTGCGACAAATTAACCTTCATGGTATCAAAAACTGCAGGTGTCATCTGGCTGGCTACAAAACGATTCCAAATCAAGGTATAAAGCTTGAGTTGATCCTTATCCAAATACTTGGCAATAGCCTCAGGAGTATTTTGAACATTAGAAGGACGGACAGCTTCATGGGCATCTTGGGCTCCACTGGCATTTTTGACCTTACTTCCGTGCTTACTGTATTCAGGCCCAAAATTATCTGTAATATAGGCTGCAGCTGCGTTTTGTGCTAGGGGGCTTATCCTGGTTGAGTCAGTACGCATGTAGGTGATGAGACCCTGCTGGCCTTGAGTCCCTAGAGTAATCCCCTCATAAAGCTGCTGGGCAATCATCATGGTCTTACGGGTTCTAAAATTGATTTTATTGGCCGCATCCTGCTGGAGACTACTGGTTGTATAAGGTAGAGGGGCATTACGCTTACGCTCCCTTTTTTCAACCTTATCAACCCTGAAATCTTTGCCGTCCAAACGATCCATAACTTCCAAAACATCTTCATTATTATGAAGTTTTTTCTTTTTCCCGTCTACTCCGTAGAAGGCAGCTGGAAATTTCTTGGCACCTTTTTTAAAGTTACCATCAATTGTCCAGTACTCTTCGGGGACAAAGGCATTAATTTCCTGCTCGCGGTCAATGATAAGCTTTAAGGCAATGGACTGTACACGTCCAGCAGAAAGTCCCTTTTTGACCTTCTTCCAAAGGATGGGGCTGATTGAATAACCAACCAGGCGGTCAAGAATCCTCCGAGCCTGCTGGGCATCAACTAGGTCTACATCGATTTTTCTGGGATGATTGAAGGCTTCCTTAACAGCATCCTTTGTAATTTCATTGAAGACCACCCTGTTGTCATCTTCAAGATCAAGTCCTAGAATGTGAGCCAGATGCCAGGCAATAGCTTCTCCTTCTCTATCCGGGTCACTTGCCAGATAGACTTTTTTAGCATTTTTAGCTTCTTTTTTAAGCTCTTTAATAAGGGGACCTTTCCCTCTTATATTTATATATTCAGGTTCATAATTATTTTCAATATCGACTGACATGGCAGATTTTTTTAAATCTCGCACATGACCAACACTTGCTACCACCCTATAGTTGCGGCCTAGGTACTTCTCAATTGTCTTAGCCTTTGCTGGTGACTCAACAATGACAAGGTTCTTCTTAACCTTACCTCTTTTTTTCGCCACCTTTTTCTTAGGTGTTTTACTTGTAGTTTTAGTTACCATTATTCTTCTTTCTTTAGTAAAAAGTATTCTCTAAAAGATTCCAACTAATGATAATAGCTTTTTTGTCACTTGTCAATAATATTATTTGACTTCATGTTTTTCTTATAGGAGAAAGTGATTTTTATTTTTTCAGAAAAAACTATGAAAAACCTTTATTTATAGGAACCCAGACCAGTTTACAAGCATTTTTTAATAATTAAATTGAATACTCTTCTAAAATATCTTGGCCGCCTGCTATGAGCTTGGCTCCATCTTGAATTAATTTATTACAACCACTAAAATAACCCTCGATAATAGATCCTGGGACGGCAAAAACATCCCGTCCTTCTTCCATGGCCCGCATAGAGGTTATAAGGCTACCGCTTCTAATTTTGGCTTCGACTACTACTACACCTAGGGCTAAGCCTGCTAAAATCCTATTACGCTCTGGAAAATGAAACTTTTTAGCATCCTCATCCGGAAGATATTCACTTATTAATAGATGCTTCGTGGCAATAAAATCTTGAAGCTTTTTATTTTCCTTGGGATAATATCTATTGAGGCCTGTAGCAATGACGGCTATGGTTTGACCGCCATTTTTAAGAGTCGACATGTGGCTGGCTGTATCGATTCCTCGGGCGAGTCCTGACGCGATTACAAATCTATTTCCAAGTTCTCGAATTAGCTTGTAGCTTGCCTTAAGTCCCAACTCACTAGCCTGCCTGCTTCCCACAAAGGATAAAATTGGCCTTTCAAGAAGGTCTATATCACCCGAGTAAAAAATTAAGGCAGGCGGATTGTAAATCTCCCTAAGTCTTGAGGGATACTTGTCATCAAAGATTGAAAGGGATGAGTATTGTAAGTATTTTTTCCTCTCTTCCTTGATGTCTAATGATTTATAGTTGTCCAAAAATATTTCAGGATTTTTCACTCCTGCAATTCTAGCTGCCTGTCTCAAGGAAATATTATAGTCTATTGAAGTAAGTTTTAAAATTCCTAGATTGGTCATCCCAGCTCTTTTTAGCTTATAGATGTCAAAGCCATTTGTTAGTCGCATAGCATTCTAGCCTCCTTTATGATACATACGAAATTTAAAGAAAATTCTACCAAAAAAAGCACCTATAAGTGCTTTTTTATTCGACCATACTTTTGATGGGCTCAAATGATTTACGGTGAATGGGAGTAAGCCCTAATTTTTCAAGGCCTTCCAGATGATTTTTCGTACCATAGCCTGCATTGTGGATAAAATCATACCCAGGGTAGATTTTATCATAGTCAGCCATCATTTTATCCCTGGTAACCTTGGCCACAATACTTGCAGCAGCAATCGACATGCTCCTTGAGTCACCCTTGATAATACTTGTCTGAGGAATTGGCAGGTCAAGTTTCATGGCATCAATCAAAAGATGCTCAGGTAGGAACTTCAGCTTTTTTATGGCTTCAAGCATGGCAAGCTTGGTTGCTTCATAAATATTAACCTGATCAATGATTTGACTGTCAATAATACCTATTCCGATGCCTAAAGCCCTATCAAGCACCCTCTGATAGACCTCTTCATGTTTTGATTTAGGAATTTGCTTGCTGTCATTTAGGCCCTTAATTTTTATATTCTTGGGCAAAATAACGGCGGCTGCGACAACAGGACCTGCTAGAGGGCCGCGACCTACCTCATCAATCCCAGCTATTAAATCAAAGCCTTCTTGATAGAGAATCCTTTCAAATTCAAGTAGGCCGTCCAAACGGGCTGCTTCAGCTTTTACAGCCTCAAGTTCCCTTCTCCTTTTTTTCAAGGCAGCTTGAACGCCAGCCCTTGGATCTTGCTCATACTCTTTGAGGGTCAAATCATCCAAACAAGTTATTAAGGCTAGCTCTTCCTTGATGTCTTTAATTGTCTTTTTCTTGGTCACTTCTAATCTTCTTCGCCTTCTAGGACAAAATCACTAACCAGATCCAGTGTGAACCTACCCAGTTTTCCATCCCTTATATCCTTGATAAAAAGATCATAAAAACGGTCATAATCCTCTTTAAAGCCAAGCTTTTTAGTCAGATGGATAATTAAATCAACTGGACTTAGCTCTAAATCCTGGGCATTTAGTTTATATCTTTTAACCAAATCAGCCTGATAATTTTCAAGGAAATACTCCATTCCAAAGATTGTAATCTCATCCTTTGGAATCAAGTCATCCTTGATTGCTCCCGTAAGAGCAAGCTTAAGTCCTACTAGTTGGTCCTCAAACTTTGGCCATAAAATCCCTGGTGTGTCCAAGATTTCAAGATCCTTATTGCTGCGGATCCACTGTTGACCTTTAGTAACTCCTGGACGATTTCCGACCTGGGCAGCTTTTTTCCCAGCCAGACGGTTGAGGATTGTTGATTTACCAACATTTGGAATCCCTATAACCATAACCCTAATGGCACGCTCCTTTATACCACGCGCCTTGTCACGGGCAATCTTTTCAGCCAGAACATTCTTGGCAGCAGCCGTTACCTTTTTAACTGTAGCCTGCTCCTTTGAATCAATTAAAAGGCTATTTAATCCTTCTTTTCTAAAGTAGTTCTGCCATTCAATAGACACTTTTTCATCAGCCAAGTCTTTTTTATTTAAAATTAACAGACGGGGTTTATCACCAATAATTTTCCCCAGCATGGGATTTCTTGACGACATGGGAAGTCTTGCGTCAACAAGCTCAAAGACAATATCTACATATTTTAAGTTCTCCTGCACCTGACGGCGAGCCTTGGACATGTGCCCTGGGAACCACTGGATTGTTGCCATATTTATAACTCCTTGTTTCTTAATAATTTATTAATTTTTTGCGTGATACCAAATCCCCCTTATTATACCAAAATTTAAGTAGCTTTTCAGGTGGATTGTAGGGTTATGAAATTAAAAAACTTTTTAGGCATTCTTTTATTCCATGATTATATATTTAATGTATTATTAATACGATTAATATAAATTTTTTTACTGGTCTTGATTAACTACAAAATTACTGATATTAGAAACCCCTTGGTTATTGGTATCTGCTGTAATTTGTTTGACAATTACTGGATCATTACCATCTTCTTTTACCAAAAGGGTAATCGTTGTACGTCTTGACCTATCTACTCTAATCATATTTTCATTCTTTCTATATCACCCAATGTAGGTCTTGAAGTTTTGCTGTTAATTCTTCGTTGTCACGAGCTCCTTCTTTCAGGGCCGTAAGTTCTTCTTGGTACTTATTGATATTGCTTGTCGCTACATCGCGCTCATTGGTTAATTCCTCAATTTGACCTTTTAGATCAGTTACGGTCTTACCGTGCATGGTCATGATTGCTTGAACAGCCTCGTCACTTAACCCAAGTTCTCTAAGTTCTTCTCGTTTCATAGTGTTTTCCTTTCGTTTTTTAACGTGGCAACAACCACGATTGGATTGAATAGTTTTACGCCGTGTTCAGGGCACAAAAAAAGCCCGTGTGGGCTGGTTGGTTAATCGGTTGAATAACCTAAGATATTATCTAAATTGAACAGTGCTTCCATCCTCTTATCTTCATCCTCATCGTAGTAAGAGAACTTTATAAATCTTGAATATTCCGTAAAAAGTGAATCAAACTCTTGTACTTGTTTAAACTCCGTACCGCTTCCGTTAGGGTTCCAAATAATTACAATATTTTCTTCCATCAAATCCTCCTGATTGTACAAAAAAAGCACTCGGCCTGTGCCAGTGCTTAGCGGTTATTCTATTTGATTACTTCAATTGATTTGATTTCTGATTCGTCAAATCCAATGTATTTATGTTTATCTGTTTCAATGGTTATTTCATCATACAATTCTTTTTCTGTATCTTCTTTCGGGGTATACCCATTACAGTACCCTTGTAACACCTGATTATCAGTAAAGGTAACCCTGATATGTTTACCTAAGCATTCTATAAGTTTCACTCTGGCCTCCTTAAATATGGGACAATATGCGTTCTTTTCTTCGAATGATGAATTTTAAAAGAATTGGTTTTTGCGGAGCCGTTAAGACTCACTGCTATACCATAAAAATCTTCAACCGTGATAATCTCTGTATTCTTGCGCCGTCCATTTTTATCTAATTCCATGGAACCAGTACCTGCATACTTATCAAACAAAGCCTGAACATCGACGTCATCATTAAAATAACTTCCGCCAGGTTTTACCGTTGATTTCATGTGAGGTGCCTGTTTCTCAGGATTTATAGTATCCCCATAAATCCCTTCTTGAATCCTCTTGCGGACAAAAACATTATCTCTAAGTCTACTATATGCCTCACTGTCATTATACCTAATATTTCGGTATTCCTCCAATGTTTTGGGTGCTGATTTACCTAAAATATTCTTGACTTCTCGGTACTTCGTACGGTCATGCTCAAGATCGCTATAATATTGAGTTTTATTCTTTTCCTTGACATCGAAGTTCTTATAATACTTCTCCCTCGCATAGTCACGGTGCAGGAAGCTGTTATCTCTAACAATCCCCCTTAGTTTCGCCTGGAATAGCTTAACTTTATTGCCATATTTGCTTACTAATTCATCATCACCTAGTTCGCGAGCCAAATTTAACTTACCTTTATAATCTCTTACTGTACGCTCTAGGGCTCGTTGTTTGGCTTGAACATTCGCATTCTTAATGGCGTCTTCTTCTGATATGTTCTTGATGTCGTCGCCTTGGTCAGATAGTTCATTCACACCCACAATAAAAGGGGTCATGATGTGACCACAGTTAATACCACGTCAGCCGTCAGGGGTCCCATAACCGTAATCATTCAAAGATAAAACCTTGACACCTTCAATCGTCCTAGCCTCGCCAGTCGTTACGATTTTACCCTGTAATGGTGCACACATTGGGCGTGCTGTTGCTTTCTTAGAGTAGTAATAGGTATCTATCCCCAACTCTTCAGCTGGTCTCATCCGCATTTCATTGTAAACACGGTAGGTCGTTGACTTAATGATGGTACGAGCATACACATCAGCCTTCCAGCGTTTGCCTGCCTTATCAGTAAAGCCGTAAAAGCCTTTGTCAAACCAACGCATGATAGTATGATATCGTTTTGTGCTCTCTTTAGGGCACAAAAAAAGCACTCGGCCTATACCTGTGCTTAGTAGTTATTCTATTTGATTACTTCGATTGAATTGATTTCTGATTCTCCAATTGTTAGTTCGGTGAACTTTTTCGAATATGGATAATCGATATATATTGTAACCATATCTTCATCTCCAACATCTTCTTCATCTATGTAATCTACTACAGTTCCAGTAAATTCAAATCCATCAGTTAAAGTCAGCTTAACCCTACCACCTAAAAAAGTCCACAATTTCATTTTGTGCTATCCTTTCTTCTCTTAAGAAGAATACCCTAAGCTATCAAGCTTCTTATTATCCTAGTATCCCAACAAGCTTGCTAATTTTAATAGTATAGAAATAGATAATACTATTATCAATACTATGAGTAGTAAATTTATTTTTTTCATTTTTTCCATAACTATTTAATGAAAAAGTGATAAAATAACAGCAGGTGTCGAGGCCTTTAGCCCACATCTTACTTACTGAACAATTTTAGAAGAAGGTCGACTACTTTATCAAGTATCTCTAGTACGAGCAATATTATAGTTAACCTAAGAGCTAGCTCCTTTCTCTTCTTTGGTTGTTCTTTTTTATTCTATCTTTTTTTCCTGCCTTCCTCCTTTCTTCATGAGATATAAATATTTACTAACCAAACAAACTAACAAAAAAGAGGAATTTCCTCTTTTTCTTTTTAAACATCTATTTGATAATCTTAAAATTGTCGTTACTTGTAGCTTGGATGAGTGGATTGGCTCTTAGGTAGTCGGCAATAAGCTCCATCATATCAATTTGAACTTCTTTGATTATTTTGTCAGCTGTAAACATGCTGTAATCGCCCCCACCTACTGCACGGTACTGGTTGACGGCAACATCAAGAATGTCCGTATCTTCTAGGTCACGCCCATTTAAGCTGAGGCTTACAAGACGCTCTCCTTCAGGTCTTGAAAGGTCAATAGTGTAGTCAACCCCCTCATACATATCATAGTTATAGTACTGGGGTTTTGGATCAACAAAGCGTGGATTAAAGATTACTTGGCCTTCCTCATCAAGGGTAAGGAAGATGGCTGTTCTTTCAAGGGCACGGCGAAGGTCAAGCCCACTTACACGTAGGACAGCAAGAGTATTGGGGTAGATATAGTTTGTAATAATATCACGCATGGTGATGACCGGTTCAAAGCCACGCCCGTCATTGTTGAAAAGGGAAGTCCCAGATATTTGAGCACCTGTAGCATCCATCTGCACACGGTTGATAAACTCAATGTAAGGATGCTCCTTGAGACGTGCTGCCATGGGATCAGTAATGGTCATATCCCCATCAACCTTACCCATAGGCTGATCAAGCCATTCTTCTACCTGCTTGTTTAAATCATCGATTAAGGACACAATCTCCTGATCAGGCTCCATATCAGCCACTGATTCAAGGCTTGCTGAAGAATTTACCACCTTATAACCACTAGCTGTTTTTTCAAGGTCAAGAACGATATGGCCGATATTTGCTCCGCGGTATCCCGGCTGGACAAGGGGAACCCCGTTGACCTCGGCTGCGAGTTCACGGTGCTGGTGGCCTGTTAGGAAGGCATCAATTCCTGGAACTTCTTGGATGATTGCATAACCCTCATTTTCCCCAGTCAGGCTTTCAGTAGGCTCACCCGTAACAAGATCACGCTCAAATCCCCCGTGATATGAGACAAGGACAACATCAGCCTCCTTACGAATGATTGGGACATATTTTTTGGCAGTCTCAAGAGCTGAAATAAAGTGCATGCCTTCTATATGAGAAGGACGCTCCCAGTGAGGTATATACTGAGTTGTAAGACCAAGTACCCCAATTTTTAGGCCGTCTTTTTCGATAATATCATAGGCCCGACCATAGTAAAGTTCCCCTTCATCGTCCAAAATATTTGCTGCAAGAATAGGATAATTGTAAGAATCAATGGCCCCCTTTAAGTACTCAGGACCATAGTTGAACTCATGATTTCCAAGAATTCCGTAATCATAATCCATGGCATTTGTAATATCAGCCAAAGGACTTGCTCCCTCAGCTTGTTTTGAGATGAAATAGCTAAGAGGTGAGCCTTGAATATAATCCCCATTTTCAATCTGGATGACAGGGCCGTCTGCTTGGGCCCGTAATTCACGCATCTTACTTGCTACCTTGGCCGTTCCAAGGGGCATGTTCATGTCTTTTTCAGTGAAATTAGTCGGCATAATGTAGCCGTGCATGTCACTAGTTTCTAAAATCGTTAAACGCATTTAGATCTCCTTATAAATAATCATATATGGCTATTATAGCACTAAGCTTGGGCTAAAACAGTGAAAACTTGCAAAAAATAAGAATTTATTTCATGAAAAAAAGAAGCTAGATTAGCTTCTTTACTTGTCATCTTTTTTAATGGTTTGGGTAATAATTAAAGATAGAACAACCAGGATAACCCCCGTTGTAAATACCCCGTGAATTCCCTGGAAAAGAATCCCCTTAAGTGGCTTGAGTAAGTCTTTTGGTATATTTTGAGCTGTATGGGGGTTTACTAGCTGATTGAGGATGCTACGATCAATATCTAACTTTTCATTAGTAAGGGCACTATTCATTCTTGTATTACTTACAATCCCATAAACAGAAATCATGATGGTTTGACCAATGACCCTTGATAGAGTATTAAATGATGTAGCCACTCCCAGCTGGTTTTGAGGTACTACATTTTGAGCCACGATGGTTGTCGCAACAATTACCACTCCAAGACTAACCCCTAGTACAGCAGATATAACCACGAAAACTAGGTAAGGAGTGTCAGCTGGCATGATGATTAGAGGAAGAGATGCTAGAAGGGTGATGAAAAGACTCATAAACATTACCCACTTGATAGAATGTTTATCAAGCCAGTCACCTGCAAGATTTGACCCGTAAATCCACAAGATGGACATGGGAGCAAGAACCAGCCCCCCAATTCCTGCCTGATAACCTAGGACTCCTTGCATCCACATGGGAATGTAGACGTCAAAACACATGAGAAAGCCACTAATTAGAGCAGCAATCAAGTTTACAACGATAAAAATCTTACTGCTAAACAGGTCTAAGGAAATAACAGGATCTTCCGCTCTTTTTTCAGCCCTAATGAAAAAGAGCAGGAAGAGAATACTTGCTATGAATAAGAGGATGACAGCAAGGTTTATACCCTCATCTCCTAGAATTTGAAAGGCCGCAAGTAGGGAGGTTAAAATAAGCATTAAGCTAAGACTTCCACTTATATCCATCTTCTTAGGCTCAAGATCAGGCTTCTCCTCATTGAGGAAGTACCAAATCATCGCAATAAGTAAAATTCCGATAGGGACATTAAGGAAGAAAACCCAGTGCCAGCCGATGGTGTCAACAATGATACCACCTGCTAAAGGACCTGCAACACTTGCAATCCCCCAAGCTGTACTGGTTAGACCGATGACCTTGGCTCTTTTTTCGGGTGAATAAAGATCAGCAATGATGGTCAAAGACACAGGTGTCATGGAAGCTGCCCCAAATCCTTGAATGGCACGTGCCACAATCAAGGTCATCATTGAGTTTGAAAAGCCACACAGGGCTGAGCCGATTACAAAAAGAATTATTCCAAAAATAAAGACAGGTTTTCGCCCAATCTTATCAGCCAATTTACCATAAATGGGCGTAAGCATGGCACTGGTCAGAAGATATATTGAAAATACCCAGTTCATAATCTCAATACCTTGCAGGCTACCAACGATTGTAGGCATGGCTGTTGTAACGATTGTTCCTTCGATTGCGGTCATAAAGGTTGCCACAAAAACCGCTATGGTAACCATTAGGACATTTGTTTTCCTTTTTTGCATTACATCTCCTTATGAATTATATTTTAACCACAAAAATAACCCCCACCTTAAATAAAAAATTGTAGGTAGGAATCATTTGTAGGTATTTTAGTAAATTATTTGGCAGCCTGACTTTAGTTTATCTGCCGGCAACCAAGATTTTATTATAGCACAGTCTTATCACAAAATATATAGGTGGTCATGACTTTTAATTTCATACCTTGGCTCGATCGGCTTAATGGTCAGATTAATTTTGCCTAATTTTGCTATAATAGGATTAAACAAACTAAGAAGGGATTGGGTGAAAAAATGAAGGAAAATAAGGTGTTGGTTGTCTGTAGCTCAACAGAAATCAATCTTGTGCGTGATTATAAGGATTATTACACGATTGGGGTTGAAAGAGGCTGCCTTGATTTAATCAAGGCAGGTCTTCCCATCAACTATGCCATAGGAGATTTTGACTCAGTAAGTCAAGAGGAATTTAAGCTCATTAAGTCCTACGTCCGTGATTTAATCAAACTTCCAGCTGAAAAAGATCTCCTTGACGGAGAGGAAGCTCTCATCTATGCCCAAACTCTTAGGCCAGACCAGCTTACCCTAATAAGCCAGGGGCCAAGGTTTGACATGACCTTAGCCAGTCTTGCCTTCATAAGAGATTACAAGCTTACCCTAAGAAATGACCACAACTATTGTTTTCTCCTCAAAAAGGGGATGAATGTTTTACACCCCCTAGATGGATTTAAGTACCTATCCTTTATTGCCCTAAAAGAAAGTAGCCTTAGTATAAAAGATTTAGCCTACACCGCTCAAGACCTCAAACTTCAGCCCCTGTCAGCAAGTGCCATCAGCAATGAATTTGTCCCAGGGCAAGCTGGACTTGTAAGTCTTCTTGAGGGTCAAGTTATAGCCATCTATACCCGCTAAATGGATTCATGTAAATAATCTATAAGTTTACAAACCAGCTAACCACAAGGAATAAAATAACCATAACCAGTAAAATCATTACCACATTGTAGAAACGATGAAACCTAAAATTCTTATCATAATCCCTAGTCAAGGTCTCCCTGCCTTTAGCTTTTTCTGAAGATTTGGGACCCTTTATTTTTTTAATATTTACTGACTCAAGTTTTTTACCCTCTTCAGCAAGCTGCATAAAGGTTTCCTGGGCACTGGCACCACCTGGTAAACTAAGCTTATTGTAACTACCTTTTCGGTCCAAATAAGAAGCATCCTTAAAGTCATTTTCATAGATTCTAATTATCTTTGCAAGCTTCTCCTTTAGCCTTAAATCAATGAGAGGAGCCGCAACTTCAATCCTATCATCCATGTTTCTGGTCATCAAATCAGCCGATGAGATCCACATGTCAGCTTGATTAATATCGCTATCTTCCCTCCAGTAAAAGGCATAGATTCGACTATGTTCCAAAAAGCGTCCGACAATGCTTGAAATAACAACATTTTCCTTGGGACCACATAGGCCAAGCTTCATACAATTTGCCCCCCTTACGACCATCCTAATGGGTAGGCCTGTTTTGGCAGCACTGTAGAGGGCATCAATAATCTCCCTATCAGTTAGGGCATTGCTTTTGAAGAAGATTTTACCCTGACCTGTCTTCAAATAATGAAGCTTCATGGCCTTTATCTTCTCAATCAAATTATTTTTTAATAGATTGGGTGAGGTTGAAAGTAAATCATATTCGGGCCTTTCAATGTCATTAACAATATAGTTGAAAAACTTTTCAACATCATTTACATATCTTGTGTCAGATGTAAGTAAAGAAAGGTCAATATAAGCCTTAGAAGTGTCCTCATTGTAGTTACCACTAGCAATGTGAACATAGGATTTGGTGGTATTTTTTTCCCTTTTAACAATCAAAAGTAATTTACCGTGCGTTTTATAGCCTTCTTTACCAAAACTTACATAGCAGCCTGCTTCAAGCAAGCGATCAACCAAGGCCAGATTCATCTCCTCATTAAACCGAGCCTTTAACTCAATCACCACTGTGACCTGAATGCCATTTTTAGCGGCCTCAATTAGGCCTTCGATAATTTTTGAATTCTCAGCCACCCTGTAAATGGTCTGCTTAATGGCCAGGGTATTTTTGTCATTTGCTGCCTGGTGTAAAAGCTTAACTACATAGTCAAAAGACTCAAAGGGATGTTCCAAAAGGAGGGATTTTTGGTCAATCTTTTGGAAGATATCCTCATCCTTGAGGGGTTCGATGGGACTAAACTTTTTATAAACCAAGTCCTTATGGCTTGAAGCATATCTTTTAACCAAGCCAAAAAGGAAGGTCAAATCAAGGGGGCCAGGTATGTGATAGCTTGATTTTTTATCCAAATTTAAACTATCAGACAAAAGGTCAGTATCAGCAGAATGTTTGTTCACACTAGATCCTGTATACTCAATCCTTGAAGGTCGTCCCTTCTCCCTTTCTTCCAGGTATTTTTCAACCGACTCAAAAATGCTTGCATCTATCTCTGAATCAATCTCTATATCCTTGTCCCTTGTTACCCTAAAGACAAACTTACTTAATATTTCATGATTAATCAGTATTTTTGAAAGATTATTTACCAGCAAGTCTTCCAGAAAAATATAGCGGTCTCTAGTTGAGAGAGGAATCAGGCGGTCAAGCTTGTCTGACAGGGGAATAATAGTTATAAACTGGCTACCTTCATAAATCGATTTTACAAAAATATTTAACTCCCCATCAACATAGTGAGATCTTGCATGGTAGTGGTCAAATTGAATGGTTGTCAGACAGGGAAAGACATTACTCTTAAAGTATTCATCCAGCTGTTCTTTTTCCCTTGCTTCTAAACTATCATAGCTTTCCAGGGAAAAAATTCCCTTCCTTTGAGCCTTCTTGGTTAAATAATCATAATTTCCATATTGAAGTTTGATATTTTTCCGGTTACGCTCACAAATCTTCTTGCGAACATCCCTTTGGAGGAGGCCCGTTTTTTTGTCCCTGGCCTGGGGGTCGATGGCTAAAACCTCCTGGATACCAGGAACACGAACACTATAAAACTCATCTAGGTTGTTGGATGCTATGGCTAAAAATTTCAGCCGCTCAAGCAAGGGAACGGAAGAATTATGGGATTGCTTGATGACCCTTCGGTTGAAAAGAAGCCAGCTCAAGTCACGATTATAATATTTTGAAAAAATTTTATCAGTCATTTATTCAACCTGTGTAAAAAGTCCTTATAGTCACTAAGCACTTGCTTTCTATAATTTTTTGCATAGGCCACAAGAGCCTTTACCATCCAGTCCTGGCCTTCTAGGTAGCCAATAATCATGGGAAATGAGGGAGATTTACTATGGGCCCTTGCCAGTAGAATAATACAAATATCGACATAGCCCCTAAAGGAATCCCAATCCAATTTTTCAAGCTTAATTGACCCCTTCATATCCCTAAATTGACGAACATAAAAATATTTTCCAGCACTCTTAAAGTTGCCTAAAAAGGGATCAGAAGCTGTTTGGAGGATTCTTTGGCTGTTCACGATATTTAGCCCCTGCTCATCCTTGTTGGCGTAAACCTCGTGACCATCAGTAATGGGAAGAGCCTCTTTGACCTGAAGGATCAAAAAACTTCCATCATTGTTTTGCAGAAGAATCAGATAGCACAAGGTACCCACACTTCCAACACCCACACTATGGCGAACAATATCAACAATCTTACACTGAGACAGGTAAAGCTTGATATTACTTCTCATACTGTCCTTATAAATCTCAAAACCTGCCACAATTTTTTGGTAGTCATCTGGATCAATATGCTTGGTTACAGGCGGATTTTCAATAAAAAGTCGCTTATTTTGCTCATTGACCTGGGTGAATTTTAGAAGGGCCGAGTTAGAATCCCTTTGGACTGCCTTTTTGACCGCCTTTTTGACTACCTTTTGTGTACTTTCATCGTTGACTCTAGTAAAAGGTCCCAGGATATTTTCGACCGTATTGGGGAAGATGATTCTTTCGATTGAAGGCAGGCTGGCCATATTTTTGAGGCTTTCCTTGTAGACTAAAAGAGCCTTTTCAAGAAATTTTTCAGTCTTGTCCTCAGGTAAATTTTGACTGCTACTAACTAAGAGGGCACTAACTAAAAATCGCTTCAAATCGTACTCCCAAATACTAACGCGGGACTCATCAAAGTCATTGACGTCAAATAAAAGTTGCCGCTCAGGCGATGAATAAAAACCAAAATTAGCCAGATGGGCATCCCCACAAATGATGGCTTCAATGCCTGATGAGTAGCCACTTATTAAATCATAATTCATCAAGTCAGCTGTTCCCCTGAAAAAGGAGAAGGCATTAGTCGACATTCTTTGATACTTAAGGGGTAAAAGTTCCTTGACCAGAAGCTTCTCCCTTAAGTCTAAAATTTCAAATATATTTCTCTTTTGAAGGACAAATTGGCTGACCTCTTCATAGGTAGTCAGTTTACCTATTCTTTGACCCTCCTTGATTAAAAAATCATGACTTTCATAAAAATCGGTTGATTCAAAATCATAGGGTGATATTTTCTTTAACTTATTTTCCACAGGAGCCTCCAAAGTTATCAGGATATAAACTTAGGCTTATTATAAATAAAATGTCCATCTAATTCAAATATCTTACCACCGAGCTGTAAAATATAGGGATTGTAAATAAAAAAAGAATCCGAAGATTCTTTAGATTCTATTTGATAATCTTACTCAACATGACTGTAGGTAAAACCACGGCCAAGGACTTCTGACACATTATTTACGATTACAAAGGCTTTAGGGTCAACTTCTGAAATAATTTTTTTGATGGTATTAAATTCCTGGTCATCAACCACAATCATCAGGATTTCCTTACTTTCATCCTTGTAACCACCTCGGGCATCAAAGAAGGTCGATCCTCGGTCAATCTCATTTTTAAGACGATTTTGGATTTCTTTCAAGTGGTGTTCGCTCATAATCCACAAGGTCTTCTTACGGTTAAGACCTGTCTCAATGTAGGACATGACGAGGGAGGTTATGACAATCGACAAGATGGCGTACAAGAATTCCTCAAAGCCAAAAACAACCAGGTTTAGGGATACAACGATGGCATCTGTTAAAAGGAGGCCAACTGAGGTATCAACGCCAAAGTATTTTTGAAGAATTAGTGGTGGAATGGTGGTTCCACCTGCTGAGGAGTTGTTATTGTATAAAATGGTAACTCCAAAGGCAAAGATTGCACTCCCGAAAATAACTGATAAAAGGCGGTCAGATGTTAGGGCAACTTCTGGTAAGATGGCTAGGCTTACAGGGAAGGCCAGGCTTCCAAATAACACCTTCATGAATGATTCTTTACCAAGAAAAATAAGAGCAAGAACTAACATAAGAATATTCATGACAAGGACAACCAAGGCCTTATTTACACCCAGGGCATATTCCATAATAACCCCAAGTCCACTAACTCCCCCTGCTGCTATATGATGTGGGGCCAAAAACATATTTATGGCAAATGACAAAAGCATTAGGCCAGCGATAATTTTTACATAAGATATAATTTTACTATTTTTCACATATCCACCTCTTCCTATTACCTCCTAATCATACCATCACTTTTAATTAAAGCGCAACCAATTTTTGGAAAATTCATACTAAGGTATGATTTAAAACTTGTAAAATCCTATTTTTTCCTTTTTATCAGCTCTTATGGCTCAACCACAAAAATAAAGAGCTGACGCGTCAGCTCCTTATTTTCTTAACAATTTACCAGCTTCAAATTTTGGTCTGAAAATCAGAAAGCCAAAGACAAGTAATATTCCGACAGCCAGAACAATTACTAGTAGGCCAAGCTCATTTGAAAGTTTATTAGAGTGAGTTGGGTAGATCAAATCGACAATCACTAAAATAAAAATTAACAGGTAGAAAGGAATTTTTAGGAAGTTAAGTCTGATATAATTTTTGTCCTGTTCCAGGGAATAACTCTTATTCATGAGATAAATTAAAGGAGCAAAAATCAGAGTAAGAATCAGAAAGGCCAGTCCAAGGGCGATTACACCATCTGAAAGCTTGGCATCTAAAATATGCCTGGTCAAAAAGAATCTCGGCTCATCGAAATTTTGAAGAATTAGAGATAGGGCTGGAACTCCCATAATAGCTGTTAAAAATTTATAAATAGGGCGGCCAACCAAAGCATCTATAAAGAGGACATAGACCGCTGAAATTAAAGCTATAAATATATAGGCAATATTTATCAAAAGTAGGGGTTCGAAGGGAACATTAGCAAACTCCTTAGGGATTACAAGCCCTCTGCTTAGATGGGTAATGAGGGAGAGAAGGCTTATCAAAAATAGGGGTAGGCCTACAAAGAAGACCAGTTGACCAAAGACAAGCTTATTGCGATTGCGTCCCCTTTGAACAAAGAAGAGTCCAAGATTTTTTGCTTGGTCAAAGCTTACAAGAAGTAAGAGGATGGGTGCTACTAGTAGACTATATGAGAGGATAGCTATATTGTTTAGGCTGGTATAGCCAAAGTACAAACTCTTACTATTTCTAGTCAGGTTAAGCTCATCCTTGTCCAGGTAAAAATTATATAAAACCTTCTTATAGGCCTCATAGCTCTCAGGCAGGAAGTTGATAACATAGCTGGCCTTACTTTCATCGTCCACATTCCGCCGTGCCCTAGCAGTCCAAAGGGAAACAGATATAGGATCAAGGTAGTTGGGTCTTACATCAGCCTTAGTGGTAGTTCCTGCTGTCAAATTATCAAACCTTGCCAGAGTTTCAATACTAGCATCACCCTTACCGTTCTTGATTAAATCTTCAATTTCTGCCCTAAAATTTTGATAGTCCTCCTTGGAATAATTATTGTTAATAAGGAACTCATCAATGGCTTCCTTATCGTTGTGCCACTTCATCTGGTCTCCAATAATGCCAAATAAACCTAGGGCAACAATTATCAGACTAAGACCGATAATTAAATTTTTTCTTAGTCTCCAGTATGCAATTACAGATTTTTTCACCTGATTCTCCTATCTATCTTACTTGCCTTGTCCCAATTCAACCCTAAAGACATCTTCTGTCGTTAGCTGTAAAACTTCAACAAACTTATAATTACTTGTATTTGAAAACATTTCATCAATCCTGTCTTCTGGAATAATAATCAGCCAAACACTTCCCCTATTATCAATTACCTGGGCAACCTCAAGAAGTTCACTTGGAAGGTTTTCCCCTTCGTAGACAAATTGGACCTTAACATTTTCAAGTCTTTCTGGGTCATAAATTTCAATCTTTTGGTCCTTGATTAAAATAATACTGTCAGCAAGACCATCAAGCTCGCTCAAATTGTGGGTCGCGATAATGAATGTTGATGAGCCTTGATCAATGCTTGCAATCAAAAGTTCCTTAACTCGGTCCTTAATAAAAAGATCAAGACCATCAAGGGGTTCATCCAAAAGAACATACCTTGCCTTACTTGCAATCCCGCAAGCAATGTAGATAAGAGCTTCTTGTCCCTTCGAAAAGCTAGCCACGCTCTTTTTAAGGTCTAACTTAGACTCTTCAAGAAGTCTAAAGAAAAGTTCCCTATCAAAATCAGGCAGATAAACCTGCATAACCTTGGCTATTTCCTGAGCACAATAAGACTTCATGAAATTTTGGCTGGGGTTAACATAGAAAACATCGTCTACAGGAACTTCGATTTTCCCACTAGTCGGAGTCATTTCACTAGAAATCAACCTCATAAGGGTCGTCTTCCCTGAGCCATTTCGTCCAACCAGGCCAATAATTTTGGCCTTAGGGATATCAAGACTAATGTCATCTAAAATCAGCCTTCCATCTATTTTTTTACTTACCTTTTCAAGCCTCAAAGTCATTTTGTACCTTCCTAACTAAATCATGCAGTGTATCTTCATCTATCCCAAGCTTCAAAGCCTCCAAAAGTGAATCTGAGAGACTACGAAGCTTATCCTCTTTCTCAACTTCCTTAAGTTTTAAAACATCTTCGCTGATAAATGATCCCTTGTGGGGAATGGAGATGATCACTCCCTCCCTTTCTAAAACCTGGTAACTTTTTACAATTGTGTTAGGATTGACCCGCTCCTTAATGGCCATGGCCCTAACTGAAAGAATTTGGTCACCAGGTTGAAGTATTCCCTTGGTCACGTCAGCCTTAATTTTTTCGGCGACCTGTTCATAAATGGGTAACTTATTCATCTGCTCTCCTTTACCTATAATATGTGTATTATTATAAGTAATACACTAATCATTGTCAAGAAAAACCCACCAATTTATATTTTGGCAGGTTTTTTTACTTTTTAAGACCTAGTCTTTTTTAATTTTTCTGCTAAGAACAAACATCAGACTGTACCAGAAGATGGCTAGAAGGGCCGCAAATCTTGTCTCCTTCATGCTTAATAAAATAATGAAAATTCCAGCTAGAAAGGCCAAGGTTAGATAATTGGTATAAGGGGCACCAGGCATCTTGAATTTTTGTGGCCCTCTTTTAAAGTCCTCTGACTTACGATACTTAAGGTGGGTGTAAACCAGGGTCATGTAAATCCCGATAAATCCAGCTGAGGCAATTGACGTGATAATTTCAAAGGCTCCTTCAGGCAAGATGACATTTACAACCGCAGCAGACCCAATCAAAAGGGTTGAAAATAAAATGGCATTTAGGGGCAAATTATTTCGGCTAAGTTTGGCAAAGGGACTATTTGCTTTTTTATGGGTTAGGGAATAAAGCATGCGACCTGTGGCAAAGATTCCGCTATTTAAAGATGAAGCTGCAGCAGTTAAGACAACAAAGTTAATAACTCCTGCTGCTACTGTAATCCCAATACCTGCAAAGACCTGAACAAAGGGTGATTCATTGGCACTATAGTTGGTCCAAGGTTGGATGGACATAATGGCTACCAAAGCTCCCACATAAAAAATAAGGATTCGAATGATAATCGAGTTGATGGCCTTAGGAATTACCTGATCTGGATCCTTAGCTTCAGCGGCCGTCGTTCCGACAAATTCAATACCCAAGAAGGCAAAGAAAACCATTTTAAAGGCCAAAAGAAGGTTGCTACCGCCGTCTGCGACAAAACCATACTTCCAAAGATTGGTAAGACTTGCGTAACCAGCTGAAGTCTTTGTGTGGGCAACCACCATGACCGCACCGGTCACTATCATGGCCACAATGGCTACAACCTTAATCATGGAAAACCAGAACTCTGCTTCCCCAAAAGCTCCTACGGCAATAACATTTATACCCAAGAGGACAATCAGGAAGGCAATTTCCCAAATCCAAATGGGAACACTTGGAAACCAATATTTCATGTAGATTCCAATAGCCGTAAGCTCTGCCATGGCAATAACAATCCAGCCAATCCAGTAGGTCCAACCCATGATAAATTGTGCCCTCTTACCCAGATATTTTTCAATAAAGGCTATAAAAGTTGGTTGGTTGGTATCCGTTAAAAGAAGCTCTCCAAGGGCCCGCATCATCCAGAACATAAAAAGTCCCGTAATCATATAAATTATGATGATTGCAGGTCCTGCTGTTTGGATAGAACCTCCTGCACCCAAGAATAAACCAGTTCCTATGGTCCCACCAAGGGCAATCATCTCGACATGGCGGCCACTAAGTCCCCTTTCTAAGCTGGCCTTACCATCCTTATTACTAGTGTCTTCCAATATTTTTTCCTCACTTTCAACACTCTTTTGCAGTCAAATAATTTCGACTCTTAGGCTATTATTATAAGGCAAGATTGGACAAATTACAAATCGCTTTCAAAAAAAAACAACCCCACTAAGTGGAGTTATTTAAGCAATCTTTTTAAGGATTTAGTAAAATTCATCTGGAAGAATGGTCTTTCCAAGGTTGATATTGTCTGAATAGTCGATAGGAATATCAATTACTACAGGGCCTGTTGATGCATCAATTGATTCTAAGACCTGGTCGAGTTCTGACTTAGATTTAACCCTAATTCCTCGGGCTCCAAATGCCTCAGCATACTTAACAAAATCAACTGGACCAAGATCAACCCCACTAGAGCGACCGTACTTCATAATCTCTTGAAATTCAACCATGTTATAGCGGCCATCATTCCAAATCAAGTGAATGATTGGAAGTTTTAGTCTAACAGCTGTTTCAAGCTCTTGGGCAGAAAAGAGGAAGCCTCCATCTCCTGACACAGAGTAAACCTTTTGACCTGGACGGACAAGGCTTGCTGAAATGGCCCAAGGAAGGGCAACACCTAAGGTCTGCATTCCATTTGAGAAGAGCAGGTGGCGAGGACTATAGGAGCGAAACTTACGAGCCATCCAAATGTAGTGGCTACCTACGTCAACTGTGACTGTTTCCTGATCACTTACGTGTTTTTGAAGGACTGCGACCACATCTTGGGGATGAAGAATCCCTTCTTTTTCAGTAACTGATAAATCAGGAAAGTTCAAAATCTCCCTTAAATCAATCAGATAGTTTTTAGATTCTTGGGGCAAGTCATAGCCATAAATTTTTGGTGCCAACAGGTCAAGGGTACTTGCAATATCTCCAATCAACTCCCTTTCAGGTTGGAAGTAGGTATCAATCTCAGCCAAGGTGGAATCAATGGCAATCACCCTGCTGTCAATTTCAGCATTCCAGTTGCGGGCCTCATATTCAATGGGGTCATAGCCCACAGCTATAACTAGATCAGATTTTTTAAGGAGCATGTCTCCTGGCTGATTTCTAAAGAGACCAACCCGACCAAAGAAATTTTCCTCCAAGTCTCTTGAAATAATACCAGCCCCTTGGAAGGTTTCAACAACGGGTAGGGCTACCTTAGAAAGAAGATTTCTGACTGCTTGGGTAACTCGCTCATTTGAAGCCCCACTACCAAGTAAGAAGACTGGAAGCTTGGCTTCTTTTATCTGCTCACTTAGGTAGTCAATAAATTCTTCTGTCGCTGAACCTAAAATTGGGTCTTTAAGGGCTTTAACCGCGTCAACAGTAACTCTAGCATCAACCACATCTTGGGGAATGGATACAAAACTTGCTCCAGCCTTACCAAACTTAGCCTGACGGTAGGCATTTGCAATGGTCTCTGATAGATTTTCAGGGTCCTGCACCTCTGCTGAATATTTGGTAATTGGCTCAAATAGGGCAGCATTATCCATACTTTGATGGGTTCGCTTTAAAAGGTCAGACCTCTTAACCTGACCACCAATGGCAAGGACTGGGTCTCCTTCGGCTGTTGCCGTAACAAGTCCTGTAGCAAGATTACTAGCTCCAGGTCCACTCGTCGCAATAACAAGACCAGGTTCCCCTGTAATTCGGCCAATGGCTTGGGCCATGAAGGCAGCATTTTGCTCGTGGCGGGCAACAATCAGCTGAGGCCCCTTATCTTCTAGGGTGTCAAAAACCTTGTCAATCTTTGCTCCCGGGATACCAAAAACGTATTTCACATGATGATTAATGAGACTATCGACGACTAGGTCAGCTCCAAATTTTTCTTCTAGCATTTTCTCCTCCTGACTTTTAGTGCCAGTATAGCACTAATAAAAAAATAAAACTAACATTCTAACTTGTTATAAAAATACCATTTAAGAATGATTCATCTCTGATTGACTTATTCGCTCCTTAAGGAAGGCTACCATGGCTTCAAAATTGGCCAAACCACTTTGATCAAGAACGAATTGATTTTCATGCTTTTGCACAGGCTCATAGTCATGGGGGTAAAATAGCTCCCTTACTTCAACCCCTAAATCCTTTAATTTTTCTGAAAAAGGAAGGGACTGGGTCTTGGTTAGGCCATCCCCATTTCCCCCACTGATAAATGTTTGAGGGAAGTCTTTATTTACATATTGATCGGGCGAACTTTCCAGGTAGAGGGGATTATTTATGTCCTTACTTCCTAGATAGGCCCAGGTAGCTGTCTTAAAGCCCCAGGAGATGATGGCTGATGAGCTTGCATCCCCCTGGGCTAAAGTCTTCATGTCATAAATCCCGCAGTAAAGAACCGTTGCCAGGAGATTTTCCCGGGCTAGGTTAGCTTTAATTCCAAGTTTGCTGGCATAGGTTTCATTGGTGATAAGGGTTGCCATCTGGGCAGAAAGTTGTGCACCAGCTGAGTCTCCTGCAAGAATAATTTTACTGCTATCAAAATGATAGCTGCTTGCTTGATCATTGATAAATTTATAGGCCGCGTTCAATTGATTGAGGGCTGTTGGATACTTCTTTTGGGGGGCTAAATCATAATTCAGGGCCACGACAGCAAATCCACTAGCTGCAAGCATCTTAAAATAGGGACTCGTATCACTTTTATCGCCTGATATCCAGGCTCCTCCGTGGGTCCAAACAATTACTGGAAGCTTCCCTTCAAATTTAGTTGGCAGGTAAATATCCAAAAGAGACTTGGAATTTGCTGACTGATAATTTATATTTTCCTTAAGCTCTACATCAAAAGAGGGCAAGACTTGCTCCATCTCCTCCTTCTTTTTTCTGGCATCAAGGTCAAAAACTTGTCGAATGATGAAGGCCCCAGGTCTTGGTGATTGATAAAACCAGACAAAAAGTCCTAGGACAGTCAAAATAATAACCAGTAAAATTTTAAGTAATATCTTTTTCATTTAATCTCCTTGAAAGCACTTTCTCTTTTTTATGATATCATTTTCACAGCTTGATTCCTATTTTTAACTAATGGCTAGTAATTTTTAAATAAAAAAACCTCCCCAGGGAGGTTTTTATGCTTACGACTATTAATACCAATCTTGATCAAAATCAGCCAAAAGGGCCTGCATTTTTTCATCATCTGGTACAAGTTTAAGGTAGGCTTCAAGTTGATTTTTAAAGTCATTATGACGACCCACCCTCTTTAAGAGCTCCATATAGTCGAGTAGGAAATCAGGATTGTTTGAGAGGTATTGCTTGAGATTATCAAATATCTCCTCAGCCTCATCCTCCTCATCAAGCTCCAAGTGTGCCTTAGCGAAATTCCATGAGCTTAAAAGGTGTTCTTCATCCAACAAACTCTTTAGATTTAAAACAGCCTGATAGTCTTCTTGGTCAAGGTAGAGATTACTTAAAAGAAAGACTGTTTCATCATGCATGTCCGCAAAATCAAGGGCTTGAATCAGATATTTTTCGGCATCATTAAAATCATGGAGCTGGAAGGAAAGTTTTGACAAAAGATGAAGGAGGGGGACATCTTGATTGTTCTTTTTAAGGCCTTCAAGGGCAATCGACTTGGCTTCCTTATAATCACCTTCTTTGTCCAAAACTTGAGCATAAAGGTAATTATAGCCATGAAAATCAGGATTTAAAAGATCAAGTTGCTTAAAGTAGGCAATTGATCTTTTATTTTCTCCAAGTTCCATGTTGATATTTGCCAGCTCAAAAAGAACATTGTCATCATGGAAGAGGTCAAGAGACTTTTCAAGGTATTCTAGGGATAACTCAAACTTGCCAAGGCTTGCATAGGCTGTTCCTATCCTTTGATAGATGGAAATTTTAGTGGCCTGGTAGATTTCTTCCACATCAAGTTTTACATAAGTATCAATGGCAGCCTTAAAGTTTCCTTGGCTATATAAAAGCTCAGCCAGGGCAAAATTGACAAGAGGCGTGTCTGAAAGCCTCTGTGCCTCCTTAAGTTTTTCAAGGGCTGCCTCGTAAAAACCTTCCATTTGGTAAAGGTCAGCAGTCTCAACCAAGGCTGCCAGATAATTCTCATCATCTTCTGGAATTTCTGCCAAATACTCATAAGCCTTATCAAAATCCCCATCATCTGCTGCCATGCTGGCCAGATTGATGTAAATTCCTGTATCATCTGAGCTGCTACTTATAAGCTTGTCGTAAACCCTGCGACTTTCCTCCTGAAAACCCATATATTCAAGGTACTCAGCCAAATCAACCAGGATTTCTCGGTCGTCAAATTTTAAGGCCTGACTTAAAAGCTCACTAGCTAAATCAAGGTCTTGGCCGTGCAAGGCCTCAATCATTTGTTCTGCATAAGACATTCTTACTTGTCCTCCTTACTTTTTAAATCCTTTATTTCAACCTCAACAGTAAGCTCCAAGGGCTTACTATAAAGGCCTGAAACCCTACGATACCAGGTATAAAAATAAGATATAATAACCTTGATTGATGCGTAAACAGGTATCCCTAAAAGCACCCCCCAAAGGCCCAATAATTTTCCTGATGTCAAGAGAACAATCAGAACAGTTACCGGATGAATCTTAAGCTTGTTACCGAGGACTAAAGGTGATATTAAATGCCCCTCGATAAATTGTTCAAGGGCAAAGCAGACTAAAACCTTGACAATCATAATGGGACCCGTTGCTGAAGCGACTAAAAGTGCTGTCAAAAGGGCTACAAATGACCCCAAGTAAGGAATTAGATTTAAAAATCCAGCCACTACACCGATGGTTATCCCGTACCTAAGCCCAATAATTGAGAATAAGATACTCAAGGTTACAGCTACAGAAAAGGCTACAATGACCTGTCCCCTGACATAGTTAGAGAGGGTATTGTTGACATCAACCAAGATTTCAGCTGTCTGATGGCGGATTTTGTCAGGTAAAAATTTGGTAACATAGCCCTTTAATTTTCGACCATCACGTAGGAGGTAAAATAGGATAAAAGGCATGATGGCTATTGAGACAAAGACGCTGGTTGCCGTTGAAACAAAGCCTGTAACGCTACTTACAGCAGTTCGTGAGATATCTCTTGAAGCCTCAATTAATTTACTGGCTGTATTATTTATGAATTCTTCAATCTGCGGCCGGTACTGCTCAAAAAGAGGTTGCTTGATAAGCTCACTAATCCTTTTTTGACCGCTACTTACATAATTAGGAATATTAACTAAAAAACTCTGAACATGGTCAATAAGGCTTGGGATAAAGACAGCCAAAGAAAAAATGATAAGACCAATCAAGAAGAGGAAGAGAAAAATAATTGAAATGGATCTTGAGATTCCTTTTTTCTCCAGCCAGTCAACGACTGGATTTAAAATATAGTAAAATATCGAGGCTAGGACGATTGGAAGCAAGATAACTCCCAAAAATTCTAGGATGGGCTCGAAGATAAAACCAAGCTTACTGATTAAGAAAAGATTAATTAGCAGTAAAAGCGAGACTACAAGGGTTGTTGTAACCCGGTTATTGATGAAAAGTTTATAGAACCAGGAAGTTCTAAAGGACCTGTTTTGATTCATTCATGTACCTACAATTCTTTTGATTTGTCCTTAAATTATACCACATTCTGGAGGTAAAGCTAAAATGTCAGAATCTTTTAAACAAAAAAAGACCTAAGGTCTTTATTAATTGATCTTTATTAATTTTTTTACAAGAAGATCAAAGCGGGGATTGGGTGAAAAAAGGCTGGGTAGGAATAAAAGATTATAAAATAGACCAAGCTTAAAGTTTGTTAGATAGGCACAAATAAATACTAATAAACAAGTAACCCAAAAGAATATCACCTTAAAAATATCAGCCTTAATCCTTATTTTAGGCAGGTAAAAAAGATTTGCTACCAGTAAAATTATCAAAAAATACCAGTAGGGAATAAGGTCTGAAAACTCCAAAAGACCAATAAAAAATATGAAATTTAACCACAGGTACTTACTTAAAAAACTCATCTACTCCTCCTTGAAAAAACAACCTATGCTACCAGTCTACTCTTTTTGGGCAATCTTTCAAGCTTGAACTAAGGGTCATATAGTTTGAAATCATAAATTTTTTTAAAATATGCTATGATAAAGATAAATAAATCACAGAAGGGGTAATTTTATGGAAGAGAAAATTTATTTTGGATGCTACACTCGCCGCGAGGCCAAGGGGATTTATAGGGCAGATCTTGATACTGAAAGTGGGCTTTTGAGCAATTTAGAGGCCTATATTGAAGAGCCAAGTCCCACTTATCTGGCTATTGACCAAGAAAGGCACCTTTATAGCGTTGGTGCTGTCGAACAAGAAGGTGGGGTTGCAGCCTTTGATAAGAATGGGAAGCTCATCAATCATGTGGTTGAAGCTGGTGCTCCCCTTTGCTACCTGTCTGTCGATGAAAAAAGGGACTTAGTCTACGGGGCTAACTACCACAAGGGGCAACTCTTGGCCTATAAACGCCTAGAAAACGGTGCTCTAGTTCTAAGGGACAAGGTTGAACACCTGGGTTCTGGTCCCCATGAAAATCAAGCAAGTTCTCACATTCACTTTGCTGACTTGACTCCTGATGGCTATCTAGTAACTTGTGATTTAGGAATTGATCAGGTGGTGACCTATGACCCTAGTGAAAAATTAACTGAGATCAACCGCTACACAACAAGTCCTGGTGCTGGTCCTCGTCATATAGTTTTCAAGAAAAACGATAATATTGCCTACCTCATTTGTGAGCTTGATTCAACAATTGAAGTGCTGTCTTATGAGGGAATGGGTGCTTTTACCTTCATTCAAAAGGTAAGTCTACTGCCAGCTGACCACCAAGGATTTAACGGGGCAGCAGCAATCAGAATTTCAGCTGATGACCGCTTTGTTTACGCAAGTAATCGGGGACATGACAGTATCGCTGCCTTTAAAACTCTGGCTGATGGAAGTCTTGAGCACCTACAGACAATCTCAACCTTTGGTAATACTCCAAGGGACATTAACCTTTCATCTGATGGCAAAATCTTGATTGCAGCCAACCAGGATAGTGATAATGTTACTAGCTACGCAGTCGATGGAAAAACAGGGCTTTTGACTGAAATTCAACATGACTTTAAAGTTCCTGAAGCCGTTTGTGTGTACATTGAAGGGCAAAAGAGTTAAAATACCCCTAGATTGACGAGAAAAGAGGTTATTCATATGGATTTTAAGGAATATACTAATCAAACAATTGATTTTTATAGGGATAAGGGTTGGTATGAGTACGATCCTGATGTTAGAATCAACTTCCTCAGGCAGGGAGTTGACCAACTGATTAGGTCAGTGGATGAGACAGAGAAAGTCTTGGCTGAGCCGCTTGAAAATAAGCAGAAAATTGCTGAAACAAAGGAGCTTTTGTCTGACGATTTGGGTAAACTTTTGGACAATCTGATTATTTTGGCCGACAAGTACGACCTAAATCTTGAAAAATTGATGGATGACCACCAAAATAAGCGTGGAATCAATTAAAAAAACGACCTCAAGGTCGTTTTTTTAATGATTTAAGGCATCAAACTTTTCCTGCATGGTAGGGTTATTGCGGGTTAGTTTTTTGATGGTTAGGTTATCAAGTTTATTTTCAGCTGTTCCTAGATTATTGCGGGCCTTCCTCAGCTCATCACGGGCTGTGGTCAGACTTTTAATGCTCTTCTCAAGTTCCTTGTCAAGTTTTTCTAAATTTCCATTGAAGTTTTTGGCTGTTATGCCAAAGCTTTTTTTGAATTCACCAAGTTCCCTTTCAAAATTTGTCACATCCTCATTTTGCTTTCGCATCTGAGCTAGTTCCTGGCGGTACTTCATTGAATTTAGGGCTGCATTCCGCAAAAGGGTAATCATGGGGATAAAGAACTGAGGTCTTATAACATACATTTTTTCATACTTGTAGGAAACATCCACAATTCCCGTATTATAAAGGTCATCATCTGCCTCCAAAAGACTAACTAAAATGGCATACTCGCAATCTTTCTGCCTGCGGTCCTTATCAAGCTCCTTAAAGAAGTGCTCATTTTTCTTTTTGCTGGCTGTCTGGTCACTTTCATTTTTCATCTCAAACATAATAGAGATTATTTCTTGGTCGTAATCATCGACCTCCCGGTAGATATAATCTCCCTTGCTGCCACTTTTAGCGTCGTTATCTTTTGCAAAATAAGCATTCTTAAAGGCTGTCATCCGAAGCTTATTGAATTCAAGCTCACAGTGCTGCTCCAAGCTTTCTCCAACCATTTTAGTAGATTGTTTGGCCTTTAGATCCTTATAAAAGTCAATCTCTGTATCCTTTTGCTTGAGTTCATGCTCATGTTCCAGCATAAGATTATTTTTTTCCAGCTCAAATGCACTTTTTTGAAATTGGAGTTCATTAGTAAGACTTGCAAGATTTTTTTCCTGCTCAAGTTTTACTTCCTTAATCATGGAATTTTTTTCAGCTTCAATCTGCTTAATCTGATGGTCAAGGTTTAAAATTTCCTGGTTCTTTGAAGTCAATTCTTCTTTCAACTCACTTTTAGCACGCTCAACCGCAAGTTCTAAGTTTGTTTTTCCGTTGTCTACAAGGTTTTTTAAACTCTCAATTTCAGCTTGTTTTTTAGCCAAATCCCTTTCAAGCTGACCTTTAAAGTCACTTTCTTCCTTCTCAAGCCTTTGTTTTTCCTCAAAATGCTTGTGCTCCATCTTAAGGATTTCTTCAGCCTTTTTCTGCTGCATCTTTGAAATTTGATTTTCAAACTCCGCCCTTAACTCTGCCTCTTCAAGTTTTTTGTCTTTCAAGAAGTTTTCTTTTTGATTTTTTAGCTTCTCCTCAACTTCACGCTTAAACTCCTTGGTGTGAACCTGTCTTAGGATGTCAGCATAGCTGTTTTCATCAATTGTAATTTGTTCACCGCAGTGGGGGCAGACTATATTTTCCATTTTGTTTCCTCAATTATTTTTCCTAAAGGAGATACATCTCCTTAAAGGTAGCTTCATAAGTTGCTGGTAGGTCAAGACCTTCCAAGAGATAGTTTTCAAAGCTTCCGTACTTGTCATTAATAGTTTTAATGGCGTGATTTAGGTACTCCTCCTTAACGGTCAGGGCAGATTCTAAGGCAGCAACTTCCTCATCAGTTATTTGATCCCTGTACTGGTTGATAATGAAATCATTTGCTTCCTTTCTGGCTTGATTGGTCTTCAAGTAGTCTTCAAGGATATCCTCTTCTGACACACCGGCTATTTTTAAAATCAAGTAGGCTCCCCAACCTGTCCTATCCTTGCCTGCAAAACAGTGGAAGATTCGACTTTCTTTTTTATCAATCAAATCCAACAAAAATTTATGGTAGGAGCTTCTAGCCGATTTGCTTAAAACAATCTCTTCATAGGTTCTAAGCATGGCTTCTTCAATATCGCCGAGTTCAGCAAACATATCCTCAAGGGAAGCTGAACTTCCATCATTTAAGTCAGCCAAGACATCAAGGTGGACATAGTCAACTGACGGTAAAGATGTATCAGGGTCCTTTTTGACCTCATCTTGATTCCTAAAATCATAAATTTTATCAAGCTTACAGGTATCTTCCAAGAATTGCTCCTGAACCTCATTAAGGTCAACGAGCTGCCCACTCCTGAAAAAAATACCCTTTTCCAAGCGACCACCCTGACCTTCGTAGCCCCCAATATCCCTAAAATTTGTAATCATAGCCTCTCTCATTTCAACTTTCCTTTCTTTCTAAACATATTCTTACTTAATCTTAGGGTAAAGGAGTTTTTTTGTCAATTATCTAAAGAGAAGTTAGGTGTTACCAGCTTTTTTAAGCCAACTTATGGTAAAAGCCATGACTTTTGCATGGCTAAATAATGATATTTACTTGTTTCAAGAATCTTTTTGAATATTCTCCTCGGCAAGCCTTTCGTCTATAAGTTTCTTAAGCTCAAGTAGGTCTTCCTGAGTCGCCTTATTTTTAATGAAACTGCGTGACCTTGAACGCTCATTTAAATAGCGAGTTCGCTCCTTATTCTTTTCCTGCCAACGTTTATTGGCTTCGGTCTGTGATGTTGCCATTAGTTGAAGTACCTCCATAATATGATTAGGATAGCAATTATCACTAACCCTATCAAAAAATCGATTTTTTCTTTTCTGGTTGTCTTTCTTATTATAAAAGTAGATTCAACTTTTCCGATTCTCTTTTTAAATTTTTTTGCCATTGTATTTTTTATAGTCTAGTGTATAATTATATAAAATGTAGAAGGGGATTAACCCCCCCGCTACTAAAATTTTATTTTCCATTCAAACGAGATAATGAAAAGTTGCACCTTTATCGTAATCTTATGTTTGAATGGTTTTTTATTACCTTTATTCACGCGACTATTTCCTTTGTTTTTATTTAGGACCAATTCCTTAACTGTTTTTTCTTACATCTTTATCTACACATGGTATAATGAACGAAATAGTAAGAAGAGGCTGAGTCTCTTTGCTTACTTGTCTAAAAGTTTAGCAATCAATTGGTTTAATCGTAATCATATTAGTACAGCGATTACGATTAAACCTTTTGTTTCAATGCTAAACTTTTTTTGTTTTTTCTTAAACTTGCTCATCCTTCAATTTTTTTGCGTAATTGGTCAACTTGACGGCATTCGCAAGTGTCATCTTCTCAAGCAAGGTTTTCCCTTTTTTCCAGTCACTAATAGTAGATTGGGCGATACCTGTCCCCTTAAAAATCTTATAGCCTGTTTGGGTTTCCAGTACCCACTCTATTAGGTCTAAATCTGCTATCTTTTGGCTCATATTGTCCTCCATTCCTATCCTACAGTTTAGTCATACTTCATTATAGCAGATATACAAACACTTTTTTCCAAAAAAAGACCCTCAAAATTGAGGGTCTTTTCTTTTAAATAAGGGAATAGTTTGTTCCTGCAAGAGCTTGGGCTAAATCTTGAGGCGATACCTGTCCCTCTACTTGGACACTTTTATCAGCCAGATTAATTTTAAGGTCTTCTACTCCAGCAACTTTTTGGAATCTCTCTTTGACTGTCTTGGCACAGCCTTCACACTTCATGCCAGAGATTTCATATGTTTTAATCATTTATCATTCTCCTCCCATTTATTAAATTTTATACTTCTATTCTTATGTCTTATGGTTTAAATCTTTTTAGACGTAAGGCATTGAGGAGGACCGAAATTGAGCTAAAGCTCATAGCAGCTCCTGCAAGCATTGGATTTAAGAGGGGACCACCAAAGAAGTGAAGAACCCCCATGGCCACTGGAATCCCTAAAAGGTTGTAACCAAAGGCCCAGACAAGATTTTCCTTAATGTTCTTAATGGTCGCCCGACTTAGCTCAATAGCAATAGGTACCTCAAGCAGGTCACTTCTCATCAACACGATGTCAGCAGATTCAATGGCCACATCAGTCCCTGAACCTATGGCTAGCCCAATATCTGCTTGGGCAAGGGCTGGAGCGTCATTAATTCCGTCCCCGACCATGGCAACTGTATAGCCTTGAGCCTGAAGTTTTTTGACCTCGTCAACCTTGCCTTCAGGTAGTACGCCACTTATAACTTGATCAATTCCCACCTGACTAGCTATTGCTTGGGCCGTTTTAGCGTTATCTCCAGTCACCATGGCAACCTTAATTCCCATCTTATGAAGCCTTGCGACAGCTTCCTTGCTGTCATGTTTAAGGGCATCAGCCACAGCTATTATACCAATTAATTTACCATTATAGGCAATGAAAATTGGTGTTTTAGCTTGACTAGATAATTTTTCTGCATCATTTAAAGCCTGGCTATCAACTGCGATTTTATTATCCGCCATCAAGCTAGGATTTCCAATGAAGATTTCTTGGCCATCAATTTGACCCTTAATTCCATGGCCTGTGACTGCTTCAAAGTTTGTCAGGTCTGAAAAGTTAACATTTTGAGCCTTGGCCCTGTCAGTTATAGCTTGAGCAAGAGGGTGCTCTGATGATTTTTCAGCAGATCCAGCAAGGCGTAAGAGATCGTCTTGACTTGCTCCACCGTAAACTAATAAATCTGTAACCTGAGGTTTACCTTGAGTAATGGTCCCAGTCTTATCAAGCATAACGGCTGTGATTTTACCAGCTCCTTCAAGGGCTGGCCCACTCTTAATTAGGACACCGTTTTCAGCTCCCTTACCAGTTCCTACCATAATTGATGTAGGGGTTGCAAGTCCCAAGGCACAAGGACAGGCAATTACAAGAACAGAGATTGTAATGGTTAGGGCAAAAATCCATGACTCATGACCCAGGAAGTACCAAAAGAGACCTGATATAAGGGCTAAGACCATTACGATTGGTACAAAAACACCAGAAACCTGGTCAGCAAGTTTGGCAATTGGGGCCTTAGAAGCCTGAGCATCTTCGACTAATTTAATAATTTGGGCAAGGGCTGTGTCCTGGCCGACTTTTTCAACCTTGAAGTCAAAGCTTCCATTCTTGTTGATGCTTGCCCCAATAACTTGGCTTCCCACCTTCTTTTCAACCGGAGTACTTTCCCCACTTATCATTGATTCATCAACATAAGAAGATCCCTTGGTTACGACACCATCGACGGGGATTTTTTCTCCTGGATGGACCAAAATCAAGTCTCCAACTTGCACCTGGCTGACTGGAACTTCAACTTCTTGGCCATCCTTAAGAACAGTTGCTTTTTTAGGGGCCAAATTAACCAGTTTACTAATGGCTTCTGAGGTTTTGCCGGTCGATACGGCCTCAAAGTATTTTCCAAGGGTAATCAGGGTAAGAACGACAGCTGCTGACTCATAGTAAAGACTCATGGTAAACTCATGGTTTCCAAGGAAGGTCTCCACACTGCCGTAAAAACTGTATAAAAAGGCGGCACTGGTCCCTAGAACCACTAGAGAATCCATATTAGGATGTCCCCTGAAAAGAGACTTCATCCCTCCTACCAACATAGGACGTCCAAGAACCATCACTGGCAAAGTCAAAAGAAACTGGATGGTCACAAATCCCTTGGGGTGAGTCATGGGATTAATAAAATCAGGCAGGGGCAAACCTATCATGTGGCCCATTGACACATATAAAAGAGGGACGGTGAAAATAGCTGAATAAACAAACCTCTTCCAGAGATTCTTCATCCGCTCGTCCTTATTGTTACCAAGCCCCATGTCTCCCATATCGTCCATGTCCATCCCTGCCATGTCCATATCATCCATGTTCATATTAGACATGTTAGAATGATCCATCTTCATACCAGGCATATCCATATTAGACATGTTAGAATGATCCATCTTCATGCCAGACATGTTCATATCTTGATGATCCATCTTCATATCAGACATATCACCTTGGTGCATGTCCATCCCTTTCATGGGAGCACTTGCTCCTTTAGGCTTCTGACTAAAAGCCTTATAGCCTGCCTTATCAACAGCCTTTATAATATCAGCATCAGTCACCAAATCTGGATTGATTTCAACTGTCAATCGCTCAGTAATCAGATTAACACTTGCACTATCAACTCCCTTTAATTTACCGACAACTTTTTCAATTGTTTGAGCACAAGAGGCACATGACATACCTTCTAAATTAAAAACTTCCTTAGCCAAAATAACACCTCCATCTTACTTGGAAAAGTTCAATATAATTGTTTACATATGTAAACTTCATCATATCTGCATGATATACCAATAAGCCTAGTAAGTCAAATTATTCGAATATAAATTCAAGAAAAAAACAAGGCCCAAGGCCTTGTTTTTTTATCTTATTGGTTCCAAACGTCATCTAGTTGTTTTGCACCATCTTTATACATTTTTTCACGGTCTCCCTTAGGATTTGTAAGAATGTTTTCGATGATTGAACGAACTTCTGTGTTTAGGGCTGCGTTAGCATTTGTTGTAACTGGGAATGAGATAAGGTGTTCAGTATCTTTTTCTAGGATAGCTGGAACCTTAGTATTTGCAGATTCTTGGTATTCTTTGCTCTTGATTACAGAGTCAAGGATAGGCATGTAACCTGTTTTTTGTGCCCAGTAAAGTTGAACATCTGGAGATGAAAGGTATTTCATGAATTCAAAGGCAGCTGTTTTTTGCTCATCGCTTGCACTTGAGAACATGTAAACATCTGTACCTTGTTGGAGGTCGTATTTAGCAGGACGTACTGCTACACCGTATTTGAAGCCAGCACTTGCTGCATCTTTAGCTACATAAGTTTCACCAGCAATACTTCCGATGAACATTGCAACTTTTTGGCTAGCAAATGGAACAGACATGTATTTGTCAGAACCTGGTGTACGGAAGTATCCTTCTTGAACACCGTCAGCATAGTAGTTTACAACCTTTTGAGATTCCTTGCTGTCGAATTTAGTATCTTTACTTACGTCAATTCCTTCGTTTTTCATACCAAGTAGGTAGTAGTTAGATAGGGAATCAAATCCAGCACCAACAACTTTTCCACCAGATTTTTCGTAGATTGTTTTAGATGCTTGTTTAAGTTCTTCCATGGTTGTTGGAACTTTTACACCGTATTCATTTAGAAGGTCTTCATTGTAAAAAAGAGCTTCTGTTGACTTGTTGAAAGGAATACCGTATTGAACATCATTGATTTTTGCCCCATCAAGAAGGCTATCTTTGATTTTTTCTTGTTTACCCCATCCAATTGTCTCATTTTCAATATAAGGAGTTAGGTCAACTAATTTTTCATTTTCAGAAGCGTCATACAACCAACCTGGGTAGGCTTGTGAAATTGTTGGAAGATCTTTTGGCGACTGTAGGGTTGAGTTGATTTTTGCTTGAAGGTCTGGGTAAGCTTGTTGGTTTTGTAGGGTAACTTTAATCTTTGGATTAGCTTTTTCAAAATCTTCAGTGATTTTTGTAAGAGCTTTTTCCTGTTCACCGTTCATGGCATGCCAGAAAGTGATTGTTGTGTCGTCCTTGATTTCAGTAACGATACTTGCATCACTTTTGCTGGCCTTAGAATCACTTTTCCCACCACAGGCTGCTAAGCTTGTAATGCTTGCTGCTGTAAGTGCAAGAGTTGCCAATTTTTTGAGTTTCATTCTACTCTCCTTATAAGATAATTTTTTGCCCACGTTGGGGTAATATTCTTTCACCGTACGGGTTGTCCAGATTTTCTGGTTTCAGCGTATGGATTGGAACCAATAGTTTGGGTTGAATCATAGAAATAATTTTATCTAAATCGCGTGGTCTAGCATGCCCTGAGCAGGCCAGACGGACGAATTCGATTTTTTTACTAGCTAGAAGATCTAAAAACTTAGCATAGGCTGGATCAAAGTCCCCCAAGGGTTCAGCATCACTATGGATGTAGAGGGATCCGTCCTGTAAGTTTTCATGCTGGTCAACTACCTGCCAGAGGTAGTCACCCTTATCTTCCAATAGGATGTCATAAGGAACTTCCAGACTTTCGTCTAAAATTGAAAGTTTTTCCCCCTCACTTTTAGTAAAGGAATAGTAGTAAGGTACATTTAAGCCAAAAATATCTAAAAGTAAGGCTGCCATTTGGGCCTCAAGAACTACCGTTCGAGGGGACTTTTCAATAATTTTTTCAAAACGCTTAAGATTGGCTGGATACCCATTAAAGGTAATCTGACGATTTGGATTTTCAAGCTCTAGTTCTACCAAAGTTTCAATTAAATCATCCTCAGTAAAGGTCTTAACATCAAGCTCACGGGCATTGTCAGAAAAACTAATGCTTACACCTTCCATCATAAGTAGGTCACAACCCTTGGCCTCAGCACAAAAGTTGATGGTGTCCTTAGCATCATGACCATGAAGACGCAAGTCGCCAGTATAGACGATAAATTTGTCAGGTGTGCGAATAAGAAAGGCACTTGCCCCGTAAGCATCATGGTCAACTGGGGTCATCTCAACAGTGATTTGACCAATTTGGACCTTTTCACCCTTAACAACCTTGGTAACAGGTCTTACAAAATTCTTTTCCTCAAAGGGTGAAGGAATTAAGAAGCTGCCCTTACGGTTTAAGGACTTTAAAAGTTTTTCTGTTTCCTCGTAAGCATAAAGGGGAATACTTGGGTCCAAATAGTTAATCATCTTCGAGTGATCCAAATGAACATGGGACATGAAGACTGCTGTGTCTTCAAAATCATCTGCTACCACTGGTAAATTTTCTGATAGTCTTGAATCATAGACATTTGACAGCTCTGGGATTAATCTGTTTTCAAGCAGGGTATCAAGTTTTTCATCTTTTAGGTCAAGCTCTGGACGGAATTCTGTTCCAAAGTCAAAGAAGATTCTTGATTTATTATAAGAAACCTCGATTACTGTCCCACCGATAGTCATTATTCCGCTATGAAAGCGGACGATTGTTTTGTTTTTATCCTTTAATTCCATTTTTGGTTACCCCTCTAATAATTTCTTTCCTAAAGATGAAGTAGATAATCAAAATTGGAATGACTGTTAGGGTAGCAGCCGCCATTTGAAGGTGAACATCATTCCCACTTTCACTTGTAAAGGCTGATAGTCCATTATTTAGTAGACGGTAGGTCTTATCATTGGTCACAAGAAGCGGCCACAAGAATGAATTCCAACTTGAAATGAAGGTCAAGATTCCAACTGTTACTAAAGCTGGCTTAATCATAGGAATTAAAATTCGCCAGATGTACTCAAGATCACTTGCTCCGTCAATTTTTGCTGCCTTATAAAAGGTTATTGGAATGGCTTTTAAGTACCCGTTCAGATAGTAGATGTAGAATATACTGGTCAAGAAAGGAATGATTAAGGCCGTGTAGGTATTTAGTAGACCCATGCGAGCAATTGTGTTGTAGTTGGTAAAAATAATTGATTCATAGGGTACCATCAGAAGGGCTACCATGATAAATAAGACAATCTTTTTACCCTTGAACTGAAGACTTGTTAAAGCAAATGATGCTAGAACTGAGGTTACAAGAGTGGCAACTGTTATGGCTAAAGATACAAAGACTGTATTAAAGAAATAACGAATGAAGGGTGCCTTTTCAAAAACCTGAGCATAGTTGGTAAACTGGAAGGTTTTTGGAATAAAGGTAGGTGGCATACTTGTTGCTTCACTATAGGTCATAAGACCTGCTAAAATCATATAAATGAAGGGGAACAAGGTCATAAGGGCCAGAGCTATAATAAAGGTATAAGATAGGATGGTTGATACTTTCTTCATCTATTTATTCACCTTTTCTAGTAGTTTGTTTTGGATAAAGGTTACAAGCAGGATAATTCCAAAGAGGATAACTGTTGCAGCCATAGCAATACCAGGACGTCCTACCACATGGAATTTATCATAGATGTAGTAAACGGCGGTTGTGGCACTATTGGCAACACCTGCTTGACCATTAAAGAGGGCATAAACCTGGGTATAAACCTTAAATGATCCAATTAAGTTGACTGTAATTAAGAAGGCAATGGTTGGAATAAGTTGTGGGAAGGTGATTCTTCTGAAAATCTCCCAGTCAGTTGCCCCAAACATTTTAGCAATTTTATAATGCTCTTCATCAATATTTCTAAAACCTGATAAAAGGATGATGATATTGAAGGCAAGACTGCCCCAAATCCCAAAAATTATCAGGGTCGGAATACTCATCCCGGTACTGTTAAGCCAGTTGATTGGTTTAACACCGAAAAAGCCAAGAAAATAGTTGATAATCCCGTAGTTTTCATTGAAAAAGTATCTGAAGACAATCCCTACTGCAATTGTTGATGTTACATAGGGCATGAAGAAGATTGTTTCAAAGAGACTTTTATTCTTAACCTTTTCAAAAATTATCCAAGCAATAACAAGGGAGAGGATAAGGGCTATTGGCACCACGGAAAAGGCATAAATGGCCGTGTTTTTTAAGGCCTTATGAAAAACTGGATCCTGGATGACCTTCTTGTAGTTATCAACCCCTGCATAGCTATGATTTAAGAGGTTTCCCTTTTGAAAACTAAGCATGAAAGATTTATAGAGCGAATAAATATTAAAAATAAAGATTACAGCCAAAGATGGTAGTAAGAATAACCAAGCCTTGAGCTGATTTTCTGGCTTATATTTTTTAAACATTAATAAACCCTTTCACCATCTTCTTTGAAAATAAAGGCCTTATTGTAAGCAAAGTCAAAAGATAGGTTTTGTCCTACTTCAATTGCTTGTTCTATACTTACGATTGATTTCAGGCGGTCATTATTTAAGAAGAAGTTAAGAATACGCTCACGACCGATTAACTCAACCTGGCTTATTTCAGCAGTGAAAATTCCATTTTCAACTGGGATTACATCCTCAGGACGAATACCTAAAACATATTTTCCGTCAGTAAGTTGAGTCTTAAATCTTGAATTTTCAAACTTTGTTAGCGGAAGTGAGTAACCATCAAAGCTAAGAAGGCCATCTTTTACCTCAACATCAAAGGTATTAATGATTGGATTACCAATGAACTTAGCCACAAAAAGGTTATTTGGTTCCAAATAAAGATTTTGCGGATCATCATTTTGTTGGACAATTCCCTGATCCAAAAGAATAATCTTATCACTGATTGAAAGGGCTTCTTCCTGGTCATGGGTTACAAAAATTGTTGTAATCCCAACTTCCTTAACCAGGCGGCGAATTTCTTCACGAATTTTAAGGCGAAGCCTTGCATCAAGGTTACTTAGGGGCTCATCCAATAAGAGAACCTCTGGCTGTTGGACAAGGGCACGAGTGATGGCTACCCGCTGCTGCTGTCCGCCTGACAAAGTACCAGGTTTTTTATCAGCCAACTCTTCAATGTTGGTAAGAGCCATGTACTCTTCAGCAATGGCACGGGCCTCAGCCTTATCTTTTTTCTTAGCTCCCACAGTTAGGGGAAACATGATGTTTTCAAGAACGGTCATGTGGGGATAAAGGGCATAGTTTTGGAAGACAAAGCCGATATTCCTATCCTTAGGCTCAACTTCAACCACAGACCTTTCATCAAATTTTATATCACCATTACTTGGGCTCAAAAGACCAGCTATAATATTTAGGATGGTTGATTTACCACAACCACTTGGACCCAATAAACAAACCAAATCCCCAGTTTCAATCTTAAAATTAATTGATTTTAGGGCTTCAAATCCATTATCGAATGTCTTATTGATATCGATAACTTCTAGCATAAAACTTCCTCCGCTCTTTTTAGTACATATTCTTAACAATAAGTACACGTTTTTCATAAAATATAAGTATTTACTCGACAATTATATCACTATCCTTTTAAATATTCAGTTATTTTTCCTAAAAAAACACAAAAAAACTTTCAAGAATAAGTAAATGTTAAGTAAATTTTAAGTAAACTTATAACTCAATATAAAATCTATGTAAAATCATTACAATAAAAAGCTAGAATTGACAAAAATTCTAGCTTTTTATTTATTTGAGACCCTTCTCCATCATTGGAAGCTGTTTGGCAACACCCAAAATAAGAGCAAGACTCCCTGTATATATAAGACCTTGGACAAGGTTAAAAGGTGCAACCATGGCAAGTAAATACTTACCTACACCGATAAATTGTTTGATATCAAAACCTGCAAACTTGGCATACAAGGGAATGGCATAAAAATAGTTCATGAGAACCATGGCAAGGGTCATTACAAGACTTGCACCAATCCCACCCAGAATGAATTTACGTCCACCAAAAGACTTACCAGCTATAAGGGCAAAAATTGTTACAAAAACTCCTACAGCAAGCATGTTCATGGGAAGTCCAATCATGGTATTTACACCTTCATTATTAATGAGCAGCTTGAGCAGTGACCGTAAAAGAATAATCACATAGGCTGTCTTTAAATCGAAGATAAAATAACCAATCATAATCGGAATGATTGAAAACTCAACCTTTAAGAAATCAGCTCCTGGAATAATCGGAAACTGTGGGAAAATCATAAGAACTGTGGAAACAGCACTTAAAATGGCGATATACGCCAGACGTTTGGTATCTTTCATGGGTTCCTCCTAAATTTTATTTAGAAGACTTGCAAAAAAATAAAGTGATATTAAATTTTTCCTTGTCTCCTCTTCATCCTGACTTTAACAGTTGGTACTGGAATTTTACCAGTTCGGCCGAAAATTTCGGTTCATGGACTTTACCACCAGTGGGGAAACGACCCCCGCCCTGAAGACATGTCTAAACATTTAGACAAAGTAATTCTACCACAAAAGAGATTGATAACAAAATAGAAACTATTAGTATGCAAAAAAACCTGCCCTAGGCAGGTTTTTGTTGACCTAATAATGCTTAAGCTGCAAGAGCTTTTTTAGCTGCTTCTGCAAGAGAAGTGAAAGCTGCTGCATCGTTAACAGCTAGGTCAGCAAGCATTTTACGGTTAACTTCGATTTCAGCAAGTTTTAAACCGTGCATCATCTTAGAGTAGCTAAGTCCGTTCATACGGGCTGCTGCATTGATACGAGCGATCCAAAGTTTACGGAAATCGCGTTTCTTTTGACGACGATCGCGGTATGCATAGTTGTATGAGTTCATTACTTGCTCTTTAGCAGTACGGAACAATGTGTGTTTTGATCCATAGTAACCTTTTGCAAGTTTTAGAGTACGTTTACGACGTTTGCGGCTTACAACGCCACCTTTAACACGTGCCATTTATATATATCCTCCGAGTATTTCTTTAATTAAGTTTCTTACAAATGAATTCTGATTAACGCATTTGTGTAAGCATTGCTTTGATACGTTTGAAGTCACCAGAACTTACCATTGATGGTTTACGAAGGTGACGACGTTGTTTTTTAGTTTTTCCGTGGAAACGGTGAGAAGTGTAAGCACTGAAACGTTTTAGTCCTCCACTACCAGTACGTTTAAAACGTTTTGCGCTTCCGCGGTGAGTTTTTTGTTTAGGCATTTTTATGATTCCTCCGAATTATTTTTTGTCTGCTGATGGAGCTAGTTGCATAAACATTGAGCGTCCATCCATTTTTGCACGTTGCTCAACGACTGCAATTTCTTTAGTCGCTTGGGCAAAGTCATCAAGAACTTTCTGTCCAACTTCTTTGTGGGTAATCATACGACCCTTGAAGCGGATTGAAACCTTAACCTTATTTCCTTTTGCAAGGAATTTTTCAGCTTGACGTAATTTAGTATCAAAGTCATTTTTGTCAATTACTGGACTTAAACGAACTTCTTTGACAGTAACTACTGTTTGATTTTTCTTCTGTTCTTTTAATTTTTTCTTTTGCTCAAATTTGAACTTACTGAAGTCCATGATTTTCGCTACAGGCGGTTTAGCTTGTGGTGAAATTAATACCAAGTCCAAATCTAAATCTCCAGCTTGACGCAAGGCGTCTGAAGTTTGAACAATACCAAGTTGTTCACCATCTGCACTAATTAAACGAACTTCGCGAGCACGAATCTGTCCGTTCATAAACAAATCTTTTGCTATGATATCTCTCCTTACCAATTAAATATTTAGTTTCAAGCAAGAAAAAGCGAGCCTTCAATTGAAAGCTCGCTTTTATTCTTTACCTAACGGGTAAAGATAATCCTGATCTCAGCCCAGCATTATCCACACTTAGGCGAGAAGCTTCTGCTTCTGCTTTCAACTTTTTAAGTATAGCAAATTATAGCAATTTGTCAACTACTTTTTAAAATTAACTTGGTTATAAGTGAATATTTTCAAGCTCCATATTTAAGATAGTCCTTTTCTGGCTAACATTTTGGAAGAAAATATTTACTGATGCTGGAATCAATGGGTCCTTATCATAATTACAAACAACCATATAACAAAAAACATGTCGGCCCTTGGATTTTTTAATATATTCGCTGGCAAAGGCTTCAATATCAGCCAAGGAATACCTTAAATTTCCCTCAAAAGTAGCATCTAAAGTTGGACGATTAACCAAAAGCTTCTGCTCCCTGTTGTTTATCCTAATACTTTCAGCACGCCTATGAATGGAATGACGCTCCCTCTTATCGTGACTGGTAACAATATCAAGACTTAGGAGGTCACCATGATTCAAATAAGAGCTGCCCGTTATCAGTAAAAAAGGCATGTCAAGTCCTTCGCTCTGACTAAAAATAAAGGGAAGTAAGTGGGTTCTGTGATAGGGATAAACCTGCCCAACTCGGCTATTATCTATTTTTTCCCAGCCTGGTGGATTAGGAAGCCTTGTAAATTTCCTTTGACTTGCATGACTAGCCAGCTTCTTCTTGGTCAAATAAATTAAAGCTCCCTGACTACCACTTTTATCAACAATATAAGGATGATCTAAAATATAATCATAGGGACTATAGAATTGCTGGACAAGTTCCCTTTGAGACCTCAAGGATATATAAGTCCCCTTAAATTTCCGGCTCCTAGTAAGGGACTTCTGCCCTTCCAAATACTGGTAAACTGTCTGAATAAATGCCTGATTTAAAAATTTAAGGAGTAGTAAAATAAGATAGACTACTAGAAAACTTACTAAGATACTTATGAATGTAGGTATTTCAGCCAAGTTACTGGCTAGGCTGGCTGGTAAAGGAAGCAATAAGCTTACTAATAAGGATATTAGAAGCCTGATTTTCATAATATAAGCTCTCCCTTTTCTAAGAATTTTTTACTAATTTTACCCTCATAATCTTACTAGTAACATACTAGGATAGACGGATTATAGGTAAAGAATCCTCAGCTAGCTTACACCAGTAAGCCCTATAAGTCAATCTAAATAAATTAATTAAGCCTTGTAGGCTACTTTTTGATTAAACGGGCCTGAAAATTATAAATAGGTCGGGACTGGCCTACTGTTCCTGACAGACCACCATTACTTGTCCACTCCTGCCAACCAGAGTCCTTGAGAAAACTTCGGTACATGACATGATAATTTTTGGCTAAATCTCCTGTAAGTCTGATTTCAACTGCCTCCATGGCCTTTGATTGACCCGTAGTTCCAGCCATTTGGCCATCTTTTACAAATCCCTGCCAGCCAACATTTGCTACGTGGGCTCGATATTCAATTGAATCTGACAGACCAAAATTTTCAACCCTAAGGGCCAAGGCTTCCATATTTCTGAAGTCGTCTGTTCCAGAGAATCCTCCGTCTGACACCCAGTCCTTCCAGCCAACATTTGATATGTGGGAGACATAATTTAGGCCTTGAACTGGATGGGAATTTGCTGGAACCTGGGACTGTGAATCCACTTGTTCGACAGCAATATACCTCCTTTTGCCGCTGCCTGCAATGTAGGAAATCCACAAGTAGCCATCTGCCTGAGTAAGTTGGTCGTAGATAACTGTATCACCTGGGTAATAGCTGGCAAGAGAGGGGCTTGAAAGCCTTGGCTCAGCCCTAACGTGAGAGCTTGTTTTAAAGCGATAAAGACCGCTCGGAGCAAGCTTATGAGAGTTATCAGGACTAGGACTTGGATTGGTTGGGCCAATGGCATTTGTGAGGTCCTTGAAGTGGATAAAACCCGAGACATCATGCTTACTAATCCAGCGGGACTTGTAGTTCCCCGTGTAGCCGTAGTTATACTCCTCTATCAAAACCCTATCCCCGCTTACCTCAGCCACCCAGGCCACATGCATGGATGACCACCAGGCAACAGAACCCACAGCCGGCTTGTTATCAACCACAAAACCCTGGCTACGAGCCGTATTGCCCCAGGTGTTGGCATTGCCATAACCCCTTGGAAGCATAAAACCATTAATCTTATCCAGGCGATGGGCAACAAATGATGTACACTGACGAACGTACATGCCATAAGTATCTGCAACTAGTGAACCAACGGGATAAGACTTCCAGTAGGAGGGGTAATCATCCCCAACAGGAGCTGCCTCAACCTCTCCTACACAAAGGCTTGAAAAGCCTAAAACAAGGCAGCCAGTTAATAGGACTGAACCCTTAAATCTAAATTTCTTCTTAAGTATCTGCAAATAGTATCCTCCATAAATTTTTACCAATTTTTAAGTCTATCCTAAAAATGGCCTATCTACATATACGAAAACAAAGTAAGAAGCTAACAAAAAACCTCCTTTATTTTTAAAAGAGGTTTAAAGAAATCTTATTTTTCAAGGGCTCCCCTGAGTCCGTATGACCAAGACATGATATGGGAGAAAAGGAAGAGGGAGATGATTGTCCCCTCCCTAATATAAATGGGAAGGCTGAAGGCAAAAGATAGGATTAAAGACCCACTCACTCCTATCACATCAATTCCATACCTGTAAAATTTCATTGAATGCTTACTTCTTCTTTCTAAAAGCGTACAAAAATTCTCAATGGGAAACTGGAGCGCCTTATAATAGAGAACCCGTCCCACGCCAAAGCAAGTAACGAAAAGACCCACGAAGAAGAGAGCAAGTTTTAAGAAATAATTGGTCAAAACAAAGCCACCCAGAAGATTGTAGAGGAAAAAATTAACAACTGATCCAAAACAAAGCTGGGCTATGAGCATGAGCAAGTACTGATAGATATTTTTCTTTCGGTCAAGTAAAAAGCACATGATTAAAAAACTGATATTTGCAAGCATGGACATACTTCCAACCTTCATGGAAAAAATATCAGAAAGAGACAAAATCAAGGCATTAAAGCAGGTGACTCCAATATCTGCCTTGATGGACATGGACATACCTAGACCACTAATCGTGTAGTACATAAATGAAATAAGTAAGACCTTATAAGAATAATTAAATCTTTTACCTGCCATCAACTCTTCCTCCTGATCCCTTAGGATATTAAATAATTAATTTTAGGGCCTATTTTGAATCTACAAAGGATTCAATCGCAGCCCAAGCTTCATCATAACCTGTTTTATCGACTGACGAGAAGATGATAAAATCATCAGTTGAGTCAAATTGAAGGGCCTTTTTAATGACAGCTTCATGCTTGTTCCATTTACCACGAGGGATTTTATCTGCCTTGGTTGCAACCAAGATTACTGGAATTCCGTAGTATTTTAGGAATTCATACATCTGTACATCATCAACAGATGGCTCATGACGCAAATCAACTAGACTTACAACAGCCCTTAAATTATCACGGGTGGTTAAGTACTCTTCAATCATCTTGCCCCATTTAGCACGCTCAGACTTACTAACCTTAGCATAGCCGTAACCTGGCACGTCAACAAAATGAATGGTATCATCGATATTATAAAAATTTAGAAGTTGAGTTTTTCCAGGTTTTCCTGAAGTACGGGCTAAATTTTTACGGTTAAGTAAGGTATTAATAAAGCTTGATTTTCCGACATTTGAGCGACCAGCAAGGGCAATCTCAGGCATATCCGTTTCAGGATATTGCTTGCTTGAAGCAGCACTAATTACAATTTCTGCATTATGTTTATTCATTTTTTTATTTTCTCTCTAATTATATAAAAAGACGGAAAGGGCACACAAGTGCCCTAGCTTATTCAGAAGCTTCGTCTTCTTTTACTAAAATTGGCTCGTCTTCACCGTCAACTGTATCTTTGGTAATGATAACCTCGCGAACTCCTTCCATGCTTGGAAGTTCATACATAAGGTCCATCATCACTTCTTCAATAATTGAGCGAAGGCCACGGGCTCCAGTCTTTCTTTCAATGGCTTTTTTGGCAATGGCATCAAGGGCACCATCTTCAAAGTCAAGCTCAATTCCATCAAATTCCATCAGCTTCTTATACTGTCTAACCAAGGCATTCTTAGGCTTGGTTAAAATATGAATTAAATCTTCTTCTGTCAACTTATCAAGGGCTGCGACTACAGGAAGGCGTCCGATAAATTCGGGGATAAGCCCAAATTTTTGGATGTCTTCAGAGATAATCTCCTGCATGTAGCTTGCACCGTCATCAAGCTTTTTATTGTTAGAACCAAATCCAATAATCTTTTCACCCAGACGAGATTTAACAATATCTTCAATCCCGTCAAAGGCACCACCCACGATAAAGAGAATGTTCTTGGTATCAATCTGAATCATCTCCTGATTAGGATGCTTGCGCCCTCCTTGCGGGGGAACACTTGCAACTGTACCCTCAATTATCTTAAGAAGGGCTTGTTGGACCCCTTCACCTGATACATCACGTGTGATTGAAACATTTTCTGACTTTTTAGCAATCTTATCTATCTCATCGACATAAATAATCCCATGTTCTGCACGCTCAACATTAAAGTCACTGGCCTGAAGGAGCTTTAAGAGGATATTTTCAACATCCTCTCCCACATAACCTGCCTCAGTAAGACTTGTCGCATCAGCAATGGCAAAGGGAACATTTAAGGTCCTTGCCAAAGTTTGGGCTAGGAAGGTCTTTCCTGACCCTGTTGGCCCAATCAAGAGGATGTTTGATTTTTGCAGCTCCACTGAGTTATCAAGTGAACTTTGACTAAAGTTGATTCGTTTAAAATGGTTGTAAACAGCAACTGCAAGGGCTCTTTTGGCACGTTCCTGACCGATTACATACTCATTTAAGTCTTCCATGATTTCACGAGGTTTTTTGCTGACATCAATATCAGCCATGGCCTCGTCGTGAATCTCTTCCTGAAGAATCTCCATTGACAAATCAACACATTCATTACAGATGTAGACGCCACTTCCTGCTATAATTTTTTTAACTTCATCTTGATTTTTTCCGCAAAAAGAGCAATTTATACTGCTTTTATCACTTGTCATATAGACCTCTTTCTATTACTTGCTTGCTATTAATTATTTTTTTCTATCTAAAACTTGAATGACAAAATCATACATATTTTTGTCATCCCGCCTGTAAGCTTCCTCACTCACAAGCTCAAACTGCGTCCAATCAAAGTTTTTAGGAAAATAAGTATCTCCTTCAAGCTCTGCGTCAATAATGGTCCTGTAAAAGCGGTCAATATCACCTTCAAACAGCTGAATAACCTGAGCTCCTCCGATTACATGGAGGGTCTTATCTTGATTTTTGTACCAATCAAGTACCTGACTTTTACTGTTCATAACAAGAATCTCATCTGACCCTGGATCATAATTTGAATCACTGGTAAGGACCAAGGTTGTTCTCCTTGGTAAAGTCCGCTTATTCATCCCCTCAAATGTTGTCCGTCCCATTAAGATGGCATCATCAAGAGTTGTTTTTTTAAAGTGGGCCAACTCAGCTGGTAGATGCCAGGGTAGGCTTCCATCCTTTCCGATTAGACCAGTCTTGTCCTCAGCTAAAATTCCTATAATCATCATATCTCCTTTGCCATCTCATTTATCAAGTAAGTCTATTATATGATTAATTAAGGCCATAAAACAATAGCAAGACTTATTTTTTTCTCCTAAAATAATAGGAAAAGGCAAAAAGGCTGGCTATAACTGCTAGTATTATAAGATTTGCCTTAGGAAATCTTATAAGGCTTCCAATAAACAAAAATGATGTAAAGATGCTTATGTAGACAACTACAAAGGCCACAAGAAGGGCCACAACTACTATGCATAGACCTATTAGGACCTTGAAAATATTTGGTAAACCTATCAGCCAAAGGAGGATTTTTCTGACCCAAAGAGGTGTCTCCTGTGATTGTGCACTGCTAGAAATTTTACTTAAAAATTTCCTATATGAATTTGCAAACATGGTTTATCTCCTTTAAGTAAGTAAACAGAGCTTACAAGAATAACTTAGATGGCTAAATCGAATTTTAATTGTGGTTTAACCGGCTCATAATCAACTAGTTCAAAATCTTCTGGTTTAATGTCAAAGAAGTTGGTTCCAGGAGCTGCATGAAGGATTAAACGGGGGCTACAGTCAGTTTCCTTACGATTTAAGAGGGTATCAGCCTGCTCAAATTGATTGTTGTAGATGTGTAAATTATTAACAAAATAGCAGAACTTTCCAAGCTTCCAACCAAAGTGGCAGGCAATCATCATTTGAAGGGCCACATACTGCATGGCGTTAATGTGATGGGACACTAGCATGTCGCTTGACCTTTGGATTAAACTTGCATCTAAATAAATGTCATCTCCAAGCTTACGAACATCATACATGGACTGAAAGGCACAAGGATTTAGACCTGGGCTGGCCTCAAAGTCATCATACTGCCACATGTTAATAATGTTACGGCGATTCCAAGGATTTTTTTCCAAACCTTCTAAGAGCTTGGTGATAATCCCGTGTCTTTTAACGGTCTCCCCGTAGCGAACTCCAATGGTTCCATCCCCAATATCCCACTCATCCCAGTAGTGAACATTGTACTTGTCCCTCAAGAGGTCAAGGTCATTTGATTGATCCTGGTAGATCCAAAAAATCTCCTTGATGGCTGTTTTAATGGGAATGGGACGGAGGGTTGTGATTGGAAATTCGCCCTTTGATAGGTCATATTCAGCAAATTGGTTGGTTACATACTTGCTGTTGGCTGTCTCCCCATTTTTATAGCGGGGACGAGCCTGCTCGCTCCAAACCCCATTATCAAGGATATTTTTAATATTTTCCTTAAAAATTTTATCCGCCTTGGTCATGCTTCCTCCTTATGTCATGTCTTGTCTTATATCTAATTTATTTTAAGCTTTGCCACTTAGGTACTCATAGCGGTCATACTTTTCAAGCAGGGTATCATTGGCCTCATCTAGTTCCTTTTGCAGGATTGAGAGTTTACCAAAGTCACTACCATTTTCATTCATCTCAGTTTCAATCTCAGAAATTCGTTCTTCAAGGGTCATAATCTCATCTTCAATGGTGGCCCATTCTTTTTGCTCAAAGTAGGAAAGACGCTCCTTTTTCTCCTTGACCTTGGCTGTTTTTTCAAGAGGAGCCTCTTCAATTTTTTCAAGAGGTTTGTCGACCTTGCTCAAAAGGTAAGTCGAATAATTGCCGTGGTACTTGTTAATAGTTCCCGAATCAAAAATTAATAGCTGTGAGGCCACCTTATCAAGGAAGTAACGGTCATGGCTAACTGTAATAACGGCTCCTGGAAAGCTTGCTAAAAAGTCTTCAAGGACGGTTAAGGTTGCGATATCTAAATCATTTGTCGGCTCATCCAAAAGAAGAACATTAGGCTGCTCCAAAAGAATTTTTAAAAGATACAGGCGTTTTTTCTCCCCACCTGAAAGTTTTGAGATAAGGGTTCCGTGGGTTGAACGAGGAAAGAGGAACTGCTCAAGGAGGTTGACAACAGACGTCATCTCACCAGTCTTATTGGTTGAGGCCGCTGCTACTTCTTCTAGGAAGTTGATTACCCGTTTTGACTCATCAAGTCCCCTGATATTTTGGGAGAAATAGCCAATTTTTACAGTTTCACCAATGTCTAAAAGCCCTGAATCAAGCTCTAAATCGCCGTTAATAATATTTAAAAGGGTTGATTTTCCTGACCCATTGTCACCAATGATTCCAATCCGGCTGTCTGCCTGTAAGAGAAGATCAAAATCAGAAAAAATCTTCTTGTCAGGGTAAGAAAAATTAGCATCTTCAAGCTTAACCACCTTCTTACCCAGGCGACTTGTAGCAAGATTTATTTCCAGGTTTTCTGAATTATCAGAGGTCATGCTGTCCTTTAGGCTTTCAAAGCGGTCAATCCTAGCCTGTTGCTTGGTGGCTCGGGCTTGAGGACTCTTTCTAATCCAGCTTAATTCCTGCTTGAAAAGCTGACGCTTCTTGTGCTGCTGGCTGGCCTCTGCTTCTTCTCGTTCTGCCCTTTGAGTTAAGTAATCCTGGTAGTTTCCTTGATACTCAATGACACCACCTTGGTCCAATTCAAAAATACGGTTGGCCACATTATCTAGGAAATAACGATCATGGGTGATGAAAAGAACTGCCCTTTTAAGACTAGTCAGGTAATTTTGCAGCCAGGCAATGGTTTCCACATCCAGGTGGTTGGTCGGCTCATCTAGCAATAATAAATCACTTGGGTTGACCAAAGCCTGAGCCAATTGAACCCTTCTTTTTTGTCCCCCTGAAAGGCTTGAAATTTTCTTAGAGGTATCTGTTATGTCTAACTTTGAAAGGACGGTTTTGACCTCCTGCTCAATGCTCCAAGCATTGTTTGAAGAGACCTCTTCCTCCCTTTTAGATAGCTGACCTTGCAGGTCCTCATTCATGGGATCTTCTGTCAGACGCTCGAGGGCCTTTTCATAGCCCTTGATAATAGCCATCTGGGGAAGCGTCTCATCAAGGATTGCATCAAGAATGGTATCATCTTCCTTGAAATCAGGCTCCTGGGTCAGGTAGGTTATCTTGTAATCATGGGGATGGAGAAAAGGATTTTTATCCCCATCAAATCCCGAATGACCTGAAATCACATTTAAGAGGGTTGTTTTACCGGTCCCATTGACTCCGATAAGTCCAATTTTATCATCATCATGGATGATAAAAGAGAGGTCTGAAAAGACCGTCTTATCACCGACTGATTTGGTCAGGGCTTCAACACGAAAGTCACTCATATATATCTTCTTTCATTTCTTCTTTGAGGTAGGCTAAAATAATGGCTTGCTTATTTTCTAAATTGCCATCCACCACAAGCTCCTCAATCTTACTAATTAATTGACCAATCCAAACTCCAGGTTTGCGGTCAAAATTCTTCATCAAAATCTGGCCATTAATATCAAGCTCGGCCTTTGACTTTATTGGAAGACCCTCAGCCAGATCATTTAAGAGGGTCTGATTGACCTGCTCTCCTTCTGCCAAAAAGAGGTCTTCTGCTAATTTTAGGGAATCATATCCCAGCTGGTAAAGGTCTCGCCTAGTCCAAGGCCTTAATTTACCAACTTTATAGGCCTTACAAATATCAGTAACTCTTTTGATAAAGTCATTTGACACATTCCACTTCTTCAGGAAACATTTGCAGTCATCTACTTGAAGGTTTAAAAGCAGGTAAGCCCAGACTTGTTCAGATTCTGAGAAAAGAAAGGCTTCATCAGTAATTCGCACAAGAATCTGTTCCAAATCTCTTTGGCTGTTAGCTAGTCCTGGCAGGTAGTTAATCACTCCTGATTCAAGGAAGTTGGTTAGTCCCTTCCGCCAGAAATTGGCCATTAAAAGCTTATCAAGCTCAATAAAACTTCTTTCAATTGATATTTTCTCAAGAAGGGGTGCATGGGTCTTCATGGCTGAAAAAGTCTGCTCTTCAATGTCAAAATCAAGACTTGCCGTAAAACGCAGGGCCCTCATAATTCTTAGGGCATCCTCATTAAAACGCTCATCAGCTACACCGACTGCTCTGATTAACTTATTTTCAAGGTCCATAAGGCCTGAAAAACGGTCAATAATCACCCCGTCCTCAGCCAGGGCAAAGGCATTGATTGTAAAATCCCGCCTCAAAAGGTCCTCATCCAAATTACGGACAAAGGTCACCCCACTTGGACGCCTGTAGTCGACATAGACATCTTCTGTCCTAAAGGTCGTAATCTCATACTGGCCTTCTTCAGCCAAGACAAGAACGGTCCCATGCTCAATCCCAATATCGACCGTTTTTTCAAAAATCTGCTTAACTTCTTCTGGATAGGCACTAGTCGCTATGTCAACATCATGAATGGCTCTCTTAAGGAGGACATCACGCACACTTCCACCTACAAAATAGGCCTCATAGCCTGAAGATTTTAGCCTATCAATTATAGGTAAAGCCTGCTGAAATTCAACAGGCATATTTTCTAATCTCATAATAAATGTTCCAACCCATATACTAACTGATCTAATTCTGTTACTTTTTTAATCCCAAGCTTGACTCCACCCATAAATGACTGGCGGTCGTAAGAGTCATGGCGAATAGTCAAGCCCTCACCAGGGGCACCAAAAATTACCTCCTGATGGGCAATAAGACCTGGAAGTCGCACGCTGTGAATCCTAAAGCCTGAATATTCAGCCCCGCGGGCACCAGGCAAGCTTTCTTCTTCTCCAACTGCTCCCTGTTTTTTAAACTTACGATTTTCTTCAATCAATTCAGCTGTTTTAATGGCTGTACCACTTGGAGCATCCATTTTTTTATCATGGTGGAGTTCAATTATCTCAAGATCTGGGAAGTATTTTGAAGCCTTGGCAGCAAATTCCATCATTAGAATGGCCCCAACCGCAAAGTTAGGTGCAATTAAACCACCAACTTTTTTCTCAAGGGATAAATCCTTTAAGAATTTAATGTCTTCCTCAGAAAATCCAGTGGTTCCAACAACCGGTGAAAAACCTTGTTCAATGGCAAATTTTGTATTGTCAAAAACAACCTTTGGCGTTGTAAAATCAACCCAAACATCTGCGTCAAAGCCAATCAAATCTTCCTTCTTGGTAAAAACGGGCACACCATCTACATCACTTTCTTCCGCAAAGGGATCAACGAAGGCAGCCAGCTCAAGTTCTGGATCAGCCTTAACCATGTTAACAGCAGTTGATCCCATTTTTCCCTTGTAACCTGCGATAATTACTTTAATCATAAAAACTCCTTATTTTATAACTGGTGAAATAGCAAGAACAATAGCATTCTCTCCAAGGTGGGTACCGATTATGGCACCGACAGTTGCAATCGAAATATTTTCAAGCCCATCTTCTTCCAAGGTTTGGGCAACATCTTCTGCTAGTTTGCGAGCATTTGAATGAATGACAAAAACCTGATAATCGTCTTCTTGACTTGCTTCTTTTACGATTGAAATCAATTTCTTTAGGGCCTTCTTGCTGGAACGAACCTTATCATAGACGACGATTTGGCCCTCTCGGTTAAATTCAAGAATGGGCTTAATTGAAAGCAAGTTTCCAACAATAGCTGCTCCATTTGAAAGGCGACCACCCTTAACCAGGTGCTTTAGGTCATCAACAAGGATATAAGCCCTTGTCTTTTCGATGACATAATCTAGTTTTTGGCTAATCTCTTCAAAGCTATCTCCAGCTGCTATTGAATTTAGGGCGATTTCAACCATGTAACCTAATGGGGCACTGGTAATTAGGGTATCAAAAAATTTGACCACTAAATTTGGAAACTCATTTTGCAGGTAGAAGGAATTTTGATAAAAACCTGAAATACCCCTCGATAGGAAGAGTCCAATCACATGAGTATAATCTTCTTTTTCAAGATTAGCCAAAAGCTCCTCAAGTTCAGCTACGCTAGGCTGAGATGTTTTAGGCAACTCAGCTGTTTCAGACATTTTTTTATAAAAGTCTTCGTTAGATAAATTTTTTCCCTCAAAATATGTTTCACCATCGATAACAATTGGAATATCTAGGGTGAAAAGATTTTCTTTATTCTTATATTCATCTTCCAAAAAGGCCGATGAATCTGTGATTACTGCAATCTTCATATATCCTCTGTTTTTCTATAGGCCACAATTAACTTAAAATTGCAGGTTCACTCCAGGTTGATCGAGGGCTACCTCGCTTACCTCCATCGTAAGTCGTCTTACCATGTCCAAAAGGGGGTGGGCAATTTCTTGCATGTCTTCTTGTGATAGTTCACTTTGCTCAACAACTTTTTTATTTTTTAAAATATTGTTTTGCATAATGTAGCCACTTACAATAAAGCTTTCAAGAACCACAACGAATTCTACACTTGCATTTAAAACAGTATCAGCATCACTTTGATCTGGCACATCTTCTATCAGTTGAATCTGAATGTGAACTCGAGTTTCAGGAGTCCCATTTTCCTCCTCATAGGCAAAATTCCTTGCATTATAGTTAAAGGTCTGTACAAATTCCTTATCACGAATTATTTCCATTTCATTTTCTCCTAATATCACTAGCTTATAAGCTACAGTAGGCTATAAGCCTACCTAAGTTTTTAACTTTTTTGAATTTACCGTACTATTTTATCATAATCCTGATTTTATTTCAGCGAGCATCTTCTTTTCTTCATCAGATGGCTCGTAGTCTTCTAGTAAATCGGGTCGTCTTTCAAGGGTTTTCTTAAGACTTTCCTTAAGACGCCACTTGCGGATATTTTCATGGTGACCACTCATGAGAACCTGGGGCACTTTCATTCCGCGAAAATCTTCAGGTCGGGTATACTGGGGGTAT